>NZ_CAJXQY010000180.1 GCF_913058315.1 uncultured Alteromonas sp. | reverse complement strand
GGTTGGATCCGCTCAATAAAAAACAAGTAAAACACATTGCGTAAAATCGTTGCCTGGTCAGTGCAGGCGGTTTTAGCCAGCAATGGATCTAATTGTAAGGTAAGCGCTGGCAGACGCGAGGCTATCTGATGCCGGGCCTGCCACACTGAGGCTGGCAGGCGGGTGGCGCCAATGGCTTGCAACGCGGGTTCGAGACGGGACGTCATATTTGCGCGAGGGGATAAATAACGGTCCAGCTGTTTAAACACTGAGAGCTGACCGGCAATGTCGAGGGTGTCGGCCATTAATAGCGCTGGCTGAGGCCGGCTGAAGGCCGCCCGGGTTTCTTCGCTGAGTACCAGCATATTAGCCCAGTGAGTCGGGTAGGCGGCCTGTTTTGCGGCAGACCAGATTTCCATGGTGGCCAGCAATTCACGGTTAGCCTCGTCGCTTTTACTGCCCACAAAGCTAATGCAATCGGATAACGCTTTAAGCAATTGTCGTTCATAATCCAACCGCTGAGAAAAGTGCTGTACTTTACCTAGCGCGGTATTGCGCTCGGCGACCAGGTTGCCCAATTCACACTGCTGGAGCTGGTAGAACCGGGTCAGATTAATATCCAGAGGGGCGGGTTCTGCAAGCAAGGTATCGCGCAGCGGATAATCGGGGGGCGGCAGATCATCCGCAGCGGCGAGCTCAGTGTTAAGCACCCGGGCCAGTCGGTCGGTATACTCTGTAATGTCGTCGCTCACCTGATGGGGCGAGCAGCCTGTAACACCAAACAGTAAAACGAGGATAAAAGCTATCCCTCTGGTAATGTGCTGCCAGCCAGATTCCTGCAATGAGCTGCCCTTAAAGTAATTGTTGGTTCAGTTGTACTATGTCGTCCTGCGCGGCTTGCAGGTAGTGACCGCCAAATAATACGGCATGATTAAGGATGTGGTAAAGCTGGTATAGCTTGCGGCGGCTCTGATAGTCCTCATCGAGGGGCCATATCGCATTATATCCAGCGTAAAACTCGTCCGGCAGGCGGCCAAACAATTCGGTCATGGCGATATCGGTTTCGCGGTCGCCGTAGTAGGTGGCCGGGTCGAACAATACTGGTTGATGATGGTGGAAGCCGAGGTTGCCGCTCCACAAATCGCCATGCAATAACGAAGGTTGCGGCTGATAATGCTGCAGAAAATGGTAAATTCGGGTGGTACAGACATCAATGTTACACCAGACATGACCTTGTCTGGCCAGCAGTTCCAGCATGGCGCCAATACGGCTTTCGGCAAAGAAAGTGGCCCAGCTGTTGGTGCCGGTATTCACCTGAACAGAGCGTCCGATGTAATTATCCCGGGGCCAACCGTATTCCGGACCACTGGTGGTGCGGTGTAAATGGGCCAGCTGTTTTCCGCAGATCAGCCAGTCTTCATCTGCACTTTGTGAAAGCTTCAGATATTGCATTACCAGATATTCGTGAAGCTGATTGTTTTCTTCCAGCACGCCGTAACAAATGACTTTTGGCGTGCGAATACTGGCGGCATTGGCAAGCGCCTTCAAACCATCGGCCTCAGCGTCCAGTTCGGTATTATCGACCGAGGTTAAACTCCGGTATTTTACGAAGTAGCGCTGGTTGTCATCACGGATCACCGCACATTGATGGGTATCGCCTCCGGCTACCGGTTGACGGTTCTGACAGACAAATAAGTGGCCGGAGTGCTCACTGATTTGTTCGCTGATAAATTGCCACATGGTTGTATGCATCTTCACACTTTTCATGAGTATGGAATATATTTTTACCTTTGCCAGTGTCAACGCGGACGAATAATTGCCTGAATCCGACAAACCACCCAACTTAACAAATGAGAACGCTTGATTTAAGGCACTTTTTTTGTCTTTATAGCAGGTTACTACCATAACAATACGTTGTTTCTTCTTATGGCGCTTTCAACCAGACAAGTAGGGTTAGGACTCGGCCCTGCCGTTTTTCTGAGTATTTTACTGGGCTTTAGCCCCGACAATTTAAGTCAGCAGGGCGTGGCTGTGCTGGCCGTTACCCTGTGGGTTGCAATTTGGTGGATCACCGAGGCTATCCCCATCAGCGTGACTGCTCTGTTACCCATAGTGTTATTACCGCTGTTCGGCGGTGTCAACATCAGTGACGTTACGGCGTCCTACGGGCATAAATATATTTTCTTATACATGGGCGGTTTTATACTGGCCATTGCCATCGAGCGCTGGAACCTGCACCGGCGAATTGCACTGAATATCATCTATGTAGTGGGCAGTAACGTGCCACGCATTATCCTTGGTTTTATGCTTTCAACCGCTTTTTTGTCGATGTGGATTTCCAATACTGCCACAACGGTGATGATGTTACCCATAGGTGTTGCCGTGGCCAGTCAGTTTCTCGGCCATTCGGCGTTAAAGCCTAAAGAAGGTGAGCAGTTCAGTAAGGCACTGATGCTGGCGATTGCTTATTCAGCGTCCATTGGCGGGATGGCCACACTTATCGGTACACCGCCGAATCTGGTGTTAGCCGGTATCCTGCAGCAGATTTATGGCATTGATATCAGCTTTGCCACCTGGTTTATGTTTGGCTTCCCTATCAGTGTGGTATTGCTGACGATTTGCTGGGTATACCTCACGCGTTTTGCGTTTGCCTGTAAAGACAGTCAGTTCCCCGGTGGGCGCGAAGAAATAGCCACGTTGCGTAACCAACTGGGGCCCATGAGTTATGAGGAAAAACTGGTCTTAGTGGTGTTTGTGGCCACCGCGCTGATGTGGGTGTGTCGCGCTTATCTGCAACATTTTGTGCCGCAACTGGATGACACTATTATTGCCATCACCGCTGCTGCCAGCTTGTTTATGTTTTCGTCCAAAGATAAGCAGCATGCCATTATGACCTGGGAAGAAGCGGTAAGAATGCCCTGGGGCACGATAGTGCTATTTGGTGGCGGGATTGCCATAGCCGGTGGTTTTCAAAAATCGGGTCTGGCGAACTGGATCGGCCAGCACCTTATTCTGCTGGAAGCATTACCCTTGTTCTTGCTGGTGGCCATTTTAATCGCCGCGGTGAATTTTTTAACCGAAATTACCTCCAATCTGGCAACGACAACGGTGTTGTTACCGATTCTGGCGCCCATGGCACTGGCGCTTGATGTGCATCCGTATACGCTGATGGTGGCGGTAACCGTGGCGGCGTCCTGTGCGTACATGTTGCCGGTAGCAACGCCGCCAAACGCGATTGTGTTTGGTTCCGGGTACTTAAAAATAGCTGACATGTTTCGTACCGGTATCTGGATGAATTTTATATCGATTATCCTGCTGTCGTTAGCTGTTTACTGGTTGCTACCAGCGCTATGGGGCTTTGACTTAAACGGATTTCCGGCCGCGTTTTTGTCAAAAAGTGAGTAACTCCAGAACAGAGTTTGGCTGATTTGCAGCATTAGGGCAGGCGTTAGATTGACGGATGTTGTACACTTTGCTGCTTGCTTAGCGGTACAATCGCCGCCTCTGTTTTAAGGTGAATAATGAGCTTAGAGGGCCAACAATGAGCGCAGAGAATACCAAGCGCCTCAATAAATACATCAGTGATACGGGGTTTTGCTCCCGGCGTGAAGCCGACAAACTCATTGAACAGCAACGGGTGACCATCAATGATAAAAAGCCGGAACTCGGTACTAAGGTAGCGCCTGGTGATACGGTTAAAGTGGATGGTAAACGAATAGGCACGGTGGCCCGGGATAAGTCTGACAGGGTCTATATTGTGTACAACAAACCCATTGGTATAACCTGCACTACAGAACGTCATGTGAAGGGGAATATCGTTGATGCGATTGGCCATAAACAACGTATTTTTCCCATTGGACGGCTCGATAAGCCTTCTGAAGGCCTGATTTTACTCACCAGCGATGGTGATATTGTGAATAAAATTCTGCGGGCCGAAAATGCCCACGATAAAGAATATGAAGTCACCGTTAATCAGCCGGTTAGCGAGCGTTTTTTACAAAAAATGGCCAAAGGCGTGCCCATATTAGGGACGGTAACCAAACCTTGTCAGGTGTTTCCCCGCGGTAAATTTAAATTCAACATTATTCTGACCCAGGGACTCAACCGTCAGATACGCCGCATGTGTGAGTTTTTGGGCTATGAAGTCACCAAACTGAAACGGACCCGCATTATGCACATTGAGTTAGGCAAGCTTAAACCCGGCCAGTGGCGTAATCTCACTGAGGCTGAGTTAAAAACGTTAAATCAGGCCCTTAAAGGCTCTCGTAAAACGGCCAGTTAGGTGATTAGGATCAAGCGTATACGGGGTAAAGTTACACCGGTAACCAACAATATGTGCTGAATCGCCTGATTTACATACGATCTGCGTAATCTAGCATTGCATGTGGCGTTTCACGGGTTATAATCCGAGCCAAATTAGTGCTTGTCGAAGCACGTAATGCCCCTGGTTGCAGGGGGTCACACTTTCTAATTTCAGACATTAAAACAAGTGGCACAGAGTAGGTGTCACCACTGTAAGGATATTTCATGCCAGTTATTACTCTTCCGGACGGAAGCAAGCGTTCCTTCGATAACCCTGTCTCAGTTTTAGATGTCGCTAACGATATCGGTCCTGGTCTGGCGAAAGCCACCGTAGCCGGTAAAGTCAACGGCGAACTGGTCGATGCGGTTGACATTATTGAACACGATGCCGATTTACAAATCCTGACCGTTAAAGACGAAGAGGGGCTGGAAATTGTGCGTCACAGCTGCGCGCACTTATTAGGGCATGCAATTAAACAGCTCTATCCTGACGTAAAAATGGCCATTGGTCCGGTGATCGACAACGGTTTTTATTACGATATCGACATGGAGCACTCGCTGAACCAGGATGATATCCAAAAGCTGGAAAAGCGCATGCTGGAGCTGGCTAAAACTAACTACGACGTAGTCAAGAAAACCGTTAGCTGGCAACAAGCCCGTGATGCTTTTGTTGAGCGTCATGAGCCGTACAAAATTGAAATTCTGGATGAAAACATCAGCCAGGATGATAAGCCAGGTCTGTATCACCACGAAGAATACGTGGATATGTGCCGTGGCCCTCACGTGCCGAACATGAAATTTTGTCATCACTTCAAATTAATGAAAGTGGCCGGCGCTTACTGGCGTGGCAACAGTGACAACAAAATGTTGCAACGTATTTACGGTACCGCCTGGGCTGATAAGAAGCAGTTAAAAGCCTATCTAACCCGCCTGGAAGAAGCCGAAAAACGCGATCACCGTAAAATCGGTAAAACGCTGGATCTGTTCCATTGGCAGGAAGAAGCACCGGGTATGGTGTTCTGGCACAACGATGGCTGGGCAATCTACACCGAACTGGAAAAGTACGTACGCGACATGCTGCGTAAATATGCTTACGACGAAGTAAAAGGTCCGTTGATGATGGACCGTGTGTTGTGGGAAAAATCCGGTCACTGGGATAAATACGCCGAAAACATGTTCACCACCGAATCAGAAAAGCGTGAATATGCCATTAAGCCGATGAACTGCCCCGGCCACGTGCAAATCTTTAACCAGGGGCTGAAGTCTTACCGTGACCTGCCACTGCGAATGGCTGAGTTTGGCTGTTGCCACCGTAATGAGCCGTCGGGTGCATTACACGGCTTAATGCGTGTTCGTGGCTTTACTCAGGACGATGCACACATCTTCTGTACAGAAGAGCAAATGCTGGATGAGGTGTGTAAATGTATCGATATGATTTACGATGCCTATCGCACGTTCGGCTTTGAGAAAATTGAAGTGAAACTGTCTACCCGTCCGGAAAAGCGTGTAGGGAGTGACGAAATTTGGGATAAAGCCGAGAAAGCGCTGGCCGATGCGCTGCACAGTAAGGATATTGAATTTAAATATCTGCCTGGCGAAGGCGCATTTTATGGCCCGAAAATCGAATTCACATTGTATGACTGTTTAGATCGTGCATGGCAGTGCGGTACGGTTCAGGCCGACTTCTCCATGCCGGGTCGTCTGGGATCGTCATATGTTGCCGAAGACGGTGAGCGTAAAGTACCGGTAATGATCCACCGCGCGGTACTGGGCTCGCTGGAGCGCTTCATCGGGATCCTGACAGAAGACTATGCCGGATTCTTCCCATTGTGGCTGGCACCGAAGCAAATGGTCGTGATGAACATTACCGATAATCAGGCTGAATATGCTCAACAAGTAGTCGATTCTTTGCAATCTCAGGGCTTCAGAGTGAAGACTGACTTGAGAAATGAGAAAATTGGTTTTAAAATTCGAGAACATACGCTAAAACGCGTACCCTATATGCTGGTGGTTGGCGATAAAGAGATGGAAGCAGGGAAGGTTGCTGTTCGCTCTCGTCGTGGTGAAGACTTAGGCAGTATGCCGGTAGAAGACTTTATTGCGATGGCGAATGAAGAAATCGCTGGAAAAATCATCAAATAACGGTATACTCGCGCATCTAATTATGCAGCGTGGCTGTCGTTGTATTATGCATATATGCAAATGTCTGATTTCTTGATAAATTTTTGAGAATGGGAAGTCAGGTAAAGATTAAAGAAGTTGGAGGAATAGCACATTAAAGGCGCTAACAATAAGGCTCAGGGTGACAAAGCCCGGATTAACGATGAAATCACTGCAAGAGAAGTGCGCTTAATCGGCGCTGATGGAAGCCAGTTAGGCGTTGTATCGCTTAGCGAAGCAACGAGTACTGCTGAAGCAGCAAGTTTAGATCTTGTTGAAATTAGTCCGAACGCTGAGCCGCCAGTCTGTAAAGTCATGGACTACGGCAAGTTCCTCTTCGAAAAATCGAAGGCTCAGAAAGAGCAAAAGAAAAAACAGAAGCAAATTCAGGTCAAGGAGATTAAATTTCGCCCTGGCACTGATGAAGGCGATTACCAGGTAAAACTGCGCAACCTGCGTCGCTTTCTGGAAGGTGGCGATAAAGCCAAAGTCACGATCCGTTTCCGCGGACGTGAAATGGCTCACCAAGAGATTGGCATTGAACTTTTAAACCGCGTTAAAGTTGATTTAGAAGAGATTGCTAACTGCGAGTCTTTCCCACGTCGTGTGGAAGGCCGTCAGATGATCATGGTGCTCGCCCCACTTAAGAAGTAGTAGTGGTCTTTAAAGTTTTTGGGAGTCTGCACCCCAAAACACCCTGCTGCAAACATTAACTGGTTCATAAGATGACTGCACATCTGAGTAACCAACCCTAAACAATGCGGAGTTTTAGCAATGCCTAAAATGAAAACTGTTAGTGGTGCTGCCAAACGTTTCAAGAAAACGGGCTCAGGCCGCTTTAAAAGCAAACAGTCTCACTTACGTCACATTCTGACTAAGAAGAGCTCTAAGCGTAAACGTCACCTGCGTGGCAAAAAACTGGTTCATGACTCTGATACTAAATTAGTACAGCGCATGCTGCCTTACGTTTAAGACTGGGAGACTGAATAATGGCAAGAGTTAAACGCGGCACTATCGCACGTGCTCGTCACAAAAAAGTTTTAAAACAAGCTAAAGGTTATTACGGTGCTCGTTCACGTGTTTATCGCGTAGCGGTACAGGCTGTAACTAAAGCTGGTCAATATGCTTATCGCGACCGTCGTCAGCGTAAACGTCAATTCCGCCAACTGTGGATTGCACGTATCAATGCTGCGGCTCGTCAAAATGGCATGTCATACAGCCGTTTCATTAACGGTCTGAAGAAAGCGTCTGTTGAAATCGATCGTAAGATCCTTGCCGACATCGCAGTACATGACAAAGCGGCTTTCAGTGCATTAGTCAATGCGGCTAAAGGCGCATTAGCTTAATTATTAACTAATTAAGTTTAAGTTCTTTCGGAAAA
>NZ_CAJXQY010000179.1 GCF_913058315.1 uncultured Alteromonas sp. | reverse complement strand
TTATCCAGCACTAAAACGCCTGCACCGGTATTCGAAATAGGTGCATGGTAATGTTTGTGCAGCACGGCAGCGTCGTCTTTTAAAGCGCCACGCATTACCAGCCACATAATGGTTTCAATGCCTTCACTGCCAGCCCGGCGAATAATTTCGGCATTGCTGAACTGGGTCATCCATTCTGGATCGGTGGCAATTTTATCCATACATTCCAAATCAAATTCCACATCGATAATGCCGGCACGCTCGCCCTGTAGCTGGTGGGACATGCCTCCGGTACCCAGGATCACCACCCGGGTATCTTCCGGATAGGATTCAAGGGCTTTACCCAGTGCTCTGCCCAGCTTTAAACAGCGTGCGGCTGAGGGCACCGGGTGCTGAACCGTATTCACCGCCAGCGGTATAGCTTTTACCGGCCATTGTTCATGGTCGCCAAATAATGCCCGGATGGGATTGACAAAACCATGATCGACTTTCATTTCCTGACAGGTACAAATATCAAATTCCTGCTCAATCAACGACTGTGCCAGATGCCAGGAGAGCTTTACATCACCGGTAAATGACGGCACCGGTTTAAGTCCCCAGCCCTCATCGGCATTGTGATAGACATCTGCACAGCCAAGTGCAAAGGTAGGCACTTTATCGAGAAAAAAATTCAAACCGTGGTCGTTATAAACCACTATCACTACATCAGGTCTGGCTGCTTTTAGCCAAGCTTTGGCGGGCTCATAACCATCGAAAAAACGTTTCCAGTAGGGTTCCTGAGTGAGCCCCTGAGAAATTGCGTTGCCCACTGCGGGGATGTGTGAGCTGGTGATCCCACCAATAATTTTAGCCATTCCAGTAATCTCCTCGTTTTGCCAGTTTGTCACTCAGCCCGTCACCTTTGTCGAGCAGTCGCTGCTGGAATTCTTCTGTGGTGATGCCCTGAAAAGCGGCACCTGCATCCTGCACCGATACGCCGCGCGGAATACACATCTTGGCCAGGAAATAGATGTTGGCACCTAATCGCAGCAGACCCAGAAAATCCTGGGCTAGCACGGCGTCTTTATATTCACCGGTTACGCCCATTTTGTCGCAATACGCGGCTGGATCGGCGTCAAATTCTGCCCGACAGGCTTCATCGTTGAAGGTATACAGCAATTTATTGATTGTGTAGGCCGGATGCGCCCGCTGACCATCGAACACGTAAGTGCCGGGAATGTCATCGTAGTCCTGTTTTTGCCAGTTCATGTGAGCCCCTTATTTGTTTGATAATTGTATTTTATGTAGATATTATTGCTTTATAAGGGTTAAATTAGTTATTTAATGGTTAATTTTGTAGATTGTAATAATAATGTTGGGTAGTTTAGAGTTTGTTGATCTTTATGGTGAGAAAGGGCGCTTCTGGCATCAGACCTTTTTGTACTGCGAGCCGCTAACCCAGCGCAGCGCCCGCCATGAATGGAAAATTCACCCCCATCGTCACCAACATATTACGCAACTCTTTGTGGTTACTGAGGGCGGCGTAGACGTGCAGTTTGATGATGAACACCATCACATTGAAGCACCGGCTTTGTTATATATTCCCGACGGGGTAATGCATGGCTTTGACTGGCAGTCCCACTCACAGGGAACGGTATTATCGGTGGCCTCGCCAATGCTTCGTCAGGTAGAGCAAAATATTGGTGGGTCCGTAGAGGCGTTGGCTGAAGCGTTTGTGTTGCCCATAACAGCTAACTACCGCAGCCCGTTGCAAACCATTTGCCTGGCGATTCAGCAGGAAGCTAACACCGCTTCATTGCATCAGAGCAATATGTTGCAAGCCCTGTTACAGCAATTACTTATCGTAATGCACCGCATGCAGCCGGCCCGCAGTGAAGAAGGGAGTCTGAGTAAACCTGAACGCAAATTAAGGCAGTTTCAGCAGCTTATTCGCCAGCACTTTACCGAACAACACAAAGTGGCCTGGTATGCCCAGCAAATTGGCGTCAGTCAGGCCCACCTTAATCAAATCTGCCAACAGCATTTTCAATCCAATGCGCTGGCGCTTATTCATAATGTGCTGATAAGCGAGGCTAAACGCTTCCTTATTTTCAGCGATACCGCAGTAGCTGAAATAGCCGAGCGACTGGGGTTTACTGAACCCGGATACTTCAATAAATTCTTTAAACGGTACACCGGGCTGAGCCCTGCCGTGTACCGTCGTCAGAGTCAGGGTTAGAGGTCAAGGATTAAGCGTGGGCTTTTAGCCCGAGAGCAGCAGACGGCTACCCGGTCCATTTGTGCTTTTTCTTTGTCGGTCAGAAACACATCTTTGTGATCTGCTTCACCGCTTAATAACGGGGTTATACAGGTACCACAGACGCCTTCTTCACAAGACACCGGCACAAAAAAGCCATTATCCTCCAGTGCTTCCAGCATAGACTCATCTTTGCCAACACTGACTATCTGGCCGGTACTGGCAATTTCCACCTCAAAGCTGCCGTCATCGGAATGATCAATGGGTTCAGCGGTAAAAAACTCACGATGTAGCCGTGCCGGGTCGACACCCTGCTGCGCGGCCAGACTAAGGACGTCGTTAATAAAACCATTCGGGCCGCAGACAAAAATATCGCTGTTAGCCGTGGCTGCTGCGAGCACCGCACTGATATCCAGGCGGGCACCCTGAGTCGCTTTATCGTGAACCTGAACGTTAGCCAACGACGTGTAGTGTTCGCTAAGTAAATTATCAGACGCCTTGGCGATGGCATAGCTCAGCTTGAACGGCCGGTTGCTGCTCAGGCATGCTTCAACCATGGGGATAAATGGGGTAATGCCGATGCCAGCCGCCAGAAACAGGCAGGGGCTATTATCTTCAGTAAGCGGAAAGTGGTTACGAGGCTCACTGATAGTCAGTTCAGCACCAGGCTGCAATGTCTGGTGAATATAGCGGGAGCCGCCTTTACCTTGTTCTTCCCATTGCACGGCAATCTGATAATGCTGCGCATCGAGAGCGCCACACAGAGAATACTGACGTATCATGCCATCAGGTAAGAACACATCAATATGAGCCCCGGGCGACCACGCAGGCAATGCCTGGCCATCTTTGGGGCTCAGGGTCAACCTGGATACCCGGGAAGTTACAGCCTCTTTCTGGGATACGATAACCTGGTACATATCAGGCCACTCCATTGGTGGCGGCGGGCTGTTCTTTTTTCATGGTGCGCTCAATCATACGCCGGGCCTGAACGCCGCCGGCATCAATGTCGAGTTTAAGCAGCTCGCGGTCGGGGAAGCGCTGCAGATTAAGTTGCTGACGCTCGAGAATGTCTAAATCTTCGCTGAAAATTTTGCCCTGGCCTTCCTGAATAGAGGCGGTCAGTGCTTCATCGTCTACTTTAAAGTTACGCGCCATCCCCCAGAAATACCACATGGTGCCATCGGTTTCAGGCGTAATAAAATCCACCACAATACTGCCGGCTTTTTGTTCTGCCGGTGCATCGTAACCACCCTGACCGGCCATGGCCACACCCACTTCAATCATCACGTGACTGGGCAAATCAAAACGACAAATCTGCCAGCGGTCTACTGGCTGATCGGTTGGCAGGCCATTTGCGCTTAAGCCATTTTGCCAGAAGGGAGGTGGTAAAATGTTTTGCATAAACCGACTGGTGACCACCTGGCCATTTTCCATGGTGGTTTTTACCGGCGTTTCATCGATTTCCTTTTGACCAATGGAACTGGCGTGCACATAGGTTTCGTGAGTGAGATCCATGAGGTTATCAATCATCAGGCGATAATCACACTTAATGTGGAATAACCCACCGCCGTAGGCCCATTTTGGATCCAATGCCCAGTGAAGCTCAGGGATCAGGCTCTCATCTGCAGCGGCTTTATCACCCGGCCAGATCCAAATAAAACCATAGCGTTCAACCACCGGAACCGGTTTGATACAGGGAAAGTTTTCGACCCGTTGACTGGGCATGCTACGGGTTTTTCCGTCGGCGCCCATTTGCAGGCCATGATAACCGCATACAAGGTTGTCACCTTCAACATAACCCAGTGATAATGGGGCTCCACGATGAGGGCAGAAGTCTTCAACGGCTTGCACCTGGTGCTGACTATCACGATAAAAGGCAATTTGAATATTACATATCGTACGACCCAGCGGCTGGCTGGCTTCAATTTCGTCACTGGTTGCTGCAACGTACCAGGCGTTGCGAATAAAATGGCTCATATGCAGGGATCCTTGTTTTGATTACACCTTCAAATTGGATCCAATGTTAACAATGTTAATTTTATGTTTCCAGTGTTTTTGTTGTTTTTGGATCCAATTTTAAGTGTAAAAAGCCAGTTTTGCGCCAATATCAGCTTTAAGGTCACTATAATTAGTAGTATTGGATCCATTTTTAAATGTGGTTGTGTGCTTGTTTACAATGCCATTACACCGCAAAATGTGATCATGCTCCCGGTTAACAGTCGGGAATCAGAGTTCAGGATGTAGATAAATGAAAAAAGATAAACATGCCGTACTGAGTATCTTGCGGGATAAAATTCTTTCCGGCGCATTGCAACAGGGAGACCGGCTGGCTGAAATTCCTACCGCAGAGTTACTGGGCGTCTCCCGGACACCTGTGCGTATTGCATTTCGTGCGCTCGAACAGGAGGGGCTACTGACTAAACTGCCGCGCCGCGGTTATCAGGTCAGGCAAATAACCAATGATGAAATTGCCGGTTCGGTGGAAGTCAGAGGTGTTCTGGAAGGACTGGCCGTGCGTCAGATTGTGGAAAAGGATCTCGCCCCCGGACTGACAGACACACTCAGGCATTGTTTGCAGGCCGGGGATGAATTGTTTGCCGAACGCTCTTTTAACGAGGCGAAGGTACAGGCTTATGTTGAAATTAACCGGCAGTTTCATGATTGCCTGGTTAAAGGCAGTCAGAATAATGCCATTGCTATGGCCCTGCAGATAAATGAACACCTGCCTATGGCATCGGTAAATGCGCTGGTATTTAACCCAGAACAAACCGAACGCGAATATGAACGGCTTTATTATGCCCACCAGCAGCATCACGCCATTGTGCAGGCCATCACCGCCGGCCAGGGCGCCAGAGCGGAAGCGTTGATGAAAGAGCATGCCCAGGCGGCGTTAAACAGTTATGAGCAGCTATCGGCCAGTGGCGTGTCGAAAACCATCCGTTCTGAATAACAGTGTTGCTTACAGCCGCGCCTGCGCTGCCATGCGCACAGCGGCATTGGCTTCACCATAATTTGCGTACTGGTTGCGTTGCACTATTTCAAAAAATAAGCCGTTGATTGGCTTGGTGTAAAAGTGGATAAAGTGGCCGGTCTGACTCTCATCATAAAGCAGGTTATAGCGGCGTAGCTGTGACGCCAGCTCGTCCGGCAAATCATATCTTGCGTCCAAATCGTCGTAGTAGTTCTGCGGTATTGGCAATACTACGGACGGGTCAAGGTGCTTAACGTAATTGAGTATATCGCTGCAATGCAGAGCAATGTGCTGCACACCCGAACCGGCATGGTTCTGCCGGAAGCGTTCGGTTGAGGCATTGCCACTGCGGGACATATTAAAAGGTAATCTGATTTTCTTGTCGGCACTGGTGGCAGTGCGGCTGACGATAAGGCCATGAGGGTCAATCAGATCCTGGGGCTGGGCAATATCGAGCCCGAATAAAGCCCGGTAAAATAGTGAGGTGGATAAAAATTCAGACTCGGCAATGCCGCTGGTAATATGATCCACCCGCATGGCGTATGCCGGCGTCGGGGCAGGGATTTCCAACGGCATAAAATCCACATCAAAAAAACGTCGCTGAGCGGCCAGTGCCTGAACAAAATACACCAGTTCGCCATTCATACCGCGGATCCCGGGGATACGCATTTCGCCATTTTCCGGGTGAGCCGCAAAGCCCGGGTAACTGAAGTACTCTGCCCGTCGTACCATGTCCTCGGCATTTTCTACCTGATAAGCAATGGCACAAACTGAGGTGCCGTGCACCAGATAGTGATTTTGCGCGAAACTGTCGGGCTCCTGGTTCAATACTAAGCTCACATCACCGTTGCGAAACAGCGCTACATCCTTATGGCGGTGTTGGTGGGTCTGGATAAAACCAAGTGCCTGGATAAGCGCCAGCAGAGCTTTTCTGCTGTCACCGGCGGTGGCAAATTCAATAAACTCTACATCGTTAACCGATGGCGAGGGGGGGAAGTTGTGCTGGTCGAGCAGGGGGGGAGCCAGAATATCCGGCGTGCTTTTGATCACTTCATCCTCCAGCCAGAGTAGCGAGCGTTTGCCATCCTGCGCAGTACTGGTACCCGGACTGGAGCGGAATTCATCGTTAAATATCTCATGGGACACATAGCCGTCATAGCCTGTTTGCATGACCTTTTGCATAAATGCCACCACGGGCAGATCGCCCTGTCCCGGAAAACAGCGGAAATGGCGGCTCCATTGCAATACATCCATATCCAGCCAGGGCGCATCGGCAATTTGTACCAGGGTTATTTTGTCGCCCGGTATCTCTGCCAGTAATGACAGATCGCCACCGCGGGCAAATAAATGAAAGCTATCAAGCACTATTCCCAGATGGGGATGATCCGCCTGTTTCACAATTTCCCAGGCATCCTCGTAGCGTGATACATAGCGGCCCCAGGCCAGCGCTTCGTAGCCGAGTTGGAGATTTCGCTCGGCGGCCAGCTTAGCAAGGGTATGCAAGTGTTCACTGGCCAGAGCTCGACTATCGATGGTTTGAGTGGAGACATTACTACAGATAAACAGCGTTGAAGTGCCCAGCGCGTCCATGACGTCGAACTTGCGTTGTGCGCGGTCAAGGTTACGCGCCATGAGATGGGCGGGCATGCATTCAAAGTCACGAAAAGGCTGCAGGGCAACGATGGCAATGCCATGATCGTCGGCGATGCGCTTAACCACCTGAGGCGGCTGGTCAAATAACAGCAAGTCGTTTTCAAATATTTCGATACCGCTAAATCCAGCCGCCGCAGCCGCTTCAATTTTTTGGCGAAGATCCCCCGACAGACATACTGAGGCGATGGCGTGTTTCATGGCTGACTATCCCATCTGTAAGACGACGCTTCGATGACTTTGGTTAGTCATCGTCGCTGAATGTTAATTTATGCAGGAATACTAAGGCGCTCGGTAATCACTTGTAAAAGATCCATTATTCGCTAATGTATAACATCAGGTTAATAGCCGGGCAGGGCGTACCCTCCCGGGCATAAGGCAAGTTGAGCCTAAGAGTTAATAACAGATGTTGCTGAATTTTAGACAGTTAGAAGTGTTCAGAGCCGTAATGATTGCCAAAACAATCAGTGGTGCAGCAGAAATTTTAAATGTATCCCAGCCGGGGATCAGCCGGTTATTGAAATACATGGAATATAAGCTGGGTATTGCGCTGTTTGAACGGCATAAGGGCCGTTTGATTGCAACGCCGGAAGGGTTGGAATTATTTCGCGAACTGGAGCCGATTTATCAGCGCGTGGAAGGTTTGGATGACACCATTAATCGGATTATTAAAAAGGACAGCCAGCAGTTTCATATTGCCTGTACACCCAGTCTGTCTAATGTGGTTATGCCCTGGTTATTCGCGCGAGTAAGACAGGCCCAGCCGGACTGTGTGCTGAAGCTGGAGACACTGGCAAATGAAATGATGGTCGAATACATTAGTCAGCGCCGCATCGATTTTGCTATTGCTTTTGGCAACATCAGCCACCCGTTATTGTTGACGGAACCGTCTATTGAACTGAGGTTGCAAGCCATTGTGCACCGTTCCCATCCACTGGCCTCGCGTTGCGAGCTTAGTTTTGCCGATCTGGTGAAAACCCCATTTATCAGCTATTTTCCGGAAACCTTACTCGGTCAGTCGATT
>NZ_CAJXQY010000178.1 GCF_913058315.1 uncultured Alteromonas sp. | reverse complement strand
GTATAAAGAAATATCCAGGCATTGTAATTCGATCGTAGCAATGGTCTGAAGTAGCGGTATAGCCTGCTTGCTATACCGCCTTAAGATTGCGTTATTGTACCGGCGAAAACCACCAGGACTGGGCATCAGCCCCGTTGGCCCCCGCGGTGCGAACATTGGTGCCATTAGCCGTTGCGCCATACTGAGCTTCGAGTATATCGCCGGATGCCTGCGAACTAACCCGATAGGCCCCATTGGGTAAACCTTCTATTAACCAGCGTTGATTATTGCTGCCAAAGCAGCTCCACTGATGCACATTATCGGAGCCGTTATCGGCATCAAGGCAGGCACTGCTGTGCTGACTGACCAGTTCAAAAACATTTTCGCCCACCGCCGTGGCATGCCAGCGTTGATTAGCGGCATCAAAGTTATCCCATAGATGAACATTAGCCCCGTCGGCTGCAGATAAACCATCCACGTCTATCACCCGGCCACTCGCCACATTGCTGATAATATACGTACCTGCCTGCAGGCTCTGGGATGCATTAACCAGGTTAAACCAGTTTAAATTAAACCCACCATACGGGTAGGCAAGGCGCAAAGAATGATTGCCTGCGGGCAAATAAACCGAAGTCTCGATAGTGGTAAAGCTTTGCCAGCCGCCGGTTACCGGCGTCGCAAGAGAAGCCACCGAACTGCCATTTAGCTGAATATTTATCTGCCCGGCAGTGTTCAGCGAAGCCACTCGCGCTTGAAAGGTATACTGGCCAGCCGTTGCCACACGGATGTTGTATTGCGTATAGTCACCGGCGTCAATATAGCCAATATTTTGCCCGCCGTTGGCATCTGAGGTGGTTTCCAGCTCTACCCCCTGCGATTCGCAAAACCGTTCGGCTTCTATTTGGCCAGGTAAAGAAAAACGCGCAGCATTCTGGCAGGTGGAGAGTTGAGGGTCGGGTTTAACCCCCTCGTAAAACCCCTGGTGCCAGGTGTGGCTACTGTGCCTGTTACGCACATTGTTTTGCGCAAAACTGATCATGGCATCATACAAATGAGTGGGCGGGGTACCACCGTGGTTAATATAAACCTTCACCTGCTCGTAATCACTATTGGTTGGAATCGTCCAGAGCGTTCTGTCGTGCGACATCTTTTTAAAAGACCAGGGGAAATAGCCGGCCAGTTCCTGCTTTGCCCAGTTGGTAATGGCCAGTAAATTAGCCTCGTCGGTTTCGCCATACTCGCCAATAATCAAGGGAATGTTCAGGTTATTGGTGATGTTCTCACGCCCCATGGTTCCGGCCACCGGACCATAATGGTGAATTTGGTACACCAGTTTGCTGTCCCACTGATAGTTAATGCCAGTTTGTGCCTGGGTTTGTCCATTGCTCCAGTCAATTTTCGATAAGTCAGACCCCCACCAGCTGCCCTCAGCGACGATAATGTGGTTATTGTCCACTTCCCGAATGGCGTTGCGCAGGGTGATAAGGGAGGGTAACAGTTCGTATTCCCGGCCGTCCTGTGGCACGGGCTCATTGATGAGGTCGTAGCCCCACACCACGGGTTCGTCTTTGTAACGGTTAGCAATATGTCGCCAGATCGTGGCCGCTATCTGGACGTTGTTGCCATCCCAGAAAGTCACGCTGTCGCGGGGTTGGCTGGCATTGGAATTAACATTGTCGGCGTGATCCCCGGGGTTTTGATAACCGGGCGCACCGTGCATATCAAGCAACACATACATATCGTATTTGCGACACCACTCAATCACGCGATCAAAGTACTCAAAACCGTTGTCGCGCAGTTGATTGTTCCACCAGAATAAATTGTAATTAAAGGGCACCCTGACAGAGTTAAACCCGAGGGCTTTAAGATCGGCAATAGCCTGCTCATCCACATAATTTAGTCGCCATTGATACTCGAATTCGGCAGCCCGATCAGAACTGCCCAGAGCCGAGGATAGCTCATTAAAAAATTGTGTATGAGTCCGATAATTAAAGTCACCCATCATGAGATAACCCTCCCACACCAGCCAGTTGCCTAAATTGATGCCACTCAGGAACAGTTCATTACCCTGCTCATCAACGATTTTAGTGCCATCAGTGCTAACGAAGTCTGCATAGGCAGATTGCGCTCCGGTTATGGCCAGTAACGAGGAACAGGCAACAGCCTGAGTAAATTTTGCCAGTCGGCTAAGGGGACTCAATTTGACGTTGGTTATCTTCATGGGAAGGCCTTATTGTTTGATTGTCAGTTTCTTATGAATCGCTGCACCCTCTATGGAAGGTATTCAGCAATCACAAATTAACAAACACGTAACAACAATGAGTTCTACTGCAGCCCCTTACCGCTAATTAAAACGTTCGGATTCAGGCCCGCGGGCAGTCAAACCAGGATTTATCGCCAAAAGCCAAAAAACCTAAACAACCAATACCTTTCAACAACTTAATGAAAATCACTCAACTGAAAAACGTTCGTTTGCGCAAAAGAACTTGTCAAAGCAATGGGTTAACGGTTTTATTGGTAGCGGTATAAAAGCAGCGTATCAAACAGACATTAACATTTTGCTTACGTTCGCACTGATGTAGTTATGTAGGCCTTCAAGCCATTGTTATGAAAACACCAAATTCTGCTGTAAAAAAGGTCATCATTGTTGGCGGTGGCGCTGCCGGCTGGTTAACTGCTGCCATACTGGCAAGCGCCAGGCCCGACCTGACCATTACCCTGATTGAATCGCCGGACGTCAAAATCCTGGGGGTAGGCGAAGGCACCTGGCCTACTATGCGCAATACTCTGCAGCAAATCGGCATTAGCGAGCTGCAATTTGTTACCGCTTGTGATGCCAGCTTTAAACAGGGCACCAGTTTTCATAACTGGCTTGATGACATCTCGCCGCACCAGTATTACCACCCATTCAGTTTACCCCTGGATTATCCCAACCCCGCGCTGGGTAGTTGGTGGCAACACTATCAGGGCCAGCAAAGCTTTGCCCACTCCACCACTTCTCAGGCAATACTGTGCGACCATTCCCGCGCCCCGAAGCAACCGCAGACGCCGCCTTTCGCGGGGGTGGTAAATTATGGTTACCATCTGGATGCCCATAAATTCGCCATGCTCCTGCAAAACCACGCCACACAGTATCTTGGCGTAACCCATTTAAGTGACCATATTCAGGCGATTAGTGGCAGTACTGACGGGCCTATTGAGAGTGTTACCGGACGTTCGCAGGGAGAAATTTATGGCGACCTGTTTATTGACTGCTCCGGCTTTGCCGCCCGCCTGATTGGCCAACATTACGGCACCGAACTGCGTTCCTGTGAGCAAACGCTTGCCAACAACAGCGCGGTGGCGATGCCGGTTAACTACCAGCAGGCGAATAGCGATATTGCTTCGGTCACCCGCTCTACCGCTCAGGATTATGGCTGGATTTGGGATATTGGCCTACCCACTCGTAAGGGGGTGGGCTATGTCTTCAGCGATGAACACTGTAGTCGGGAAGAGGCACTCAGCACCCTGGGTGAGTATATCAGGCACGATGTGACATCCGAGGATGACCCGGATCTGAGTCAGGCACGTTTTTTTAACTTTAAGCCAGGTTATCGTGAAACTCTCTGGCGCCATAATTGTGTGGCCATTGGCACCTCAGCCGGCTTTTTGGAGCCTCTGGAAGCGTCAGCGTTAGTGATGATTGAAATGGCCGCTGGTCACCTGGCTGAGCAAATGCCAGCTACTTCTGAGCAGTTTGAGCCGGCTGCACGTCAGTTTAATCAGCTATTTACTCAGCGCTGGCAACGGGCAGTCGATTTTCTAAAGCTGCACTATGTGCTGAGCCATCGGCGGCACAACACCTACTGGCGGCAGATGACCGCTTTGGAAACCACTTCTCAGCAACTGCGCGACTGGCTTAGCTTATGGCAATCACGGATGCCGCTGGGCTCAGACTTCCCGCTGCGGGAAGAACTGTTTCCGGCGGCCAGCTTCCAGTATGTTCTGTATGGCATGGGTCAATCAACGCAAACAGCATTGAATGGTAACCCACACTCCCTTCACCAGGCGTATGAACAACTCCGCCACCTTTGCCACCAGCAACTTAACGGCCTGCCCTCTAATCGTGAGTTGCTTAGCGCGTTATCCGTTCTGAATTAGGGGTTAGATATGAAATCAAAACAGCGAGTAGTGATAGCCGGGGGAGGCACCGCAGGCTGGATGGCCGGTGCGGCGCTCACCCGGTTATTACCTCAACAGGTTGAGGTGACACTTATTGAAAGCAGCGATATTGGCACGGTAGGTGTAGGAGAAGCGACCATTCCAACACTGGCTTATTTTCATAAACTACTCGGCATTGATGAACGTCAGTTTATGGCGGCTACCCAGGCAACCTTTAAACTGGGCATTCAGTTTGAGAACTGGCGTCAACAGCAGCATAAGTACCTGCATGCTTTCGGACAAACCGGGCAAACGAGTTTTGCCTGTGACTTTCAGCATTTCTGGTTACGGGGACGTGAGTTGGGCATCGCCGATGAATTTGGCGATTACTGCCTGGAAAGCGTGGCCGCCAGAGCCGGCAAGTTTGCCCATTTACCTAACAATGGCCTTAACTACGCATACCACCTGGATGCCTCCCGCTATGCGTTGTTTTTACGGGATATCGCCGAACAGGCAGGCCTTACGCGCATCGACGGGACTATCAGTGCCATTGCCACTGACCCTGATAATGGCTTTATAGACACTATCACGCTCGCCGATGGTCAAACAATATCAGGCGATCTGTTTATCGACTGCACCGGATTTCGGGCATTATTGATAGAGCAAACACTCCGCGTCGGTTTTGAAGACTGGTCGCACTGGTTGCTCTGCGACCGCGCCGTAGCCATGCAATCCCAGCGTGAAGGTGAGTTAGCGCCCTTCACCCGCAGCATCGCTCACCCTGCTGGCTGGCAATGGTGCATTCCGCTACAAGAACGCATGGGCAACGGCCTGGTATATAGTAGTCAGTACATGAGTGATAATGACGCCATGGCCACATTAAGTGGCTCAATAAGTGGTGACGCCTTGCACGAGCCACGCTTCATTCGTTTCACTCCCGGTCGTCGACGCAAGCAATGGCATAAAAACTGTGTTGCGTTAGGGCTGGCAAGTGGCTTTTTAGAGCCGCTGGAATCAACCAGCATTCACCTTATTCAACAAGGCATTATTAAACTCATCCGCCTGTTTCCCCAACAGCAGATTTTGCAAAGTGCAGTGGATGAATACAACCAGCAATGCGCGGCCGAACTAGAGCACATTCGCGACTTTTTAATTCTGCATTATTGCGTCACCGAGCGCCGCGACAGTGCATTCTGGCGACATTGCCAAAGTATGCCGATACCAGATTCACTGCAGCATAGAATCGACCTGTTTAAACAAACGGGCAGCATATTTCACCCTGGCAAAGCCTTATTCGAAGACTCCTGGCAGCAGGTGATGCTCGGACAGGGGCTGACACCCGAACGCTATCACCCCTTTGCAGATACCCTGCAACAAGCGGAGCTGGAGAATTTTCTGGGTCATGTCAGCGGCACAATTCAACGAACAGTTTCAGGTTTACCTCTGCATGCTAATTATCTGACCAGCCGGCACCATTAGCTTGCTGACTGCGGTTGCGGCGTGCCCTCTGCATCATACTCAACGGGGGCAAAGTGATACCAGCCTGCATAGCTGTATAGCAGGGCAATGCCGAGTACAAGCCAGTGGTACCACAAAAACGGCAGGTAACTCAGCGTACTTACCCCTAGCGTAGTCGCCATAAAGATACCGCCGTCGGTCCAGGGGATCATAGGAGTAGTTACCGTACCGCCGGATTCAACGTTGCGCGAAAGTACCCGTTTATCAATGCCCATTTGTTCATAGTTACGGGATGTTATGGTGCTGGCGGTCATTATCGATACATAGGCCGCGCCGCCGAGCGCATTACCTAAAATACCGCTTAGCATAGTGGAAAGCCCCAAACGGCCGGTGGTAGTGGCCCAGTGTTGCAAGGCATTACATACCGCCGTGAGCACACCGATGGACTCCATCAGTCCGCCCAGTCCCAGCGCCAGAATAACCAGCAGGATCACCGACAGCATCGACGTAATGCCGCCCCGATTGAGCAGGATCTGCAAAAACTCTACATCGGTATCAATAAAGTTGCCGTTATACAGGCTGTCGAAAGCACTGACCAGAGAGGCCTGTTCGAACAGCATTGCCCAAATCACGCCAAGCAGCGCTCCCAGGCAGATAACCGGAAACGAGGGCAGGCGCATCATCAGTAAACCAATCACAATCAACGCCGGTAACAACATATACCAGCCAATAGTGTAATGAACGGCAATGGCATCCATTACCTGTTGAGCGGTACCGGTACCACCATCATGATCAAACCCAAGGCCGACCAGCAAAAATGCAATACAGGCAATGATGCAGGCAGGCACACTGACATACAGCATGGATTTAATGTGCGCAATAAGGTTTACCTGACACATGGAGGCTGTCATAACCGTGGTATCAGAAAGCGGTGAGAGCTTATCGCCAACGTAAGCCCCCGATATGGCTGCTCCCGCCACCAGCGCCGGCGGTAAATCAAAGCCTGCACCAATGCCCATCATGGCGATACCCGCCGTACCGGCGGTACCAAACGAGGTACCGGTTGCCAGTGAGGTAATGGCACAAATGATAAACGCGGCCGGTAGAAACAGCGCCGGGTCCATCACCGAGAGACCAAGATAAATAATATTGGGCACAATACCGCCAGCCATCCAGCTACCAATAAGGGCACCCACAGCGATCAAAATCATAATCGCATCCATGCCCTGAGTAACGCCTGCAATCACCCCTTTTTGCAAATGATGATAGTGATAGCCGAGGTACTTACCAAAGCCCATCACCAGGAACCAGCAGCCAATAAAGGCCAGTTGAATAGGCAGGCCAAGTTGATGTACCGCCACAAAGATAATGGCTAGCAGCAGAAGGGTGAGAATGAGAATTTCGGTTAGAGAAGGCAATCGCGTTTTGTGCATGAAGATCCCGTGGCTGTGCTGCCGTAACGCCGCCACAGCGGTAGTTACTACGCCCCAAATATTATTCTGTATACTTTTTATCCCATATAAGATTATGAATGTAAAGGAGATCGTCGGGTGACTATAAAAAAGTGGCGGGGGAAACGTCCCGCCATAGCTTAAAGGGCAAGCAAGGATTGGGATAACACAATTAAAGGGTTAACAAAAATCAGTCAGACTGATTGAGGAATGCCAGCACCTGTTGGTGGTTGTGCTGTCTGGCAACTGATAGCGCGGCGTTTCTTTCGTGTGCCTGCAGCGCTAAATCGTTGCCCGTGTAGCGAAAGTATCGGAGCATCGCAACGTCACCCCGCCGGGCGGCCTCCTGATATAACCGGGCCCGGGTTTTACTGGTCATAAACACCGATAAGCACAGTGGAATGCAACACAGCGTAGCAGTGAGTAATAACAGTAACATCGCCGCCTCCTATTACGCCTCAGGCGCCTGTTCAGTCACAACCTCTTTGCATAACTGATCGCCGTAATAGTTATCGCGAAAATTACAGTCCCGTTGGGATTGCTCAACATTGGTGGTGGGCTTGCGGTTTAGCAGGTGATTAATAATTTGCTGCATCAGACTCTTCTCTACGTTAAATCGATAAGGAGAGTATGGCTGCCTGCATAAAATTATAAAAATGATTAAAACCAATTAATACGATTTGTTTTTTTGATTAGTAAAACGGCATGACTTGCAATTTGTCTGTTGATAATCCGGTTAACAGGATTATCAGCTCGGGCAGCAAAACCATGCCGAGCCATTTACCGCTTTGCAATACCCTGTAATGTAGGATAACGTTGAGGTTGGATGCTTTTTAACCACCACAGGAT
>NZ_CAJXQY010000177.1 GCF_913058315.1 uncultured Alteromonas sp. | reverse complement strand
AGGGTAGCTACAGCCGTGTCTTCATCGCAATATTTTGAAGAATACACATAACCCAGTCCGCGCCGTTCATGCAAACCGATATCCCAAATCCAGCCAGAGTCCTTGGCGGTCGTATAGGTACAGGATGGGATAGGAGCCCCCGCCTGCTCATAGGGTACCTGCAATGCAACGGCCCGGTCGCAAAACAACTCATCTTTATACGACGTAAACTCCGAACCCAGGGTTTCACCGATTAGCCTTGCTCTAAAGCCAGTGCAATCAATAAACAAATCGGCAGTCAGGTCGCCATGCTGTCTGGCTGTCACTGCCGCAATCGCACCATCTTCATCCAGCTTCACATCGTCAATGGTATCGATAAGCCGTTTAACGCCCATTTCCATGGCCCGGCTACGGACTAAAGCCGCCAGCTTGGTCGCATCAAAATGGTAAGCATAATTAAGTGGTGCTTCGTAATTGGGATGTGTAATTAGCTTAGGCGCCAGTTTTGCTTCCACCGCGCGTTCCTGTACGGTACAGCATTCAGACCAGGGCACATCCCCGGCCACGCCTAACAGCCAATAAGGCAGCAAATCCATATCAGTATGCTGCGAAGCAACCTGAAAGGGGTGAAAATAGCTGTCATTCGGGTCGTCAGCGGGATTTTTCTTCCAGTTATTAAAACGGATGCCCTGCTTAAACGTGGCATCCGCGTGTTTAATTAAATCGCTCTCATCCAGGCCAATGCGGCCCATGGTTTTACGAATGATAGGAAAGGTACCCTCGCCTACGCCGAGGATACCAATTTCTTCAGATTCGACCAGAGTGATTGATACGCCACCGGGGGTGTCTGCTGCCAGCATCCGCGCCATGTATGCTGCGGTTATCCAGCCTGCGGTCCCACCGCCAACGATCAATACACTCTTTCTCATCTTACATTTACCTTTTATTTACAACTTGGTTTGAACCATCTCAACACCCTGCTTAGAAGTCAAATCCTACGTGCAGACTGATACGACGGTCGGTAATAAATACCGCCCGGTCAACAAAGCGGCCATCGAGAATTTCCATCTCAGTGCGTTGTTCTGCATCAGTCAGGTTTTGCACATTGAGCTTAACGTTAACGGAGTCGGTAACCCGATAAGACACACTGGCATCCAGCCGTCCGATGGCCGCCGCGTATACAGGCAGGCCGGTTTGGATATCAGCTCCGGTAAACGGGTCGGTGTATACGACAGTTGTTCCCGAGTCATTGGTGGTAGTCAGGTAACGATCCCGCCAGTTATAGGCCAGACGCGCACTTAAATCACCTTTATCGTAAAGCAGGGTGGCTGAATAAGACCACTCCGACAGCCCGATGACCGGCACACTCAACTCATCACCGTTAATATCCAGCGCAAAAGCATTCGGGGCATCGTTATCAATGTATGTGATGTTGGCGTCCACACCAAAGCCACTCATCCAGCCAGGCAGATCATCGAAGTAGGTTCTGCCACCTAACTCGAAACCGCTGATAATGGTATCTTCTTCAGCGTTAAAGTTGGTTCGGCTTTGTACCGGCCCGTCGAGGAAGGAACTTCCACTGCCGTCGGTAAACGCAGACTGCGGATAGTTGTCTTCATTAAAGTACTCGGCCCCCGGCCCAGAGAAGTTATTGAACGTGATGTAATTTTCAATGGTTTTATGGAATAGCGATACATGCACCGAAGCGCCTTTACGCGGATACCACTCCACCGACACATCATGGTTAAGGGCAATTTCGGGCTCCAGGAACGGGTTACCCGAGGTGTTGGTGTAGCCCGAGAAAATAGCCGGAATCGATACATCATCATCCGGATACAAGGCGTCGAGATCCTGGTTAATCACATTCTCGGTAGTCTGTACCGAGGCAATGCCCTGGGCCCGGATGTCCGGATAACGCGGTGGCGTTAAGGTTTTGGTAAACGCGTAGCGTACAATCCAGTTCTCAACCGGTTCAAACTTAATGTTGAAAGATGGCAGGAAGTAATCTTTAGTTAACTCACCCAAACGCTCCGTTTCAAAGCCAACACTCTCCCGTGTAAACGGTGGCTGTACTCCTTCGTTGGCTTCCTGCCAGGCAAGGATATTAGACAATCCGCCCATGGCCTCCACCGACGCCTGTGCATCAGCAACACTTGCGTAGTAACGGGCACCGCCATTGAATGCAAAGTTACCCATGCTCTCAATATCATAATTCACCCAGCGTACACCGAAGTTACCGGTAAAGTTAGACCAGAACGAATCGCCGTAATTCTCGAACCCTACCATGGCATATAGCGACTGGGTTTTATGCTTGGTGTCATAGAACGACGGACGCTGATCAAAGTTACGGTTTGGCGGATTGCCATAAATGTATGAGCTGGCTTCCGGATCGCTACACTGATAATACAGATCTGGTCCACAAGCGGTATAAGTGTTGTAGACACGCGCAAACTGGTCGGCAGAATTGATTTGGTCGGTACCTACCCACACTGCGCCTGGCGCCTGCACATCACCTTTAAAGAAGTCGGAGAATTCTTCTAAGTAGAAATCACCTTCCGGTGCCGTATCAACAAAAGCTCTGGGTACACCGTTCCAGTTACGGCCGGTTGCCGACCACCAGGTACCTACGAAACTGTCGGATTCTTCACGGTCTGCTAGGCGACCACCCACAGCGACTTTACGGAAGAAATCATGTTCGAGATAGAAACTGGCATCAAGTTGGAACGCGTGCGCATCGCCCTCGTTTTCCATATCCAGCCAGTTGATCCGCGACATACCGGTATCGGCTGGATCAGTCGACAGCGGGTTACCATAGGAGACGTTAGGAATATCACCTGACAAGTCGATGTTGGTTTCAATGATATTACTCAGCACTGCGCCGCCAAGGCTGTATTTGCCCGAGCGCGATTCAGCTTTGACGTACTGATAACTGCCGCTTAAATCCCAGTAATCAGACTCGTATTCAAAACCAAAGCTATGATCGGCTGTTTTACTAAAGCCAGGCGTAAAGCTCGAGTTCATTGCCACTGGCAACCCTGACGTAAGATTAGTGCTCGAAATTGCACCGCTAACAAAAACGTCATCGTTAAACTGGGCACCATCGAGCACGCCCACCGGTGCACCCGGCTCGGTAGTCATAATTTGACTATGACGATTACTTTCACGTTCAGAAATAAAGGTAGTGTGGAAAAACTCCAGGTTTTCGCTAGGTTTCCACTGTAACGCTGCATAGTAACCGGTCCGCTCACGTTCAAACTGATCCTGGGTAAAGCGCACACCGGCTGGTGCATACACACGTTCACCACCATACTGAGTCGCAAGATATGGAGGCATAATGATATTGCTGTCGTGAGAGGCTATTTTTGAGTAGCCCATATTGAATAGCGCACCAAACTCACCGTAATCGGTTTCCCAACGGTCTGAGATTAAACCGGAATACGCCGGGGTTAATTCTTCAGAGAAGTCGCCGTAATCTGCCGTTACTGAGCCATTGGCTTTAAAACCTTCAAAGTCAAAAGGCATACGGGTTTGCAGGTTAACCGTACCGGCAACACCGCCTTCAATCAGGTCCGCCCGGCTGGCTTTATATACGGTTACCGCTTTTAACAGCTCTGGCCCTACGTCAGCCCAGCTTAGCCCCGAACCACCGTTAGCAGAGAATACTTCGCGGCCGTTGATCAGGGTTTTGGATTTATTTAAGCCGCGTACCTGAATACCTGAACCTTCAAAAGCGAAGCCATCCGGTGAGCCTTCACTCCCCGCTCTTACCCGGTTCATTGTAACGCCCGGTGAGCGCTCAAGAATTTCAAGTAACGAAGTGCTGGGGACTTTACCCGCTTCATCAAGTACGATGGAATCACCAATGGTATCGGCATTCTTCTTCAAATCGATGGCACTTTCTAATGACTGACGCTGACCGGTAACAGAGATAACCTCTACGGCACTGTTATCTTCGTCATCCTGGTTTTGATCTACCGCCTCTTGCGCCATTACCGCGGTGGTACACGACATAATTGCAGCGGCAAGGATAGACTTTTTAAACCGCGGGTATGACTCCCCAGTCATTAAGCCGTATTGCTCGCTTGGTGAATTTAAATTTCTGCTCTTTGATTTAGGCATTTGTAGCAGCCCTCCGGTTTCAGTGATTCTCAGCCTTTAATGAGGCAACTGTGAATTTACAATCGAGTTCGCAATCGAGTGTCAGAGTTTCCTGTGTACAACTCATTCCGGAGGGTATTATTAACTTATTATATTAACATTAAATTTACGTTTATTGGTAAGCCCATTGCTTTTGCTTAAATACTATTCGTAAAAAATACCTTATAAAATAATCATGTAAGCAAGGAGTTACCTCAGGGTGTTAATTCTCCCTGATAGGCCCTCACATTGCCGATAATTAACCTTTTATTAACCCTGCGGTTATTCTGGCCGCTTACCGGTTCGACTCAGGATACGGTGTTACCAATGCCAAAGCGTGCCATCCTCCAGGCGGTTAACCGGCAGCGCAGCCCGCTTGTACGGATATTTAGCCGCCAGTTTTTCATCGATATCCACGCCATGGCCTGGCGCTTCACCCGGCGTAAAGAATCCACGCTCAAATTGGTAATCAAAACTGAATACCGACTCCATTAATTCGCTATGGGGCATGTGTTCCTGAATACCAAAATTAGGCACCCAGTAATCAAAATGAAGCGCGGCCCCCATGCATACCGGAGACAGATCGGTCGCACCATGAAAGCCGGTACGTATATGGTAGAGGGCCGCTAAATCTGCTATCCGGCGCATTTGCGTAATGCCGCCGGCATGCACCAGCGTAGAACGAATGTAGTCAATCGACTGATTCAGGATAAGGTCTTTACAGTCGTGAATAGAATTAAAGACTTCTCCCACCGCCAGTGGCGTTGTGGTGTGCTGGCGAATCAGCTCAAAGCCCTGCTGGTTTTCAGCCGGCACCGCATCTTCCATCCAGAACAAATGGTAAGGCTCCAGCTCTTTGCCTAACCGCGCCGCTTCAATGGGCGTTAAGCGGTGATGCACATCATGCAGCAGGTGTATTTCTTCGCCATACTGACGACGTACTTCACTGAACAGGTGCGGCACAAAATTAAGATACTTTTCAGTAGACCACACCGCTTCGGAAGGCAGTGCGGCATCTGCAGGTTCGTATTTTTTACCGTCTTTGGCAACGCCGTAAGTGCTGGCCATGCCGGGGATGCCTGACTGTACGCGCACAGCCTGATACCCCTGATCGATAGCTTCTCCCACCGCTTCGAGCGTAGCGGCTAAATCACTGCCGTTAGCATGGGTGTAAGTCATGATTCGGTCGCGACTTCGTCCGCCCAGTAACTGATACAACGGCAAACCAGCCACCTTACCTTTGATGTCCCAAAGTGCCATATCAACGGCCGCCAGGGCTGTCATGCCCACAGGCCCTCGTCGCCAGTAAGCACCCCGGTAAAAGAACTGCCAGATATCCTCAATCTGGGCCGGATCCTTACCGATTAACGCCGGGACCAGGTAATCTTCAAGATAGCTGACTACGGCTTTTTCCCGGCCATTAAGCGTAGCGTCGCCAATGCCATATACCCCTTCGTCGGTAACAATTTTAAGGGTAACGAAGTTGCGACCGGGTGAACAAACAATCACATAAGCGTCGGTAATTTTCATAGTAATGTCTCATCTTAAAGCCAGGTTAAGGCGTGGCATAAACATAATCGGGTAAAAACAGCACCAGGTCGGGCAGCAGCGCAAGCAGTAACAAAACCACCAGCACGGTGAGATAAAATGGCCAGACATGGCGAATAAACTGGGTGATAGAGCAATCCATAATGTTGCACACGGTGTACATGGCAATCCCTACCGGCGGTGTAGTGCCACCAAACGTAACAACCAACACCAGTAAAATGCCAAAGTGAACCGGGTCGATACCCACACTTTGTATAACCGGCACCAGAATAGGGGTTAGCAGCAGTACGGTGATGGTGCCTTCCATTAACGTGCCGATAATCAGCAGCAACGCCAGACATATCATAAGCACCAGCAGCGGCGACTGCGTTAAGGCAGACACGCTTTGCGCCAGTTCAACAGGCAGTTGCTGAAACGCAATCACGTAACCGACCGTTCCGGCGGCCAGTACTATCAGCATGATCATGCCAATATCCCGCACGCTTTCGTTTAACGCCCGGTAGAGTTGTGCGAACGTTAATTCACCATAGGCAAACAGCCCGACTACAATGGCATACACTACGGCGAAAGCCCCGGCCTCTGACGGTGTGAAAATTCCCCATCGAATGGTAACAATCAGTAGTACCGGAAATAACAGCGCCCACTTGCAGCGACCCGCTGCGTGTATAACCTCCTTGAATGCCGGGGCCAATTGAGTTTCGGAATCGCCCAACTGCTGACTGCGGGCTACCCAACGCACACATAACATCAAAGCGATTGTTAGCAAGGCGCCGGGTAATAAGCCGGCAATGAACAGTTTACCAATCGACACATTACCCATATAACCATAAAGGATCAGGCCGATACTCGGTGGAATACAGGCGGTGATCAGCGCACTCACCGTGATAATGGCGGCACTGAAACCCCGTGGTAATCCGGAAGCTTCCATGGGCTGGCCGAGAATACGAGCCTGCATAGCCGCATCGGCAATGGCAGAACCCGACACGCCGCCCATCAGAGCACTAAGCACAATAGTGACATGTGCCAGGCCGCCACTGATCCAACACACCAGCAGATTGGCAAAACTAATGAGTCGCGAAGTGATCCCCGAAGCGTTCATAATGTGCCCGGCGAGGATAAAAAACGGCACCGCCAGCAACGGAAAGCTCTGACTGCTCGATACCATTCGCTGCACTGCCACAAGCACCGGTAACGAATCGTTCATAACAAAAAACAGCAGGCCGCTGGCCATCAGACTAAACGCCAGAGGCACCCCGGCTAACAGTAAAACCAGAAACACCAGGAGCATCATCATTGCGCTTTCTCCCCGGTGATGGAATACCATTGCAACCAGCTTCTTTCAAGGACTGTTAGCAACATTAAGCCGGCGCCTACGGGTAGCGCCAGAGCAACGTAGCGATAGGGAATGGGAGTACTGCCCAGTGTACGTTGTGGATTGAGATTAAACAGTAAGATTCCGTAAAATACGATAACCGCCAGCACCCCGGCCATGATCAGTAACGCCAGGCCGGATAACCTCTGCTGCCAGTGAGCGGGCAGGTATTGGGTGGCAATATCTACCGTGGCATGTTGTGCATGCTTTAGGGTTTGATTTGCGCCGAGCATACACAGCCAGGCAAACAGCAGCTGGGCAACATCTACCGACCAGATAATCGGTAATCCCGCAGTGCGCATGACCGCCGCGGTAAACACCAGCACTACAATGGCGGACAACAACGCAATGCATACCAGGCGTTCACACTTATCCAGGTATTTCATTGGCCCGCTCCCTCATTCAGCATAGCGCGAACCTCCTTACGCAACTGGCTGTATCCCAGCTTTTTGTAGACCGACTCGGTAGCCTGCATAAATGGCGCAATAGCAGGCGTTGAAATACTTACGCCGGCTGCCTCCAGGGCCGCTTCAATGTCGCTTTCCGCTGAAAGTACCTGCGCGCTGGCATACTCGCCGGCGGTAGCAGCCGCGTTGATAATGATCTCCTGCTCAAAAGGCGACAAGCGGTTAAACCAGTCATCGCTGGTCACCAGACCGGAGATGAGTTGAATGTGGCCGGTTTTACTCACATGACTAATGACTTCATACAGCCTTGCGCCCCATACCGCGGCAAGCTGGGCTTCACCGGCGTCAATAACGCGCTGTTGCAATGCGCTGTATACTTCAGACCAGCTCAAAGGGGTTGGCGTTGCCCCCATCGCCTCAATAGTACTTATCCATACCGGCGCACTGATAGTGCGTAGTCTTACTCC
>NZ_CAJXQY010000176.1 GCF_913058315.1 uncultured Alteromonas sp. | reverse complement strand
GGTATTGATACGGTGCTTGAACATGCCGGTGTAGCTAAACGCACGCTGTATAATCATTTTAAATCCAAGGATGAGCTGGTTATTGCTACCTTGCAGCGTCGCGATCAGGAATTTATGGCCATGCTGAAAGCCGGGGTTAAGAAGTTTGAGTCCAGGCAAACCGGCGAACCGGCCTTTGCCCGGGTGCTGGCTTATTTTGATGCCATCGAAGAATGGACCACCTCAAAGCAGTTTTCCGGCTGTATGTTTATTAATGCGTCGGCCGAATACCCTCGCCAGGATCATCCTGTGCATGTCATTTGTGCCATGCATAAGCGCCTGGTGATCCAGTACATTGAAGAGCTGATGTCAGGATTAACCCTGGCCGACCCCCATGACCTGGCCGTGCAGTTAGCCGTGCTAACCGATGGCGCAATTGTTAATGCCCATACCACAAGTAACCGCAATGCGGCTCAGGTAGCCAAGCAAGTTGCCGTGTCATTACTCACCCTGAATACTCAGCCGGCGCATTAATATCAGGCGCCGCTTAGGGTGAAGTAATTTATCAATACCGGGTAAATGGCCGCCAAGAGGCCTTCGGTGATGCTACCGAACAATGGATTTTGCCCAATCTGCCCGGCATTATAAACGCGATAAATCGCGACTAATTATCATTGGCTGGCGCCGGCATAAATCCCTCTATATCGCAGTGTCTGCTCAGGCGGGCCTCAACGTCGGCGTGAAGTTTACGACCAACAACCAGCGGTGCACGGTTGCGGTCGATACATTCATTATGGGCAGCTAGCTGGTGATAGAATTCACTGTGTTTGGCTTCTGTGTTGCGTTGTCGGGTTTGCAGCGACAGGTTAGCCAGACTCACAGCACTATAAGCCTGGCTAAAGCGGGCAATGCTCTGGTAAGTAAAGTGTTCGGCTACCTGGTCACTGCTGCGTTTAATAAATAAATCCATCAGGGCAAACAGCAGTTCATTGGTTGAGGGCGACTTAAGCAGCAGCGTATCGGTAGTGATCTGTGTTTCCGCTAGCTCGGCAAACGCTGTCGGGCGTAGCGCTATATCCACCAGTAAGTGGCCGTTATAGCGTTGTTCGATATTAAGTATGGATAGCGCGGCATGGTCAAAACGCAATTGCCTGCACAAGGCGACGGCTTCCTTACGAAACTGACTCAGCGCCTGGCCATTTTGCCGGTGACGTAAGGTATCCGCCTGACGGACAAATAAAGGTAAATCCTGGTGGGTACTGAATGGCGCACTCTGCTGCCCGTTGATAGTGAGTTTAAATCGCTCCCTGACTTCATGCTCGCGGGCTTTTTTGACGGCCAGAAAAATGGTTTGGATGAGTTCAGAAGTTGGAAAATGGGGTTCGATTCGCCAACGCCGGCCATAGACCAGTTTACGTTTTGTTTGTTTGTGGCGCGGCCGGTAAGTATCGAAGCCGATAACCCCAATCTGAATGAATAATCCCTGCTGATCCTCGCCGGCCATGATCAGGTAATCATCGTCAAACTGACAATCACGGATAACCTGTTCGACGGTCTGGCGACTATGCGTATAGGCCAGGTAATGCTGCGGGATACAGCGGTCTCCGCTGTCTAAGGTGACAGACGGAGCGCCGGGCAGTGCGGTTTCACCGCTTGTGATGTTCAGCGAGGTCACGGCAATGGGCTCATACAGTGGTTGGCTCAGCCGTTAATGGGCGGCGATTGTAACGAATAATTACGTTATCCAACGAAAGCTTACCTGCGCCCCAAACCGTGATGTGCAGTAAAATGAGTCCCCAGATAACATGGCCATACAAGGCGGCAGGAGCAATCTCTTCCAGGCTTATCACGGCAACCACGTTAACGATACCCAGTCCCAGCGCGCTTAATCGACTGATAATGCCCAGGCTAATCAATACCGGTAGCAAGAGTTCGGCAATAGTGGCCAGACAGGCAGCCAGGGCAAAAGGGAGCAATGGCACGTGATACTCGTATTCAAACAAAAACAGGGTGGTTTCCCAGTCATTGGTTTTGGTCAGTCCGGAGGCAAAAAACACCCAGGACACATAGAGTCGACCGGCTACGGAAAGTGTCGACTGTAACGGGGTAAACAGGTGAGTTGAAATGGCACTCAAGCGGCCAAACATCAGGGTTAATGGTTTCACAATGGTCTTCCTTCGTTAAACTATTCAATAAGTTCTGGCCTGTTGCCATTGAGTAAACTTTAAGGGATCGGGGACGTGTAAAAGCGACCAATCGTCTGCGCTTTGTATCTATTCGTTTTTATCCGTGGCGAGCTGATGTGCTGTTTTAAGCGGTTCATTGTGACCGGATGCAGGCTGTTTTAACCATTGCTTGGGCGAGATGCCGAGTTTCTTGCGAAACAGCCTGGCCAGCGCGGAGCCGTGCTCATAACCTACCAGGTTGGCCACCAGGTTAACCGGCTTGTTGTCCTGCAACATTTCCTGTGCCAGAGCAATGCGAATATCGGTTAAGTAATCATTAGGCGTCAGGCCCACCACACTTTTAAATGTGGCAGCAAACCGGGAGCGCGACATCGCCGCAATGTCAGCCAGTGAATCCACTGTCCAGTTAACCTCGGGCTGGTTGTGCATGGTACTTATCACCTTTGCCATCATGGGATGACTCAGTGCTGCCAGTACCCCGCCTTTAGCTAATTCGTTTTCCAGAATATAACGTAGTACCTGGAGTAAAAATATTTCACTAAGCTTGTCGATCATCACACCACGTGTTACCGAACGACTAAAGGCTTCATCAAACAGCCATTGCGCCGTTTGCCCGATGTATTGCTCGGTATCCAGCGCCAGGGTAATTAGCGGTGGAAAAGCCTCCAGCAGCAGCTTTTGATGCGCTGATTCCATGCTGATAGTGGCACAAACCATTTCGGCACCGGCCGACTGTTCTGCCAGAATTCGATGTTCAACCGGGCCCGGTATAAAAATCACAGAGGGTTCGTCGATGACCCGTTTAGTGCCATCTTTCATAACGATGGTTAAGCAGCCGGATTTAAGCAGGTGCAGGTGGCCTTTCTCATCGTTGCTGAACGACTGGATCCCGCATAATTTGCCACTGAAAAATACTTCGGCTTTTAACGAAATCCGTCTAACGATATTTGCTATGTTGTCCATCTTTATCCTCTGAATCGACAGGCGGCTAAACCATGGCCCCCGCTGTTGACGCCTGATTTCCGCGACTTTGTTGCAACCACTGGCGTGGCGATACCCCCAGCTTTTTCTTAAAAATCCTGACCAGCGCCGAGCCGTGCTGGTAGCCCACTTCACCGGCGACAAAATTGACCGGCTTGTTGTGTTTCAACAATTGTTGGGCAACGGCCAGCCGCAGGTCGGTGATATAGTCATTGGGGGTTTGCCCCACCAGGGTTTTAAAACTTTCTGCAAATTTAGACCGGGACATCGCAGCAATACTTGCAAGTTCATTAAGGGTCCAGTGATGGCCGGGCTCATCATGAATGACTTCGATGACCTTACGCATCTGCGGGTGGTTAAGCGCGGCAATGGCTCCCTGGTGCAAACTGCCTTGTTCGGTGGCATGGCGAAGTACCTGCAACATGAAGATTTCACCGAGCTTGTTGATCATGATGTCCTTACCAAAACGTTGTTCAAACACTTCATTAAACAACCATTGCACGGTGCACGACAGCGAACAGTCCGGTGAAACCTGTAAGTACACGATGTCTGGTAATGCATTTATCAGCAATGACGAGCTGCTAATCGTAAAGGTGACGCTGGCACTGATAAGTCTGGCTGGTTTGTCGCCCATGGATTCCAGATGGTGCGGGACACCTTTGGGCAGCAACACGACTGATGGACGGTCCATCAGAATTTCCCGTTGGCCCGCGCGGATCAGTCTGACTTTGCCAGACTCCAGCAGGTGCAACTGGCCCTGTTGACCAAAGTGCTTCACGCCACTTAGCTGACCGCTGTGATTGATCGCGGTTGAAAAGGTATGTTGATTAAGAATGCCGCTTAAATTGTCCATGTGATATCTCTCTTTACCGGTTTGCTGGTGTTGAGATAACTCAACGCTGTGACTTTATTTAAATCAGAGCGCGACAGCCGTTACCTAAAAGTAAACAGATCTGTGTAGCAATTCGGCCCCTGGTCGGTTAATGACTGGGTCGTCTACGCTTGCTACACCACCATAAAGTTAAAAAAAGCGGGGCCAAAGTGCCCCGCAAAAGGGGCTAGAGGCCCAGGTGAGACAACCCCGGATGGTCATCGGGGCGTCGCCCCAGTGGCCATTTAAATAAGCGCTCTTGCGACGTGATCGGCAGATCATTCAATGAGGCGTGGCGATTAACCATCAAGCCCTGGTTGTTGAACTCCCAGTTTTCATTGCCGTAAGAGCGGAACCAATTCGCCGAATCATCACGCCATTCGTAGGCATAACGCACCGCAATGCGATTTTCGGTAAAAGCCCAGAGTTCTTTGATAAGCCGGTATTCAAGTTCTTTATCCCATTTGCGGACCAGGAACTGAGCGGCCTGGTCACGGCCGTGGATAAACTCTGCGCGATTACGCCAGGTGGTATCGATACTGTATGCCTGGGCGACTTTTTCAGGGTCCCGGCTATTCCAGCCGTCTTCCGCCAGGCGTACTTTTTCAGTTGCCGTTGCCAGCGTGAAAGGTGGCAGTGGCAGACGAGGCTGCTCTATGTTGTTCATGTTGCGCTCCCCGACACGTTAAACTGGGTGAACCAGCGGAAAATCAACGTCTGCGCGGCCCGCATTGTTGAGATAGTTGGTGAAAATATTGAGTGCCACGTGCTGAATGATCTCAACAATTTCGGCGTCGTTCAGCCCGGCTTCACGCACTTTCGCCAGGCTTTCATTACTCACTTTTCCGCGGCGTTCAACTACTTCCGTGGCGAACTGAAGTATGGCCTGAGTCTGGCGGTCCCGTGACTGGCCCAGGCGGTTAGCGGTAATTTCACTGTCTTCCACCCTGACCAGATTAGCCGCCAGAAAAGCGTGGGCAGACAAACAGTAATCACACTGATTTAACTGTGCTACCACCAAAGCAATAGCTTCGCGTACTGAGGCAGGTAATACGCCTTTGCCCAGTGACTGAGACATTTCAAGGTAGCCATTGAGAGCGGCCGGACTGTTGGCAATCATACGAAATAGATTAGGTACACTGCCGAGTTGCTTAAGCACGCCCTGTAACGGGATTTGCGAAGCAGCCGGAGCATCATCGATAGAAGCGGGTACATGTAAACCTGACACTGACATAACATTTCTCCAAATAGGAACTGTGAATAAACCTGAGGTGCTTTTGAGCGACCGTTCAAGTGGTGTTATTAAAATACACAGATCTGTCTACTTTGTGCAATGGGCAGGAGTAAGAAATATCGCTCAAAATTTAGAAGCGGTTGTTTTTTCTAAAAATATACTTTTCTGTCTACTATTGATTTTTTAGCTGTAAGGCTGGGTTTTGGGCTTTAAGAGGGCGAGGTATACGTTTTTGTCTAACGGTTTGTGTAATGCTGGAGCGGCTCGGATTTACCAAGCAGTGCTTCGTTCTACCTGGCTCGGAGACAGGCCTATGACCCGCTTGAACGCTCGCGAGAAGGCGGCTTCAGACTCGTACCCACAGTTCAGGGCGAGTTCGATAAGCGGGACTTTAACGCTTTTGAGCTGGTAATAGGCCAGGGTTAAGCGCCATTCGGTGAGATAGTTTTTGGCACCGGTACCCACCAGTTCGGTAAATCTTGCCGCAAAAGCAGAGCGGGACATGCAGGCAATGGTGGCGAGACTTTCTACCGTCCATTTTTCTTCCGGCTGCTGATGAATAGCTTTTAGCGCGGCGCCGATTCGGCTATCACGCATAGCCGCAAACCAGCCTGCATTTGCCAGCGGATCGTTGTTCAGCCAGTACCTGAGTAATTGAATTAACATGATTTCGGCGAGCCGGGTAATAATGGTTTCACTGCCCGCGGCGAGGTCTGTGGCCTCGCGTTTGATTAATTCCAGGGTGGATGTCAGCCAGGCCTGATCCTGATAATCATCAGCTGTCAGGCAAATGACTTCGGGTAACTGATCAAGCAGGTAATGGCCAATCAGTGGATCAAAAGACACCACACCGCAAATCAGTTTTGTGGTTTCACCCGAACCCGGAATATCCAGTACCTCAAGGTTGGGCGAAAGCTGCTTTACTCCGGAATCAAAAAACGGCACATCCCTGACGTGAGCAGCAGATTTGAGGCTGTGCCCCTTGCCATGGGGGATTAACACCAGTGCCCCGGCAGAGAGGGCTATTTGTGATGTTTCGGTGGTGATCAGACAGTTGCCACTCATTACCACATGCAGCATCAGGCGTCCCGGCATGGCGGGTAAGGCTAACCCCCAGGGGGCGGCAAGGGTTGAAAAACAGTAAAGACTGTTCTGCGGTTTCAATTGCTCGATGAACGGACCAAAAGGGTCATTATTGGCCGGGAAGTCCGGTGAGTTTATCGGGTCAGTCATGGGGGCGAGTCTCTGCGGGGTCCTTGCAATCTGCCTGTTAACTATACGATTGATGGGTAGCTTGAGTCTAATTTGGCCATTGCTGGACGAACGGTAAGGTATTGTGGACCCCTGGCTATGTCCGCTTAAGGGCTCTGTTCATACTATAAGCACTGCATAAATGGTAAAGCCGTAGCAGGAGCTCAGATGACACAGTTAACTAATCCCTTAAAACGTATTTCGGGACCTGGAGGCTTGGGTAAAACCGGCTGCCAGCCAGCTTTTACATATTGAAGAAGGAGCCGGCTTGTGACTTTTTATCTGAACATGCTCGCCGCCTTACTCTGTGCCCTGATGGCAGGGGTTTACTTTGCTTTTTCCGTGGTCGTAATGCCCTCTCTGCGCCGCCTTGGTGATGAGCAGGGAGCCAGGGTAATGCAGCAGGTAAACCGGGATATCTTGCAATCTTTGTTTATGCCGCTGTTCTGGATGTCCAGTCTGTTGTGTCTGATTTTGCTGGTGGGTGGTCAGTCAGAAATGACCATGTTCGCAGGCGCTATTTACCTAGCCGGAAAGCTCGGCGTGACCGCATTGTTCAATGTGCCATTAAACAACCAGCTGGAACAGGCCAGAGAGAATGAAATCCATGAAATCTGGCAGCATTATGTTAGTCGCTGGCAATGGTTTAATCACATACGAACGGTAAGTGCAGCGCTGAGTGCCTTGTTATTCGTCACCGCGGCATAATCCGAACAGGAGGAAGAATGGCTAACGTTAGATTATTTTCAACTAATATCAGTAAAGGACCCGCGCATGGCTGATCTTGTTTACTGGATATTGATGCTGGTGCAACAGACTTTGTTCTGGGCTTTGTTTTGGTTCAGGAGCCTCACGGATTATGCCCCTACCGCGCTGCTCGGCTGAGTGACTTAAGTGTTAGTCAACGCTCTGCCACCATGGCTTGCTGGCAGGCGGCGATGCCAGGTTTATGGGCTGGCCAATCAGCGGCGTATGTAGCTGATAGGGCGCATTTTCGCTGAGTGCCCGAATTTCTTCGAAGGGTTCTTTCCACGGATGGCGTGCCAGCGCGAAACGACCAATGTGAATGGGCAGCAGTGCCCTGGCTTTAACATCTATCGCTGCTTGCTTGGACTCACTGGCGGTCATGTGAATATAGGGCCAGCGCGGATCATATTGCCCGGTATCAAGCGCCACCAGATCGAAGCCGCCAAAGTGCTCGCCAATGGCTTTAAAGTGCGGGCCGTAACCTGAATCCCCGCCCAGCAAGAGACGCGATTGCGGGCTGGTAATAACAAACCCGCCCCACAAGGTCTGATTGCGGGTCAGGCTGCGTCCTGAATAGTGTCTGGCCGGTACCAGGTGAATTTGTACGTCATTGCCTAACTCGAGGCTGTCATACCAGTCTGCTTCGTGCAGCTGCTCTGGTATGTAGTCCCAGTGAGAAAAGTGGGCGCCGATACCCAGCGGAACAAACACCTTTTTTACTTTGTTTTTCAGCGCTAAGGCGGTGTTGTAGTCGAGGTGGTCATA
>NZ_CAJXQY010000175.1 GCF_913058315.1 uncultured Alteromonas sp. | reverse complement strand
GTATTTACCAATACTGTAAAAGAAGTCCTTCAGGCCATTTTCAATGGAGGTCAGAACGGTTTTATCCAGGGGCTCACCCACCCGAATATTACTGCCGTCCAGACTTTCCTGAAGCTGCTCATCTTTAATGTCATCGTTGCCGTCAAAAATAATGTTACTGATGGTCGGACGTTCGGCAACTTTTATCACCAGCGTATTGCCATCACGCAATACCTGAATATTCTCAAAGTGTGTTGACGAATACAGAGACCGAATCAACTGTGTAATTCGAAATGAATTGACTTCGTCACCTTTTTGCACCGGAATGTAGGTTAGCGCGGCGCCCAAAGCAACTCGCTGCAGGCCTTCAACCCGGATATCTTCTACGACAAACTCACTGTTGCCTGAAGCAGCGTTGGCTAAGCTAGCACTGGAGCATAACAATCCGGCTACTACTAACTGATTAAACTTCATCTATTCTTTTTCTTCCTGCTGCGTTCGCTTATTCTTGCTGACGTCTGCATTCTTACGACAAACGTGTAATATCATTAAATATGGCAATGCTCATTATGGTAAATAACAGCATGGCACCAATTCTAAATCCCCATTCCTGAACTTCCTCAGGTACCGGGCGGCCGGTAATCCACTCGATGGTAAAGTACATCAGGTGACCGCCGTCTAGCATTGGCAGGGGCAGTAAATTCACTATCCCCAGGTTCACACTGATCAGGGCCAGAAAACTTAAAAAGTAAACCAGGCCATATCCTGCACTGTTACCCGCGCCCTGCGCGATAGCAATCGGGCCGCTCAGGTTTTTCACTGATACATCGCCAGTAATCAGTTTCCCTATCATTTCGACGCTTAAGGTCATTAAGCGCCAGGTCTTATCGACCGCTTTGCCCACCGCTTCCAGTAGTCCGTACTGGTGGGTAAACACATAACCTTCAGGCCATGGTTCGGCAAAAGGACTGACTCCCAGGTAACCGTCCTGCCCCTCTGGCGTATCACGGCGCCCAATTGTGGCAGAAAGGTCATAGGTTTGACCAGCCCTGTTTACCCGAATCTCTACCTGTTCACCCGGGCGGTTCTTAATTTGGGCAACCAAATCTTCCCAGGCAGTCACCGGTTGTCCATCCAGCGCCACAATCTCGTCGTTTTGCTGAAGGCCGGCTTCACTTGCCGCAGTCTGTTCGGCCACGTACGCAACGGTTAATGTTGCGCCGGGCCTGAATGGCGAAATTCCCAGACTGCGTAAAGGAGACTCCGAATCCGGATCAAAGTTCCATCCGGCAATATCTAAAACGCGTTGGCGGGCGCTATCGCTCTCTGATACCACCGTTACCGGCATGCTTTCCTGGCCAATGTATGACATCAGTTCCAGATTCACGGCTTCCCAATCCGGCGTTTCCCTTGAGCCAACGGCGATAATTTCCATATTGCCGGTCAGGCCCGCTTGCGCAGCGATGCTATCAGGACTCACCTCGCCAATCACCGGCTTTATGGTGCTGATACCAATCAAAAACATTGCGTATAAGGCAATGGCGGCAAAGATAAAGTTAACACCCGGGCCCGCGGCAATTATGGCCATTCGCTTGCCCACAGACTTGTTGTTAAACGCCTGAGAAGCCATTTCAGGCGGCACTTCATCCACCCGTTCATCGAGCATACGCACGTAACCACCTAACGGAATAGCTGCCAGGGCAAACTCGGTACCGTGCTTATCTACTTTGCTCCAGATAGGCTTACCAAAGCCAATGGAAAACCGTTTTACGTACACACCACACAGGCGCGCAATGTAGTAGTGTCCCCACTCGTGCACCGCCACCAAAATCCCCAGGGCAATAATAAATGCACCGGCATTACGCAAAAATTCAAACACGCTTTACCTTTCCTCTACCATTGCTATTGCTGCCAGTCTTGCCTGTTTGTCTAACTCAAGCACATGTTGGATGGATGAAACTGCGGTTGGTTCAAAACGATTTAGAATTTCCTCGTTTATTTGTGCTATTTGGTTAAAGCTTATGCGATTGTCCAAAAATGCCTGCACCGCGATTTCATTTGCTGCGTTCAGGCGCGTAGTGGCGGCCTGGCCGCTGCGACAGGCTTCAATAGCAAGATACAAATTAGGAAAGCGATGGGTATCCGGGGTCGAAAAACTCAAATCACTGAGCGTAGCAAAATCGAGTGGTGCCACACCGGCATCAATACGATTGGGGTACCCTAATCCATAGGCAATGGGTGTGCGCATATCAGGATTGCCCAATTGCGCAATCACCGAACCATCAACATACTGCACCATGGAATGGATGGTGCTTTGTGGATGCAACACCACCTGAATATCGTCTGGCTGTAAGCCAAACAACCAACAGGCTTCAATAAACTCCAGCCCTTTGTTCATCATGGTGGCTGAGTCTACCGAGATTTTGCGCCCCATATCCCAGTTGGGATGGGCACAGGCCTGTTCGGGTGTAATTTCAGCAAAGGTAGACAGTTCCCGCTCCCGGAACGGACCACCAGAGCCTGTCAGGAGTATTTTACTGATACCAGAGGCACTTAATTCGCCATAATTAAAATCTGCCGGTAAGCACTGAAAAATGGCGTTATGCTCGCTGTCGATGGGTAAGATCTCGGCCTGGGACTGTCTGGCGGCATCTAAAAACAACGCGCCAGACATCACCAACGATTCTTTATTAGCCAGCAACACTCGCTTACCGGCTTTTACCGCCGCCAGCGTGGGCTCAAGACCTGCCGCCCCGACAATGGCCGCCATAACAGAATCCACTTCCGGCGCGGAAGCCACCTCCTCCAGAGCCCGCTTACCACTTAACACTTCGGAAGACAGTTCATACTTACGAGCAAGTTTAGTAGCCTGCTCGTAATCGTCATCACTGGCTACTACCAGATACCGCGCATGACAGGCTTTTGCCTGCTGCACCAGTCTTTCCACCTGACGGTGGCCGGTGATCGCAAAAACCCGGTATAAATCCGGGTGACGGGCAATAACATCAAGAGTACTTTGACCGATGGATCCGGTCGCACCAAGAATCGTAACCGTTTGCATTATGCCATCCAGGTGACGTAGCAGTAGGCAAATACCGGGAAAGCTGCGGTCAGGCTATCGATGCGGTCCATCAGACCGCCATGACCAGGTAAAATCCGGCCGCTGTCTTTAATACCCGCGCAACGTTTGAACATACTTTCGTTGAGGTCGCCCAGCGCAGACACGCCTACCGTTAAACCACCAATCAGTAAATGCAGCCAGATACGTGAAGTCTCCACCTGATAATGCAGCGCGGCAAAAGCAATGATCGCAAAAGACGCCATGATACCACCGAACAGTCCTTCAAAGGTTTTACCCGGTGACACATTGGGACGTAGCTTGTGACGACCGAATTTAACGCCCACAAAGAAAGCGCCGATATCGGCAGCCCAGACAATTCCGAGCACATAAAAAATCAGCGACGCACCATAAAAAGTGTCTACATCGTAAAGACTGGAGCGCAGGGCAACAACCGCAACCCAGGTTGGAATAAGGGTTAATACGCCAAATAAACAGCGAATCATCCAGCTTTGACGCCAAAACGCCGAGTAGCGTGGATAAGCGAGGATCATAAAAAATGAAGCCAGCCACCATACCGCGGCTACCGATAGGATCCAGTGGTAGAATTCATTAAGCGCCCCCTGTGACCAAATCAGATCGACATCTACTATGCCAATCAGGGTCAGGCAGCCCGCCAGCAGAATGAGCCCGAAAGCTATCTTATAAGGGCGACCCGTTATCCCCGACATATTCGCCCATTCGTAACCGCCCAGGGCGACCACACCGGCTATCACATACTGAAATATATGAATGGGTAAAAACAAGATGGCCATAATAGCCAGTGGCGCCAGGATAAGCGCCGTAATAATTCGTTGCTTTAACATGCGATGGGTCTTTTATAGGCTAGTTGCCGGCAGCAGGCAGTCATTAGGAGTTTGCAACCTCTGTGGTCTCCACCTGCTCACCGATAAGGCCAAAGCGGCGCTGACGCTCACTGTAGTCCTTAACGGCCAGATAGAAGGCCTCTTCGTCGAAATCAGGCCATAGCACATCTGTGAAATACAATTCAGCATAGGCGCACTGCCAGAGCAGGAAATTACTGATGCGATGTTCACCGCCGGTTCGGATCAACAAGTCGAGTTCAGGCAGGCCCTGGGTAGACATATGCTGGTCAAAAACGGCTTCATCAATCTGGTTAGCATTAAGGCTGCCATCGCTCACTTTATCTGCCAGCTGTCTGGCGGCGTTAACGATATCCCAACGGCCGCCATAGTTGGCCGCAATGTTAAGCACCAACTCCTGATTACCCGCGGTCATCGCTTCAGCTTTGTTGATTTTATCAACCAGTTTGCGATCAAAGCGTGAGGTATCACCTAATACTTTTAATCGCACCCCGTTTTTATTTAACCGTTTAGCTTCGCTGTTTAATACCAGATTAAACAAGTCCATTAAAACACTGACTTCTTCTTCCGGACGCTTCCAGTTCTCACTGCTAAATGCAAATAAGGTGAGAGACTGGATGGCATTTTTGCGTGCAAAACGCACCGCTGCGCGCACTGATTCCACACCAGCGCGATGCCCGAAAGTACGAATCTTCCCTTTCTTTTTGGCCCAGCGTCCGTTGCCATCCATAATAATGGCCACGTGCTTAGGCATATTCAGCAACGTCAGTCTCTCGTCCAGCGTTGCTTCGTCAGTCTGCGATCGCGACATGCTCTTATTTATACTTCCATTAACTCAGTTTCTTTATCAGACAGCATGTTATCAACTTTTTTGATAAATTCATTGGTTAGTGTCTGGATATTTTCTTCACCCGCGCGACATTCGTCTTCGCTGATTTCTTTTTCTTTGAGTAATTCTTTGATATCGCTGTTGGCATCGCGACGAATATTACGAATCGCCACCCGGCCTTGTTCGGCTTCGTTACGTACCACCCGGATCAGGTCTTTCCGACGCTCTTCGGTCAGCGGTGGTAATGGTATACGAATGGTCGTACCGGCGCTCATGGGGTTTAAACCCAGATCGGCCTGCATGATGGCCTTTTCTACTGCCTGAATTGAGCTCTTATCAAATACCGTTAACGCCAGCGTGCGGCTATCTTCGGTGATAACATTGGCGAGTTGACGCAGAGGTGTGTCGGCGCCGTAATACGACACTTGAATCCCGTCAAGTAAGCTTGGGTGCGCGCGACCAGTGCGAATTTTACTTAGCTGGCCTTTTAACGCCGTAATACTCTTTTCCATACGCTCTTGCGCATCTAATTCTATTTCATCAATCACGATTTCATTCCTGTATTATTATTCAGTAACACTCTCGACATGGTCGATTAACGTGCCTTCAGGTTCGCCCATCACGACCCGCTTGAGACAACCGGGCTTGTTCATATTGTATACTCGGATAGGTAAGCTATGATCACGTGCCAGCGTAAAGGCCGACAGGTCCATTACTTTTAATTCTTTTTCCAGTACGTCCTGGTATGACAGCTGCGAATACAGTTTCGCTTCAGGGTTTTTCACCGGATCATCGCTAAACACACCATCAACCTTGGTCCCTTTCAGAACAGCGTCGGCTTCAATTTCGATACCGCGTAAACACGCAGCAGAATCGGTGGTAAAAAATGGATTGCCGGTGCCGGCAGAAAAAATAACCACACGACCTGATTTCAGCAGGCTAATGGCTTCAGCCCAGTTGTAGGCATCACAGACGCCATTAAGGGGAATAGCTGACATCAAGCGGGCATTTACAAAGGCACGGTGCAGTGCGTCACGCATTGCCAGGCCATTCATTACCGTGGCCAGCATGCCCATGTGGTCGCCTACCACCCGATTCATACCCGCTTTGGCGAGTCCTTCACCACGAAACAAGTTACCACCGCCGATAACCAGTCCAACCTGAACACCCAATTCTACCAGTTCTTTGATTTCCTGGGCCATGCGGTCCAGCACTTTGGGATCAATACCAAAGCCTTCATTCCCCATTAGCGCTTCGCCGCTGAGTTTAAGCAGGATGCGTCGGTAGGCGGATTTTGGTGCGATGCTCATTGTTGTTTTTTCCTCTTGATTCGGCTTGGGTCATATTTTGTACACAAACTATGAGCCAAACCGACTTAATCGGTCGTCATCTTCCGGTATAGCCGGCGCTTAACTTACAGCTATAAAAAAGCACCTCCGAAGAGGTGCTCGTAGTGTATCCGACATTGGCCGGATGCAAAAGTCAAACCGCTAATTATTTCTTAGCAGCTGCCATTTGCGCGGCAACTTCGGCAGCGAAGTCTTCAGACTTCTTCTCGATACCTTCACCTACTTCAAAGCGAACAAAGTTAACAACGTCTGCGCCGTTAGACTTCAGTAATTCGCCTACTGATACAGAAGGATCTTTAACGAAAGGCTGACCAGTCAGGCTGATTTCGCCGGTGAATTTCTTCATGCGGCCAACAACCATTTTCTCAGCGATTTCGGCAGGCTTGCCAGACTGCATCGCGATTTCGATTTGGATAGCTTTTTCTTTCTCTACAACTTCAGCTGGTACTTGCTCTGGCTTAACAAACTGCGGGCTTGAAGCGGCAACGTGCATAGCAACGTCTTTTGCCAGCTCTTCTTCACCACCAGTTAAGATAGCAACTACACCGATACGGCCACCGTGCACGTAGGCACCTAAGTTGTCACCTTCAACAGTCAGTACACGACGTGGAGAAATGTTTTCACCGATTTTAGCAACCAGTGCGTCACGTACGTCGCTGGCTACACCACCTTCGATTTCAGACGCATTCAGTGCTTCGATGTCGTTCAGACCTTTTTCAAAAGCAACGTCCAGCAGTTTGTTACCAAACGCCAGGAAACCTTCATCACGTGCTACGAAGTCAGTTTCACAGTTAACTTCAAGCATGGTCGCTTTGCCTGCTTCAACTTTAGTCAGGATAACACCTTCAGCGGCGATACGGCCGGCTTTTTTAGCGGCTTTAGCCTGACCAGACTTACGCATGTTTTCGATGGCCAGTTCGATGTCACCATCAGTTTCAACTAACGCTTTTTTGCAATCCAGCATGCCGGCGCCAGTACGCTCACGCAATTCTTTTACGAGTGCTGCAGTCACTGCCATTTTCAATTCCTCAGCAATATTTAAATTCAGTGTAAAAGGGGCGAACGCCCCTCTTAATTAATTCTTAATCTTCGATCAGAGTTGATCGGTACAACTAATCTGAGGCTCAGTTGAGCCTCAGATTAAGCAAGCGGATTACTCAGCTGCTTCAACAAACTCGTCTTCAGCTTGTACTTCCAGGTTGCTGTTGCGACCTGCGCTTACTGCGTCAGCAGCAGCGTTTAAGTACAGTTGAACGGCACGAATTGCATCGTCGTTACCAGGGATGATGTAATCAACACCATCTGGGTTTGAGTTAGTATCAACAACTGATACAACCGGGATACCCAGGTTGCGGGCTTCAGTTACCGCGATGTGCTCGTGATCGGCGTCGATGACGAACAGTACGTCAGGCAGACCGCCCATGTCTTTGATACCACCCAGGCTGCTTTCCAGCTTGTCCATTTCACGCTGAAGCATCAGCGCTTCTTTTTTGGTCAGCTTTTCGAAAGTACCGTCCTGGCTTTGCTGCTCAAGGTCTTTAAGACGCTTGATTGACTGACGAACAGTTTTCCAGTTAGTCAGCATACCGCCCAACCAACGCTTGTTCACATAGAATTGGTCACATTTCTGTGCTGCTTCTTTTACTGCATCACCGGCTGCACGCTTAGTACCAACGAACAGAACTTTACCTTTCTTGGCAGAAACGCCAGACAGGAAGTTAAGAGCTTCGTTGAATAAAGGAACAGTTTTTTCCAGATTGATGATATGAACTTTGTTACGAGCGCCAAAGATGTAAGGTTTCATCTTAGGGTTCCAGTAACGGGTTTGGTGACCGAAATGCACGCCGGCTTTCAGCATGTCACGCATAGAAACGTTTGCCATGTTTAATTCCTCAATTGGGGTTAGGCCTCCATACACCCTTTGTATCGATCCGCTGTCACCGGCTAGGTAACGCAGACACCCCGACACGCAGTCACAGTGTATGTGTGTTTTAATTTAAGTAATGTACTTATATAAAGTAACCACAGCCATTTATATGGACAAAATCCACAGTAATGACACGGTTAATTCAAAAAGCGCGCGCTTTATACC
>NZ_CAJXQY010000174.1 GCF_913058315.1 uncultured Alteromonas sp. | reverse complement strand
TCATTAGATTCTCCGTAAAAGGCTTTGGATTTATCGGGCACACTCATTGATACCCCGTACTCTTCCAGCTTTTTCAGGTCGAGCTTTTGCATGTGGCCGATACGGTTACCCTGGATACTGCGAGTAACACCGTCTTCGGCGATAACACCGGCCTGGTCAATCTGTCGTTTAAGTACTCTGGCCGTTTTGACCGGTAGGTGGTTGTACTTGTCCTTTAACGCCATACTGGTCGATAGGTGCGACATGATGTGCGTCGTGCGGATAACCAGGAAACTTGGTTCAGGATCCCCCTCTTTGAGCTTTTCGAAGGAATAAGGGAACTGGTAGCGCTGTGCAGATATTTCGTCTGCGATAATCTCGACTATCCAGATCCAAGGCTCACGGTCGTTGTTGGTGTCGGCAATGTGGGTGTTCATTTCGGTAATTAGATCACGCTCAAAGTCTTCGAAATGATCTTCCCAGCCGCCAAATGAGCGAATTAACCGCCAGGCGGTCATTAATGCGGCGTAGTTGTGGATCATCCGCTGGGCGCCGGAATCATCATCACGGGCCCGGCTGTGCAGCTGGCATTTGCCCAGGGCGTTTTTATAGCAGTCGAGCACGGTACCTTTAGATAACTCCGTTAACCACTGCGCCCATTCATACATGGGGAATTTGGGCAAATTCTCGTCCAGCAGTTCGCCTTTACCGTGGTTTAAATTAGTGCGAACGGTTTTACCAGTCAGACTTTCAACGGGCACGTCTTCACCGGCCAGTAACACCGGAGCACTAATTAGGAAGTGCGTTTGCGCGCTGCCCCGGGTGGTTTCGGTGTACTGATAACATTCCTGCAGCAAACTGACGGCGCGTTGAATAATGTCTGACTTTCTGGCGCTGAGCTCTTCCCAGCCAATGGGATGACTGGTACCGCTCACGCTGGTTAATAACCGGTACTCTGTGCCCATGCTCTGGCCAGAAAACATTTTCATGCCCGTGGTACGTTCCAGGCGCTTGATTAACGTGGATTTACCCCGGCCCTTATCTGCTTGCATGATCATGTGCGGCCAAAAGCCCAGGTAAATTTTAAGTTGTGCGCCGATGATCCACACTAGAGCCATCGCCGCGGCATTTTGTTTAAAGGTATCCTGGTAGGCCGTTACCACCGGGTAAACGTGGCTCCGGTGGCCGCGAGGAAAACTGAATTCGTGGTAGGGGCATTGCTGTTTTGGCTCGGTGAAAAAACAGTCTTTTCCCTCATTAACCCGGGCTTTGCCGTTGAGGTAACACACACCCACAAAATTTGCGGCATGCACACTGCCTACGTTAATGGTCCGCTCAAATATGTTGAGCATCCGGGCGAACTGCGCAGGGCGCCAGACGTGGCCAGCTTTCTTCCATTGGTCGATATTGAAAATCTGTTCATCTTCCATCACGCGGCTTTGCAGTTCGTAGCCGGCCCGGGCGCTTTGATACTGAGCAACAAAACTGATGCGCGGTGCGCTGTCGTTCTCACCACTCATAGTGGCGGTAGCACTGGCAATTTTTACGCGACTTAACCCGGCTATTCTAAAGGCGGCAACGTCTTCGAGGCTTTCGCTGGTTTCACCGTCTTCGTTTTTACTCAGCTTTACGTAACTGGTGAAGTCAGGCTTTACCCGAAACCGCCAGTATTGCTGGTAATCATGCTGTGGCAAATAAAGCCGCGGCTTGTATTGCTGCTCTTCGTCGTTGGCTTTACCGCTAAGGCCTGGTATAAGCCAGGGCTCTAAGCGTTCAAAGTGGTGCCTGTTTTTCGTAGATTTCCAGACGTCGTTGGCATCCTGGCCAATTTCCCATTCAGTGCGATCGACAAAGAAACACGCCACGCCGGCCGCCAGGCACTCTTCGTGAATGCGCCATTCGGCTTCGGCGCTGTAACAACGATACGGCCCATCTGGGTTTCGTTTGTCGGGTTTGGCTGCATCTTTGTCGTAGCAGCTGATCACTTTCTTGCCCCGGAATGGCTTCCAATCAATCGTTACCTGGGTACCACGCAGCGCAATGGCGCACACATCAGGGCGATTCGAAAAGGCTGCTTCAATGGCCAGGGCATCAATAGGACCTTCCACCACATACACGGTGGTGGCCGATGCGACAGCGCGGGGATCCAATGTCCAATACACATTGTTTTTCTTACCCAGGCTTTTAGTTTTCATGCCGCCGTTGAGATCGGGAGCGTAATACCGATAATCTACCCCGGCCAGCTGTCGGGTGCCGGGTAGATACGTTAAAAAGCTCACCGCTTCACCGCCGTGGTGTGGTTCATTAGGCTTTATTTTGGGGTTGGTGTAATCGGTCCAGCCTAGGGTTTTATTCTGAATCCCGGCATTGATGATGTGATCTGGTATGCCGCGCTGATTTTTCAGATAGTCCCGGCACTTTTCGGCGTGTTCTAGGTTGAGCTGAGCAATATACTGCAATCGTTGATTGTCTTCGCTTTCGTCGCCGACTTGTTCTGCAATTGGCAAGTAATGGATGTGAAAAATGTCATGCAACATTTTATAGGCGGTGGGAAAGTCGCAGCCATCCACCCACATGGCCAGGTCAATGACGTTTCCGCCGCCCTGGCTTTGCATATCCCGCCAAAAGCAGTGTTGCAGGTTGATCATGAGTTCTGGCTGCATGGCATCCGGTCGGCCCCACAGCTCGCTATCAGTGGACGCTTTAAACCGCTTCAACCCCAAACGCTGGGCGGCGTGCGGTAAAGGGATGCGTGCTTCTAAGTTTTCCTGGCTTAGCATTCGTGCTCCGTATTTCTTATGTTAGTGCGCGGTTCAGCGGGTCAGTTTGTTGAATATGTTCAACATCATTCGTAAAAGCGTTAACTCGGCGGCGACTCGAGTAAACCTGCTAATAAGCGCATGGTGTTCAGCGCAAAATTCGTCGGTATATGCACCGCCGTATTTTTTTGCCGCCGCGGCCAACTCGTCTTTAACGATCGCAAATTGGGTTTCCAGCTCGGTAATAGCTTGCTCTAACGACAATTCATTACTCATAGCTGTACCTTTGTTGTAATTGGCTGATTTTGGCCCGGTGGTGCCTGAACTCTCCGCGCATATAGGCCTGCAGCATGATGACTAAGGTATGTTGGCCGCACGACGTTAAAGTGCACCATGCTGCAGGGCTTAACTCGTTGTGGTTGTTGAGCTGAACCAGTGTATTAACCAGGATCCAGTTATCACTGTGCACCGGTTCTTGCTCTAACGTATTCAGTACATTGGCCAAACCATCCTGCGAGGTAAGGCGCTCTCTCTGGGCTTTTATTTCATTCCTTAGCGGATTAAAGGCAGCAGTGTTAAAAATCATTGTGCGGCCTCCTGCATTGCTGAAATCAGGTCATCACGACTTGGTTTTGTGTACACCTGAGTAGTGGTTAGATGCTGATGTCCCAGCACTTCCTGTACTTGGCGGATGGCTTCGCCAGTGGTGGCATTTTGTAACCGTCGATGTGCCCAGGTATGGCGCAACCAATGGGGTGTGGCTTTTACAATACCGGCCACATTGCACCAATGTGTCATTCGATGTTGATAGCTTCGAATGCTCATGCGCTGGCCGCGCCGGCTTAAGATCAGCGCTGACGATGGACTTTCAATGCCCAAACGCTTAATCATCTGGCGCCGAATGCGCAGCAGTTCAGAAAGCGCTCGTTTGGCCGGTTCCACGAGGTAAATTTCCTGTGATTTATTTAAGCCCCGGGCATTGCCTTGCTTACCGCCTTTTTGCTTATGACTGGCAATATCCATATAACCACGCTCCAAGGCGGCGGCCGCTTCATCGATATCCAGTAAGTGTACGGTTTGCACCCGTCGGGCCGTGTGACGCATAAACAGCATCCAGTTGAGGTCGCGCTGGGCTTCCAGGTCTTTAAACTTACGAATGGTAGAAAATAGGCGACGTTCTTCGTCGCGGGTTAAACTTTGTGCATTAGCCATGGTGTTGCTTCCTTTGCTGTTGCCTGGCGATCAGTCGCTGCGCCAGTTCTTCACCAAAAAACAAACCGATCATGCCGTCTTTAATCTGGACCCGCTGATCGCCTCCGCGGTTAGAACTGACCTGCTTAATGCCCGCTTTTTTTAATGCGCTGGGGATCTCACTCACGGGGTAGCTCCAAACCGACCATTTCGGCCTGAATTTTTGTGAGTTTCGACAGGCCTGCCCGCTGGTTGGCGTTGATATCGGCAAAGCATAAATGCAGTAACGCGGCGCTCATTGAACGTAAAACCGTGCGCTCGCACTGCAATCGCTTGATCAGCACTTTTAAATCGGCATGGCTCATGTTGTCGAGTTGCGTTGCCGTTGGCTGTAGGTCCATTTTTTTATTAGTGCCCATGGCATTTCTCACTTTCTTTACGTAACCGTTCCTGCAGTACAAACCAGTTGCCCATTTTGACGTTGGCAGCGCCGCTGATACGGTTAAACTCGCTGGGGGTAACAATGTTGTCTTCGAGCGCTTCACAAATGGTTTGACAAGCTCCGCCAACCGAACTTTGCCAGCGGCATAGCACATCAATTAAATGATGGTCGGTGACCAATTCCCGCGGCATAGGCACGGCCACAAAACCGCAGGCGGCACAGAGTTGATACAACAAGCCGTAGGCCTGGCTGTAATTCATCATTTCGAGCGCTTCAAGTACGCCTAGCTTGTGCCCGGGTAAGTTGGGGTTTAATTCATTGCGAACGGAATTCGGGGACTTATTTAACAAGACTCCGTATTGCTCGGCCGCCTGCGGCATCGCTTTAAGCAGCAGATGCGCAGCATGTAAAACTGCGTTATACTTGGCTTGGTTTTGCATAGTCACACCTGTGTAAAATTGTTAGTTCCTGCCCCTTGCAACTGGTCCTTGCTTGGGGCGTTCTTCATTCCAATACCTAAAACATTCAAATCATCTCTAACTTCAGGTTTTACGGCGTGATACAGCGTTAGGAAGTCTTCTTTGGTGAGTGCAGCTGAGCTAACGTGATTTTCACCAACGTAAAATCGGGCAGCATAAATAGGTCTATTGGCTACTTCGCCAAAGAAGCTAATTAATTTGATCCGCTCATACGGTGCGAAAAAGCCATTGGCAAATACCGTATCCTCGCTAATTTCAATCCGGCTAAGCATTATGTTTGGCATGTTCACCTCCTACCGCCCGTTCGACCGAACTAATACCCTCTTCCACGCAGCGTTTCACAATTTGTGAAACCGTGCGGTCTTCTCTCATAGCCAGATCCTGAATTCGCTGCTGTAATTCAGGTGGGGCCACAAACCCAATTGTGGGATTTTTGCGTTTAGCCACTGTTTTGTGCTCCTTGTGTGTTAACATGCTTAATAAGATTAAGAAGTTTAAGCTTTGAGATAATCATAAACCCCAAATTCGGGTTTTTCACCCCAAATATGGGTTTTTATTAGACCGATTAGCGCTATGGAATTAGAAAACGATAACCAAAAAGAATTTAAGCAGCGCCTTGAGTGGATTTTGGCGGGTCGAAAGATCACCCCGTGGGCAAAAAATATCGGATTCACCAGCGGCACAATGAGCCGACTATCAAAAGGTGAAGCGCCTGGTGTAGAGATCCTCACCGCCATCATGCGAACCGAAAACGCTAACCTGAGCTGGCTGCTGGATGGTCAGGGCCTGCCTTTTATCATTGATACTCACTTTAATAGCGAGTCATTTTTAACCATGCTTCGCATGCATGATGCGGATTCGCCTTACAAAGTGTATTTCACGATGAATAAAGAGCAGGGATTAGCGGTATTCATTTTCGCTCAGCCGGCCAGTTATACACTAAAGAAAGACAAACTGATCCAGTACCGCCAAATAGAAGTGGTCGTTGGCCCCTACACTGAAAAAATTAGAAATGCGATTTTCCATGGTCAGGTATTTAAAAACAGCAGTACCCATGCTTTTGTACTGGATGACCTGGAATTTAGAAGCCTGATCCGGGGTCAGTACGGTACCTATCAACTGTTCGGCGATAAAGCCAAACAAGGTCTGGTAGAAAAAGCGACCCCCGATGCCGATTTTATGGAATTTTTCACTACGGGCGCTTCGGCGGACGCTGACCAAACCACCAAAAGAAAATCGTTGTTGCCAGATACATAACCGTTTGCCAGATATCGCCAGTAATGGTCACCGCTTGTTCCGTGTTCACGCTGGCGTTACCTAACAGCGTGTTTGCTTCAAACAAAATAAACGTCACCACAATGGCCATGTAGGTGGTTAAACACGGGCGGACTAACCCGCGCAGCACATCAACCAGGCCCAGTAATGCTAAAATCCACGCTGGTGCATTACTCCCCGTGAAATACTTGGCACTATCATGTTGGTAGCTGGCCAGTTGCAGGTTTTGCTGGTACAGGTCGTTCTGTGCGCTGCGTTCCTGCTCCACAATCGACAGATTGGCCTGGGCCTCAATTCTCACCATTTCTTTGTCATGGGCCAGACGCTTACTTTCCTGATCGCCTTCCAGCTGCTTCATTTTGTAATTGGAATAACTTTGCACGGCAGATCCTAAAATCCCCGTTACCCCACCGCTTACTATCGTTGTGATGGCATCACCAAACCATTCAATCATGCTGCTTGCTCCCAGGCGTTGATAAACTGTATCTGTGTTGGCTGACCACCGGTGATGGCCAACAAATCGCCAATGGCTCGCCGGGTATCAAAAATAGCGCGTTGCTGTTGATAGATACCGGTGCGATAGCCTATTAACAGGCAACCCAGCACGCTGGACCGATACCCTTTTGACGTATCCCCTGCCCAGGTACCGGCATGGGCCAGAATGCCCGTGCGTTCTGGTACGTTTTTGATCAGGTATAAGTGACTGCGCCCCCCGATAGGCCGCCGCGTTTTGACCACTTCCATAGGATAAATGCCCGCAGTTATACAACTCACATCGCGTTGGTTATCGCGCCAGGGCAATTCTAGGGAGTGGGCCGTCCATGGCCCCAGGCTAATCAACCCTGGAGTACCTTGCTCGTCGGTGATTTGACGAACAACCGTGATCATAGTTTTGCTTCGAGTCGGGATAAACGCTGCTGGTAATCCTGCAAGCGATTTTCGGTGCGCTGGGCAACGGCTTTAAGCTCTTCGAGCTGCTGCTGAATGCGCCGGTTGTCTTTTGCGGCATCTTCAGACGTATAACGGGTAGTATTAATGAGTGAAAAAGAGGCAATAATGGGGCGCATTGAGGCGTTAAGCTCTGCGACCTGAATGGATAGTTTCTCAAAGTCGCCTTGCAGTTTTTTATCGGTACTGTGAAAGTCGGTAAATACAAATTCACCGAGAAATAATAAAACGGCAAGCAGCAAAGTACCGATATTATTGTAAAACCACGAATGTGCTTCTGCCTTTTGCTCTGCCATGGTGTCACCAACTCCCCCCTTTTGATGACACCATTTTGCAACTTTAGTCCAAGCAAAGTTAGGGTAAAGTTAGTGATACTCGGCTACTGCATTACCGGTAATTTCAAACTTCCATCCTTCGCCTACAACAGTAGGTAAGTAAAACCGTAATTGGTTACCAGGCGTATTCTGATCAAAGGTCTTAAAAGCTGTTGGACCAAAACTACCGTCATGGTTTTTACCGAAAATAGTAACCGTTCCAGTACCAGGGTTAATCCGAACATACTTTTTGCCAGATATATCTTCAATAACTTGATTATGTTGAATAGTTTTCATTAATTTTTCCTTATCTTGCAGGTTTTATTTAACTCATGGGCATCTCCCCAGCACGCAATGCAAATACCTGCGCTTTTAGCCCACGCCTTTATGGCTCTTTTTATAGCGTTTGTCAGCCTCCCGTGACCGATATAAATAGCCACCTCGAGTTCACCTTCTGAGTGAGCGTAAAATTTAAAAGATTGCCCGTTATGAGTGATCCTAAGAATCCTTCCAGTAACATACTCTTCAATTACTACACCCTCATGTTTAGTAGTTGTGTAGGTCATAATGAGTCTCTATATGCTTGCGAACATTTGATTCCAGGCACTACCATCGTACTTCTGCCCAATTTCCATGGTTCCAGAAGGCTTATTACTGGCATAGCGGTGATAGAAATCTCCGGCCACGTAGTTCCCCAATGTTGGCACCACGTTTGAGAACGGGACGCCGCCTCTAAAGTCGAAATAAGTGCTATTGCCACCCATTTGAACACGGCAATTTAACTGGCGAGCCGCATTAAAACTAAAGATGTCTCGTGCATCATTATTTAGTTGTATGTAACATCCATCACTATCACCATAGAC
>NZ_CAJXQY010000173.1 GCF_913058315.1 uncultured Alteromonas sp. | reverse complement strand
GAACGAAACCTGGCATTTATCCATAGGCCGTTTTGTACTGAATAATCAGCATCACAGACTATTTATTCTTAAACAAATGACCCGTGAACTGAGCCGTCAGGAAGTGGCGGTCTGGAAAAAGGTGATCCGGATTATCAGCCATGAACTGAATAACTCTATTGGCCCGGTGTCTTCCCTGCTGCACAGCGGCCGTCTGCTCAGTGAAAACCTCGATGAACCTCGGTTAGCGCGCGTTTTTGCCACTATCTCTGAACGTGTCGCCCATTTAAGCGACTTCGTGCAGGGCTATGGTAAATTTGCCAAACTTCCTGAGCCTAAGCCCGAAAAAATTAACCGGGTTGCGTTTATTTCTCAGTTACAGCAGCAGTGGCCGTTTCATTATCACGAAAAAGGCGAAGGAGAGCTTTTTGCCGATACCATTCAGTTGGAACAATTGCTGATCAACCTGTTAAAGAACGCCCATGAATCTGACTCCCATGCAGAAGATGTTACCCTGAGCATTACCCTTAACAAACAGCACACCATTATCGAAGTCAGCGATTTAGGTAAAGGCATGTCTGAAACTGTACTTTCCCAGGCGCTGGTGCCCTTTTATTCTACCAAGAGTTCAGGCAGTGGTTTGGGACTGGCTTTATGTCGGGAGATTGTCGAGGCCCATCATGGCCAGATAGCACTGCAAAACCGAGAGGGCGGCGGCCTGACCGTGCGCGTCACATTCCCTGCACTGTCGACCACCTGAATATTTAGAGTCTATTAAGAGACTACTTGAGGGCAAACACCTGCTCCACCGGCACCTCAAAATGGGCTGCAATTTTAAGTGCTATCACTACTGACGGTGTAAACCGACCGGTTTCCACCGTGCTAATGGTTTTCCTCGACACGCCGATGGCGTCGGCCAGTTCCTGTTGAGAAAGCTTGTGCTGCAGGCGAAGTTTATGGATATGATTATCCAATTCTTCATTCATCAGCATCGTCCTCACGTAATTTCCATAAAATCAGCACGCCATGGGTGAGCATGGCCCCCCCTAATAGAACGAATATTGCGCCGGTCAGACCGATGGGTGTTAAGGACTCAAGAAACCACTGGCTATCTCCCAGAATAGCCAGCAGAAATCCGCCGTACATCAAAATGTGGCAGGTCGTCCGTAAGCTAAACGCACTTACATAGTCCGCATACTCATCCTGAAATTTCAGCGACCAAAATCCCAGGCGGTTTGTATACCTGTAGAATTTCATTGATTTTATTGAGAACCAAAAGACCAGAATAACACCTGCCAGCATGGTACATCCCAGCACCCAATACATCACACTACCTTTATCCCCAAAGAAATCCTGTGCCACACTCATCAACAAAAATATTGCCGCGGCAACGCTAATTTTACCGGTATAGGCCAAATATTGCTGCTCTACCTCAGCTGTCACAACTCCCAGGAACGCATTAATCTGCTTTCTGCTTTCATTTGTTTTGTTTCTGGTTTCATCCATTTCCATTTTAAAATTCCTTAATAAGTAACCTTACTATTACACATGAAACCTATACATACCATATGTAACCCATAGGTATCAATGATACCCAAAGGTTACACATCCGCAAGTTATTTTTTACGGTTTTGCAAAAGAAGGTTCTAAAGGCGAGTTAGTGAGTGGATTGTTGGTGCTTAAAAAATGCCCTGTAACCAAGCGCCATGGCTCTGGCGCACTCGGCCGGCGATGGAGCGTTATCAGCACAGACACCTAGCATTAGCTCGGGATACTGTTCAGCGACCCAGCGCCTTGCCTCGTAATAAATGGGTTGGTCGTTGGAACTGGTCTCAATAGCGGTAATCAGATTCTCGGTAAAAGTGAGATGGAAGGAGTCTGTCACATCAAAACCTGTTTGCAGGGCCATAACCAAATCATCCTGCACAGTGATCCGACAGATCACGGTGTGGCTGACGGGGTCGGCTTTGCATGGCATGCGTTTGACTATCTTATAATTTCCCCCTAGTGCCCACGCCTGATAGCGAAAGATCGATTGGGCGGAATCTCCGGCATGCCGTAAATAAGGTGCCAGCCGGTTCGCATTAAAAGAGTAAAATGCCTCTATGAATTGTTCTGCGATGGCCAGTTGCGGTGTTTTATCTTCTGGCCGGGCAGTTAAAACAGGCGCCATACAAAGGCCTGCAAACAGGCAGGCATACCGTGTAAAGCTTAGCAACATGCCGCTTCGACCTGTTGCATCTGGCACTAGCGGCACGCGCATTTCAATATTTCGTGAGTTTACGGTTAGACACAAATGCGATTTTATATTGGTCGAGAATACTTAAGGCTTTACCCGAACCCGCGCCAATTTTTTCCACATCGGTGCGATCTGAATAGGTGCCAAAAATCCGATCCCAGATAATAATGACGCAGCCAAAATTAGTATTGCTGCTGGCGTAGTCATAAGAATGGTGAAGGTGGTGTTGTTCTGCGGTGGTAAAAAACCAGCCATAGATACCAGATTTCAAGGGTAGATTCGCATGGGTTAAATAGGCGCTAAAGAGTGTAAAGGCGCCGGATACCGCGATGACTTTATCGCTGGCCCCCATCGTGGCCAGAATAATGGGTGAGCCCACAAATAAAGCTAAAAATTCCAGCGGATGGCCGCGATCCGCCCGTGCCGCTCCCATTTTAGTGATGTGATGATGGGTTGCATGGATACGCCACCAGAACAAAGAACTATGCTGTACCCGATGTAACCAGTAGTAAATAAACTCTATGAGGGTTCTGATCATAATGGCAGCAAAGACCAACCCCACTACCGAAGTTGGCTCAATGGTAATACCCAGTGGCAAAGTATCTCGCACGGCTTTAAACCCTTCAGATATGGGGGTTTGATAAAAATCAGTATAAAAGGGATACCAGATAAACACCGCGCCGGCGAGCCAGAATACATCCTCAGCAAATTCCTTATGAGTCAGCACCCAGTCCTGACGTTTTGTCCAAATCCTTTCGGCGATGAGTACCAGAGGCAACGGCAGTACGATCATTAGTGCCGTAAATAAATCGGCATCAAACCAATTGTGGATCTGTATTGAGGCAACCGCAAAAACGGCTGAAAAGACTAATACAGGTTGCGGCAGGCTAAGCAAAAAATCACGCCAGGCGGACGATTTTGCTGATGACGGCGCAACAGATACAGCCGGCTCACTGGTGGGTTGTTCACTCATAAATCCATCCGGGGAAATAGTCTGGAGAAGGGCCTGTAGACCTTAAAAGTTAAGGTCCTGGCACCGTGTATGAACAGTTACCCTTTTAACTGAGCACATAACCACCGGCGTCGACACCATTCAATATAGTCTATTTTTTGAACAATCACCATTGGCATTAATGTGTATTCCAGCGCGCCTGACAAAAGCAGGCAAAGACCGGCAGATTTTGCGCCGCAACCCTGGCTATTTACGCTTGGGCACCCAGGCCCATAACATCTCACAAATAAGCGGTTCGACGGAGTTTGCGTCAGTCACTGTTACTTTAACCAGCACCTCACCTTTTTCCTGCCGCTGCATCATTGCAATCTGTTCGTCAGTGAGTGAGGCAACGGCTGTCATATCACCGGTTGCCCGTTTAACGTATTGTAAATTCATCGACTTAATCAGCGGTAACTTATCTCCGGGCAGGTTTAAACCCACAATAAAGCCTGTGGCCGACTCAGCCAGCAAAGCCATAGCCGCAGCATGAACACTGCCAATATGATTCTGCACTTTTTTATAATTAGGTTGCCTGAACGTCACGGTGGAAAAGTCTGTAGAGACAATATCTACCCGGGCAGTTCCCGCCAGTTTGACTTTGTAACGGAACATCCAGGTTAGCAGTCGACTGCTCAACCAGGCAGGGTAATGATTCACTTTTTCGGCATAGCGTCTTAGGGGATTACTCGACATAAACTAAAGGCTCAACTGGTTAGACCAGAAGAGCCTACGTTTTCTCACACCACAAATCAAGAGAAAGCCGTTTACAGGTTATTCAGCGGATAGATCGCCAAGGAGTGTTTCCAGCTTTTTAGTATGGGCAGCATACTGGCGCCAGCGCCCGATTGAACGGGTATTTATTGCCTCTCTCACCTGCACCTTACTGGCAGTTGACACCGGTGCTGTATTATTCTCCACCTGCAGGCAGGCCGATTCCCAATCCAGACCGCAAAACTCAATCAACGCCCGGACCTCCTCGTCAGGCCGGGTTACCAGTTCCTCGTAGGATTGCAGCCGCACGTGCTCAGGAAACAAGCGCTGCCAGTGATGCACTAAAGAATAAAAATTCTTATAAAAACGTCCTGTAGATTCAAGGTCATAGGCGTAAGCAAAGTACGGACTGTTTAATGAAAACAGCTGCCGGTAGTTGCCGATGCAGGTGTCCATAGGATCCCGCAATAAACAAACAATCTTCGCGTTGGGCAATGCCCGTCGAATTAATCCAATATAGAAGAAATTAAACGGTAGCTTGTCTACCAGGTGTGTCTTTTGGTTTAGCAAAACAGACGTTCTTTCGAGGTAACGGCTACCCAGTTCGCGAAAAGAAAGCTGCTCTGCTGCCTGTAAAGTTGGCAGGTCAAGCACCTGATTAGAGGGCGTTTTCGTCAATTCTTTTACAGCCAGTCCAAAATCCTGAAGCTCGCCTCCAGAGGCCACCTCGCTATGGCTGGTAATAATTCGTTCCACCAGAGTAGTCCCGGAACGGGGCATACCGAGCACAAAAACAGGCTGTGATGACGGGTTGCCCTGCGCCGCGTTTATCTCGCTTGGTTGTTGCGCCAGCAGCCAGTTAAAAATGGCCTCATAGTGTTTTTCAACGGCCGCAAACTGACACCGTTTAGCTCGTTTGGCGTCGTCCAGTACTTTGAAAGCTTTGTCATACTCCTTAAACGCTTCGTACTCTTTGGCCAGTGCGTGACTCAGGTGTAATTTGCCATCTGTATCAGTAGTTTTTGAATGAAGAACAGTCAGTCTCTCAATGTGGTTGGTACTGTCACTTATACCGCCTAAATCGGAGAGCGCAAAGTGTGCCTGATAATAATCTGGCTTCAGTGCAATAGCTTGCTCAAAGGCCTGTCTTGCCGTCTCAAACAACCCGGCAAATTTGGCGGATACGGCATAATTATAGTGAAAATGGGCGTTGTCCGGTGCTTTTGCCAGCGCCGCTTTAAAATAGTCCAGCGCTTCCTCGTGTAGCCCTACCCGGCTGAGTGCAACCCCAACGGTATCCAGCGCCAGCGATTTCTCCAGACGGGATACCGGGCAGTGGGAGGCGGCCTCTACCGCCGCAGGCATATCACCTAACAGCGCATGGCACTTGGTCAGATAAGCATAGGTTTGCGGTTCCCTCGAAAGAGCCACGGATTTTTCTAACAGGCGAATGGCCTTCTGAATTTGCAGTAACTCAATATGCACCATGCCGAGCAGAAAATACGCTTGCGCATCATCCCCGAATTGTTTAATCAACGACACACATGCGCCGTGTGCAGCGACATAATCACGTTGATTAATCGCACTCAGCGCCTGCTGAATAAACTGTTGCTTGTTTTGCATAGGTTGTGGTTCCAACAAAAAGGCACCTTACGGTGCCTTTAAAGCATAGACTTGCCGGGCCTGCCATGCAGTCCCTGGTTACGCAGTTTTACATTTCAAACTGATAACTGAACGTTACACCAACCGTGCGCGGGCGCAACAGGAAGTGGCCGTAACCACGCTGTAAATCGGTGCGGTTAATCTCTATATCACCCATTCCCTGATAACCCTGGTGTGCACGAGTCGATACGAAAGCATACTTGTCGAACAGGTTATCAACATAGAAAGTCACACTCCAGTCAAAATCGGAGATTTTGGCCGTCAGGTTACTCACCGCATAACCGGCCAGGCTCTCACCACTACGACGTTGACCTACCGTAGTAATGATATCGCTTTGCGCAGTAATACCGTAGTTAATATCCAGCATTTTATCGCCAAAGACTTCCTGCGTGTAGGTTAAACCGAGCGAGAACTGCTGCTCAGGTGAACCTGGCAGGCGGTCACCATCTTTACCATCAAACAACTGGTCAAGATTGGTTGGATTACCATCTTCATCAAACTCGTCGTAAACATTAAACAGGAATGGCGCATCTGCTGTGAGCTCTGCCTGGGTGTATGAATAGGTCGCATACATGGTCAGTTCGTCACTGAGTACTGCACGGGTGAATAATTCTACACCGCGGGAGTTAGCGCCTTCGGCATTGGTCGTAATGGGCTGCTGACCGTTCACCGTTGCACCACCTACCTGGGCGTCTTCCCAATCCACGTTAAACACCGCAGCATTGAAGTGCAGCTTGTTGCGGAAGAAGGTGGTTTTAACACCTAACTCATAGTTGGTGGTGGTATCGGCGGTGTAAACCTGCTCATCTGGCAGTGCACAGATAATCTGGTTGGTAATTTCATCGATGTCCGGAGGACACGCAGCCACACCGTTAGCACCACCGATACGGAAACCTTCGCTCACCGTAGCGTAAACCAGCACATCGTCAGTCATCTGATAGCTGGCATTTAACTTAAACAGCGTACCAGAATCATCCGCGCCCTCTTCACCGAAGTCGAGAACGATGGAGTCGGAACCTCGGCCTAAGAACACACTTTCAAATAACGGTAAATCAACCGCAGAACGGGAGTTCACCTCGTATTCGTAAGCCCGTAAACCGGCGGTAATGGACAGTTTATCGGTCACTTCGTAGCTTAGTTCACCAAATATGGCCTGCTCTTTTACGTCGGTGTAATCTACCGAGTAATATTCCAGTGAATCCGGACGAGGATTTCCGCCTACGCCCCACACATCCAGTGCATACTGGTCGAAACCGGGGGTAAATTCCTTACTGTAACCATAGCTTTCAGTGTCATAGTAGAAAGCACCGACAATCCACGATAACGGGCCACTCGGCTCAGACACTAAACGGATTTCCTGAGTAAAGCGGTCGATATCGCCCACTTCTTCCGTAAACGCACTGAACGCCGGGAATTCTTCATAAGAATAAGCCAGACGAATCAACAGGTCGGTTTGATCGCGATTACCAATGTCTTCAGAGGTAGACCAACCCGTTGCGGAAACCAATTCAGCGAAACCTAAATCGGCCTTTAACTCCAGACTCAACAGGTCATCTTCCTGCTCACGAGGTTCTTCGTAGCGATAGCCTGATTCATAGGGCCCTAAAACGTCATTCAGTCCATTCGCTGGATCCAGAGCGCCATACTGCGTAATCGAGCGACCTTCAACTTCACGCTTTTGATAGAAGTAGGATACCGTACCATCGAACCAGTCATTCGGTGTCCAGCGTAAGGCGACACGTCCGGTCAGGGTTTTTTCGCCGTTGGCATCTTTTACCTGTTTAAGGTTGTCTGCCACTGCCGTAGGGTCTGTCCAGTCAGGATCAGGCAGAGAAACGCCGCTTTCACGCACAACATAGTTGTAATCCAGGTACCCCGGATCGTTGAAGTAGTTAACTGCAGCGCGCACAGCCAGGGTGTCATCGATTAAAGGCGTGTTAAATACGAAGCTGGCTTCACCGCCCATGGAATCACTTTCCGCAACGCTGAAAACATCACCTTTCACGCGGCCAGTGGTCAGATCCATCTCCACTTCATTGGGCAAATAACGAATGGCACCACCGAGCGTACCGGCACCGTAAAGAGTCCCTTGTGGGCCTATTAACACCTCAACCCGGGCAACATCGATTAAACGCATGTTCAAAAATAGTGGTACATCGCCGAAGTACGTGGCTACGGTGCCACCATCGGAAGACGGGCCCGAGGAATTGGTATTCAAACCCCGAACAATAATAGGCGAGTCTGTACGGCCACCCTGGTTAGTAATTGTCAGACCCGGCACCCAGCGTGCCAAATCTTCCAGATCTTCTAAATTCTGGTCTTCCATGATATCAGCGGTAATCGCTGAAATATTTAGCGGAACTTCCTGTAATGAACCGGTACGGCGGGTTGCCGTTACTTCAATCTTTTCGATCTCTTTTGCACCATCCGGCACCTGGGCCATAGCAGTTGGTACCATACAGGCAGTCATGACTGCGCTGGCTACAATAGAGTAGGCAAATCGATTACCTGGTTTATTCATGTGTGCTCCTCAACGGCGATATAACGACAACTTGCTTTTTATTTATCCGCCGACTACAGCAGCATTTGTGCCTATTTTTATTGATTTAGCCTAATTATTTAGCTGTTTTGTACAAATAACCCGCATACTTATGCATTAGTGGTTAAGAAAAATGCAATAAAGCCTTAAGCGCAGACTTTTAAGTGCCCAATAC
>NZ_CAJXQY010000172.1 GCF_913058315.1 uncultured Alteromonas sp. | reverse complement strand
TTGCACTATAGAGTTGTAATTTAATTACATTTTACTGTTAACCAGACATCTATAGTGAGAACCTCAGATGAGCGCCAAGAAAACCAACGTTGAACGTGATATGACTATCAACAAAAGTGAATTTAAAGCCGCTGTCGTTAAGCACCTGCACTGTACGCTAGGTACAGATGAGAACAAAGCTAATAACCACGCCTGGTGGAAAGCGACCTGCTCGGCCATGCAGGAGCATGTGCTTGAAGGGATCCGTAAAACCCAGAAAACCCATTATTTAAATGATACCCGCGCGGTACATTATTTTTCAGCTGAGTTTCTGATGGGCCGGTTATTGTCTAACAACCTGCAAAACTTCGGTTTATTTGATGTGGCTAACGATGCGCTGAACGAGCTGGGCGTTAACCTGAGCGATGTGTTGGAAGAAGAGCCGGACATGGCGCTGGGCAACGGTGGTCTGGGGCGCCTCGCGGCTTGCTTTATTGATTCGTTAGCCACTATGGAGCTGCCCGCGATTGGCTACGGCATCCACTACGAACATGGCTTGTTCCGTCAGGAAATTCAGGGCGGCGCGCAAATTGAGCGTCCTGACAGCTGGCGTGATTACGGCAACCCCTGGGAAATTTGCCGCCCTGAGTCGATTCAGGAAGTGTCGCTTTACGGTTATGTAGAAACCAAATATGGCGAGAATGGCCGGATCCAGAAAGAATGGCACCCGGGTCACATTGTGAAAGGGATCCCATGGGATATTCCGGTGGTAGGATATGGCGGCAAAACCGTAAACGTACTGCGTTTATGGCAAAGTAAGTCGTCGGGCTACTTTAACTGGGACGTGTTCAATGCCGGGGGCTATGTTGATGCTCAGGTAGAAAACGTGCAGGCCGAAACGATTTCCAAAGTGCTGTACCCGAATGACGAAACAGAAGCGGGTAAAGAGCTGCGTCTTATTCAGCAATATTTCTTCTGCGCCTGTTCACTGAAAGATATTATCCGTCGTTATAAGCGTGCCCACGGCGATGACTGGAGCCGCTTTACCGATCAGGTTGTGATCCAGTTAAACGATACTCACCCGGCAATTGCCATCCCTGAACTAATGCGCATCCTGGTAGACCGGGCCGAGCTTGACTGGGACAAAGCCTGGGCAATTTGTACCAAGGTATTTGCTTATACCAATCACACGTTATTACCCGAAGCACTGGAAAAATGGCCGGCGCGTATGCTGGAGAAAATCCTGCCACGTCACCTGGAAATCATTTACGAAATTAACCACCGCTTCATGAAAGAAGTCGACAAGAAATGGCCCGGCGACAATGCAGTAAAAGGCCGCTTATCGATTATTGAAGAGGGTAACGAAAAGATGGTACGAATGGGCCATCTATCGGTGATTGGTTCATTTGCCGTGAACGGCGTAGCAGAATTGCACTCACGTCTGGTGAAACAAAACCTGTTCCCTGAGTTTGATGCCTTATGGCCTGGCAAGCTTACCAATGTGACCAACGGGATTACGCCACGTCGCTGGTTAAAAGCGTGTAACCCGGCACTGTCTAAACTTATCGATAAGAAGATCGGTGCCGACTGGCCGCTGGAATTGAAAAAGCTCGAAGGGCTGGAAAAATTCGCCACCAATAAAACGTTCCAGAAGCAATTTATGCAGGTTAAACAGCAAAATAAACAGTTGCTGGCAGACGAAATTAAAGAGTCTCTGGGCTTTGATGTGGATACCAATGCTATCTTTGATGTGCAAATCAAACGCCTGCACGAATATAAGCGTCAGCACCTGGCCTTACTGCACATTATGGCACTGTACCGGCGCTTACTGGAGAACCCGGATTACGATATGCATCCTCGGGTGTTTATTTTTGGCGCCAAAGCAGCACCAGGTTATAAACTGGCGAAGGACATTATCTACGCCATTAATAAAGTGGCCGATAAAATTAACAACGATGCGCGGGTGAACCAAAAACTGAAAGTCGCGTTTTTACCTAACTACCGTGTGTCGCTGGCTGAGAAAATGATCCCGGCCGCCGATGTCTCTGAGCAAATCAGTACGGCAGGTAAGGAAGCCTCGGGCACCGGAAATATGAAACTGGCACTCAATGGTGCGGTGACAATCGGTACCCTTGATGGGGCCAATATTGAAATTGCCGAGGAAGTTGGCGATGACAATATCTTTATTTTCGGATTAACGGTAGATGAGGTGAATGAGCTGAAAGCCTCAGGTTACAAACCTTATGACTACTACTATAAAAACCCGGAAATCAAAGCGGTGCTGGACTGGCTGGAAACGGATTACTTTACACCGGGTAAGCCGGGTGCACTGGCCTCAATCAAGCAAAGCCTGCTTGATCATGGCGATCAGTACCTGGTACTGGCCGACTATGAAGCTTACTCCAAGGCGCAGGGCGAAGTAGATAAAGCCTATCGCGATAAAGAGCGCTGGGCGAAAATGGCGATTATCAATACCGCCAAAATGGGCAAGTTTACCTCCGACCGTTCCATTCGGGATTATGTTGAACGGATCTGGAAACTCAATATTTGTCCGGTCAGAAAAGGCTAACCAGCATCATTAACAAAGCCCCTTTAAGGGGCTTTTTTTGTTGCCTGTCACGACGAAGTTGTAAATAATACTAAGGTATTGTGAAGAATACGTGATTGTACTTGCAAGTCGCAGTGTTCAATGTTTCTATAGTTTATTATCAATAACTTGCGTTATTTTGTTTTAGGAATTTTTCACTGCATGCATCGCACACATTTATCGCTGGCCACTATTCCCAACCGATATGCCTTTATCGATAAAATAGCGCATTGCGGTGAACGCCACGACCAGCTGTCTCTGATGCTGATTGATGTTGTGCGCTTTTCGGATGTTACCACCAGTTTTGGTATTGAGGTGGGTGACCAGTTCCTGCTTGAAATTGCCAACCGCTTGCAGTCTCTGTTTAATCATGACTTTGAATTTGGCCGTATCAGTGGTGACGTGTTTGGTGTGGTACTGCCGGGGGTGCACTCGCCTTTGGTTTTGCAGCAGCAGTTTGAATTTCTGATTGAACATTTCAAATCGCCCATGTACTACGACGGGCATGCCTTTATTGCCGACTTTAACGTTGGGGTGGTCAGTAAATCCCGCGGCGAATTTGACCTCACATTGTTTGTGTCGCGTGCCGAAACAGCGCTCAAGCAGGCCAAAGAAAATAAATACGAAAACTTCTTTTTGCTGGGCATGATGGATAAAGCCGAGACCGGACGCAGTCTTGCGTTAAAGGCAGACTTAAAGCGTGCATTGGCAAGAAACGAACTGGAATTGTATTTTCAGCCCAAGGTCAATCTGCAGACGCTGGAAATTGTGGGGGCAGAGTGCCTGTTACGCTGGAATCATCCCACCGACGGTTTACTGTTTCCGGGGCCGCTGATTGAAGCGGCAGAATCGTACAACATGATGAATGAGCTTGGCTACTGGACACTGGAAACCGCCTTAAAAGGACTGGTGGAGTTTGAACTGCAAGGGCTAAATATTACTTTGTCGGTCAATATTTCTCCTACCCAGCTTTACGATACCCGCCTGATTGCTAATCTCAAATCCTTAAGTCACAAATACAATATTCATTTGTCCCGTCTGGAACTCGAGTTAACGGAAGACATTGCCGTTTCCAACTCGTTAATGGTGAAAAAGCAGTTGGCAGAACTTCATGCGCTGGGCATTAAAATTGCGGTGGATGACTTTGGCAAAGGTTATTCGAATTTGGCGTACATTCGCGAAATAACCCTCGACGCCCTCAAGATAGACAAAACTTTCGTCATGGAGCTGAGCGATAACCCGGTTAACAAAGCGATTATCGAAGCCGCCAAGGTGATTGGTAATGCCAAGCACTGCGAGGTTATTGCCGAAGGGGTTGAAACCATTGAGCAATTGCATGTGCTAAGAGAGATAGGGATTAAAACCGGCCAGGGTTACCTGTTTTCCAAAGCAATCCCGAGTCGCGAATTTGTGCGTCTGGCCCATAGCGACATTATCGTCGGCGATTCGCCCTCACGCCGCAAGCTGGTGGCGGCTATTCAGCGTTGAAACGTTAGCTTGACACTTCTTTTATAAGAAGTTTTTGTGTGACTGTTATCCGCTGTGGTATCGCGCTAAACTACTGATACGTTATTCTCAGGACTTATCACAGACTCGATATGGAACTTTCCGATCTGGCAAATGGCCAGTTTCTGCACCTTTCCCGTTACCACCCTGAAACCTTTGCTGATGCAACACAATGGTCTTTGCCCTCCGGCGCTAACGTGTCGGTAACTGCGCCGGGTATCATTGTTCTGGAGCCTGCAGAGGCCAGCAACAAACACATAGTATTGTCTTGTGGCGTTCACGGTAATGAAACCGCACCCATTGAAATTTGCTCTGACATCCTGGACGCAATATTAACCGGTGCGTTGTCGCTCAAACACCGGTTATTGCTCATTTTTGGCAACCTGCCTGCGATGAATATCGGCGAGCGGTTTGTGGAAGAAAATATGAATCGCTTATTCAGTGGTGCGCACCAGCATGGCAACAACGCTGAATGTCAGCGGGCTAAATTACTGGAAGAGACGGTAATCAGTTTCTTTAGTCAGGCCGGGGCAGGGGATGAGAAGTTGCACTATGACTTGCATACCGCTATCCGTGATTCCAAGAATGAGAAATTTGTGGTTATGCCTTATCTGGATGATGAGCGTGAGCACAGCGCTAAACAATTTGGTTTTTTAGCTGCCTGTGGGGTCAACACTTTCCTGTTATCATCAGCGCCTACGACCACATTTAGCTACTTCTCTACCGCAACCTGCAAAGCCCGCGGGTTTACGGTGGAGTTAGGTAAAGTCAGGCCGTTTGGTCAAAATGATATGAGCCGGTTTGCGGCTGCAAGAGCATCGCTTACCTCTCTGATCAGCGAAGTGGATTTTGCGCCTCAGGCCACTATGCAGCAACTACTGGTGTATCGGGTTAATCAGGTTATAAACCGGAATTTTGCCGATTTTAAATTACACTTTGACGACGATACCCCTAATTTTACGGATTTTAAACGCGGAGATGTGTTGGCTTCCGAACCCGGTTGTGATTACGTGGCCGAGCACGAAGGGGAAGCCATCGTGTTTCCGAATGCGCATGTCGCGCTGGGGCAGCGGGCATTATTAACGGTAGTGCCCACCACGGTGGAGAAATTAGATGTTTGAACTGGATCCGGTACTCAGTGCCGATACCCTGGTAGTAGGAGACTTACCTCTGTGCCGGGTTTTGTTAATGAATGACAGTCAGTTTCCCTGGCTTATTCTGGTGCCACGCAGAGCTCAACTGGTAGAGCTGGCGGATTTGGACGACCAGGCGTACCTGCAGTTTTGCGCTGAAAGCCGGGCCGTGGCGAAAGCGATGATGACGAATTACGCTGGCCACAAAATGAATATCGCGGCGCTGGGCAATGTAGTGGCGCAGCTTCATATTCACCATGTGGTGCGTTTTCATGACGATCCACTCTGGCCTGCGCCAATCTGGGGGAAACTGCCTGCGGTGCAATACACTGCCGACGAAGCGGCCCGTCAGATAGCCGAATTACAATCAGTATTATTTAAGGAATCAGCATGATACTAACGACAACACCCACCATTGAAGGCAAAGAAATTAAGAGCTATCACGGTATTGTGATTGGCGAAGCCATCATGGGGGCCAATATATTTAAGGATTTGTTTGCCTCTATCCGTGACATTGTGGGCGGACGTTCTGGTTCTTATGAAGATGAGTTAACCAAAGCCCGGCAGATTGCTTTTCGAGAACTCGAGCAGGAAGCGCTGGGCATGGGCGCGAATGCCGTGGTTGGCATCGATTTAGACTACGAAGTGCTGGGCGATAAAAACAGTATGCTGATGGTAAGCATCAGTGGTACCGCAGTGACCGTTGCTTAAAACAGTTAGTTGTCGCCGGAGCGTTTTTGCTCCGGTTCATCATCCGCTTTTTCCCCGGCTTTCTTAGCGCCAGGGCTGTCGGGTGGCGAGTAGGTTTTTGGCATTTTAAACTTAGCGCTGTATTTTAGCAGCATAATGTTGCTGATTATTACGCCCAGTACCACTGCAATAATTCCAATTACCGCCCACATACTCATAATGAGTGCACTCCCTGATTTAACACAAATCGTGTAAACAGCTCATCCAGCATAGCCAGTACCGTGGCTTTCCCTTCCATGTTCGCACTGTTTAAGCAGTCATACAAAGCCTGCTGATTACGCTGGGCTTCAAACGCCGCGGCACTGCTGCGGTGAGTAAGGTGCCATAACTCAGTTGCCACGCCTCCGTTATCCTGCAGAAAAGGACGGCTGAAGCCAAAGTCGGCCAGGTGGTCATCCATCCACTGTGCCAGCGCAAAGCAAGGACCGCCCTGGCGGTATTCCGCATCCACCAAATCAAACTGGCCGCCGCAGGCGTCTACCGAGGCTTTGTCGAATACATCCAAATCGGTCCCCCAATGGTGACGACTACCACCGGGCAGGGCCGACCAGATAAGAATAGCGTACACTTTTTCTTCGTCAGACAGTGAAGCGGCATCCAACTGCTCCCCCTGATGGTTATACAAGGGCAGCTCGCCGCGCCACTTTCGGTTCCAGATAGACAACTGACGGTCAAAATTGCGGTAGCTGCTAACGATTTGCATGTCCTGACCGTCGGCCCTGGCCTGTTGCTGCATGGCAAGAAATGCTCCGCCCACGTCGGGCAGCAACTGATGGTGTTCACCAACCTTTATCAGTGCACTGTCATCGCGCCCCAGCCACGCTTGAGTCAGATTCATGTGAGCAGGTTTTCCAGCAGACGGTAATAGATACGTTCAAGGTGATACAGATCCTGAATGCGCACATGTTCGTCGATTTTGTGGATAGTGGCATTTACCGGCCCGAGCTCTACCACCTGTGCACCTGTGGGCGCAATAAAACGGCCATCTGAAGTGCCGCCAGCGGTAGACAAACAGGTGTCGAAGTCCATCTCACTGCTGATAGCCTTTTGGGTGGCCGTTAATAAATCGCCGTGATCGGTCAGGAAGGGCTGGCCATTAAATGTCCATTTTATCTGGTACTCCAGATTATGCTTATCCAGAATGTCTTCTACCCGTGCGATCAGCTGTTTATCGGTTACTTCGGTAGAGAAGCGGAAGTTAAAGCAAACGTGTAATTCGCCGGGAATTACATTACCCGCGCCGGTACCGCCGTGGATATTGGATATCTGAAAGCTGGTCGGTGGGAAAAATTCGTTGCCGTTATCCCAGTGAGACCTGGCCAGTTCGTCGAGGGCCGGAGCCGCCTGATGAACCGGGTTGCGGGCCAGGTGTGGGTAGGCCACGTGTCCTTGGATCCCTTTCACCACCAGGTCGCCGGTGAGCGAGCCCCGGCGGCCATTTTTCACTACATCACCAACCACGTTGGTGCTCGAGGGCTCACCTACTACACACCAGGTGATTTTCTCATTACGCGCTTCCAGGGTATCGATGACCCGGGTGGTGCCATTAATAAACGGGCCTTCTTCGTCGCTGGTAATTAAATAGGCAATGCTGCCATGGTGATCCGGATAATCCGCCACAAACTGTTTGGTGGCTGCGAGCATTGCAGCCAGTGAGCCTTTCATGTCGGCAGCGCCGCGACCGTGTAAATTACCGTCTTTTTCGGTGGCTACAAACGGCTGGGTTTGCCAGGCATCTTCCGGACCACTGGGCACCACATCAGTATGGCCGGCAAAACAAAACACTGGCCCCTGAGTACCGCGTCGTGACCACAGGTTAGTGGTATCTTCAAACACCATGGTTTCATTTTCGAAACCCGACTCGGCCAGCCAGGCTTTCATAAATTCCTGACACCCTGCATCTTCAGGGGTCACAGAGCGGCGATTAATCAGCTCTTTGGTTAACTCCAGTACGTCGGTCATTAGCAAAAAATCTCCTCGTACTGAGCCGGTTTAAAGCCCAGGTGCATGCCATTGTCTGTTACCAGCAAAGGGCGCTTAATCATTGCCGGATGTTCGGTGATCAGAGTCACAGCGGTGTCTGCCGACAACTGTTCTTTTTGCTCGTCGGATAACTGGCGATAAGTGGTTCCCCGTTTATTTATCACGTTTTCCCAGCCCAGCTCACTGACCGCACTGGTCAGCACATCTTGTGGCACGCCTTGCTTGCGATAATCATGAAAAGTAAAAGAAATATCGTGCTGAGTTAACCAGGTTTTGGCTTTTTTAATGGTATCGCAATTGGGAATACCGTACATCACTACCGTCATGCTGTTTTTGCCTCGTTGAATCGATAAATGCTGGCAAGTCTATCCTGCTCGTCTCACCGAGTAAAATCTCAGGATTAAAGGGCTCTGCCAGTATGAAAATTTTGTGCAATGCCGGTAATTATGACACAGACCGCCCACGGATTTTAACTATTTGATAGCCTGAGGCTTACGCT
>NZ_CAJXQY010000171.1 GCF_913058315.1 uncultured Alteromonas sp. | reverse complement strand
CGTCCACCATCTCTATTATCAAGTTCCAGTATATAATCAAACCAAAATAGTTTTAGTGCCGTTCACTGGTTCAACACCTTCGTTGCGAGCCACAGCAGACGTCCACCATCTCTATTATCAAGTTTCGATAAATAATCAAACCAAATTAGTTTTAATTCCGTTCACAGGTTCAACATCTGCGCTGAAGTCACAGCAGTTATCTGATATCTCCCCTGGCCCTTTTTAATAATTCACCGTCTAAAAATTTGCGCCCCAACGCTAATGCTTGTTTTTCGTGACAGTGATCGGTATTCGGGTTTTAATAAGATTTTTTAGCAAGTTGCCGATAAAGCATTCAGAAGCCAAACGGATATAGCGGTAATGAATTTAAAGTTAGCCAGACAGACTCGTGTATTAGTCATTGATGATCAGGTCTTAGCCAAAGGCTATCTGAAATACTCACTGGAAGAGCTTGGCTTTCAGAATATTGAATATGCCGACCGGGTAAGCACGGCACTCACCTATATTCGCCGTAACCATTACGACCTGATCGTCTGTTCTTATGATCTTAAAAACGAACAGGATGGTTATTTTCTCTATGATCAGCTAAAAGAACATAATGAACTGCCGCCAAGCACCGCATTTGTCTTTATCAGTGCCGATACCACCGCAGACATTGTGCACAGCATTGTGGAGCTGCAGCCCGACGACTTTCTCGCCAAACCGTTTACCGTCAGAGAATTGGATCGCCGGTTAGGCCGTTTGCTCACCCGCAAACAAGTACTAAAACCGGTTTATCACTTCATTGAGCAAGGTTCACTGGATAAAGCGCTGCTGGAACTGGAAAACTTTTTAACCGAGCCACGTAACTCTGAGTTTTTCCCGCTGGCATTAAAATTAAAGGGCGAGCTGCTGTTGGCCTGTGGTCATTACGATGAAGCCAGAGAGTTTTATCAGGCCATTATTAACGTGCAGAATTTCACCTGGGCGCAATTAGGCCTTATTCGCAGTTTTATCTCGCTGGATTTGGATGAGGAAGCCGAAAAACTGGTTATCGAGTTGGCACTAAAGCAAGACTCGATGATAGCAGCTTATGACCTCCTTGCTGCACTGCAGATTAAACACAAAGAGTTTGAAGATGCGCTTGAAAGTGTTGAGGTGGCCAGCGAAATTTCACCGCGGAATATTCACCGCCACACCAAGGCTCTTGATTTATCGAGACTGACTCACGACTACGAGTCTCAGTTTGAAGCAGCCAAGAAAATTGTCAGGATTGCCAAAAATTCGATTCATGACAAACCGGAAATTTACCTCAACGTGGCCCGCGCTGGCATCGACTTCGCCATGACCGCCGATGAGGAGCATACAAAGCGCTTAATCAAACAATCAACCGAGTATTTAAAACAGCTTAAAAGCAACTTTCCCAAAGCCGATATTGATGATCAGCTGAAAGTTATCGATGCCAGGTTATTGTACCTGGAAGACGAAGTGGATAACGCCAAGGCCCTGCTCGATCAATTAAGTGACGATGCCTGGGAAACCGAAAGCATTGAGGGTTTACTCGATAAAGCGAAGGCTTTCCATGAGGTGGGTTTTCAGGAGCACGCACTGAACATACTCGACCTCATTGAGCGCCGCTGCAATAATGATCCCGCCCAAAGCAACCTGTTCTTACAATATGTGCAGCAAGAAAAAACCGAGAAGGCCGAAATAAAACTCAGCCCCAAAGAACTTAACAACAGTGCGGTCAATCAGTATCAGCGTGGAGACCTCGAAAAAGCACTGCAAACGTTCCGTCAGGCCTTTACCATCATGCCCAAGAATCCTTCTATTGCCCTGAACTTGTTGCAGGCAGCAGCCATCAACCTGAGAGAAACCAACAACGACGCAGCAAATGACTCTTTAAGCGCGCAGTTAATTCATAACTGTTTGAAAGCCATTGAATCTGGCAAGCTTACTGAAGAACAGGAGCAACGCTACCAACGCGTCAAAAAGGTTTTAAAAGACCTGACCTAATCTGCATACCCCGCTTTCCATGCGGCTTATGACCACATTTTTTGTCTGTTATTTTGCGGTTTTGCCCATTTGAGACTATTTATTAAAGATAAATAGTTATTTGGTTTCACTCTAAGCAACACAAAGCTCACATGAAAATAAAAACATTAATTGAGAAATATCGCCTGCGTGACGATGAATACGATGGGATCCTGGATCAGTTTATTCACTCAATAGCTGAAATGTTTGATATGCCCATAGCATTCTTAGCGGTAGTGGAAGACGACACCCAGTGGTTTAAAGCGAAGTTTGGTATCGAAGCAACAGAAATTCCCCTGAGCGGTTCAATTTGTAAACTGGTAAAAGAAACCAACAATGTCCTCTACATAGAAGACACCCTAAACGATGAGCGATCCAGAGATAAGCTGTGTGTCACAAGTGCCCCCTTCATTCGCTTTTATGCGGGTGTGCCATTTCAGTTGCAAAACATCACGGTGGGTTCAGTTTGCCTGATGGATACCCGACCACGGGTATTAAGATCCCATGATATCGAGCTGTTAACCAAATTCAGCAGGCATTTGGCGCAATGCATTGAGTTAATTTATGCCAATTTACGCACGGAAGACGAGCACCAGTTGTTAAACAACTCACCGGCGGCCCTCATCAGATGGCAAGCCAGACCGGCAGTGTCCACCTCTTACCTGTCACAAAACTTCAGTAAGTTGTTACGTGTTGAAATTCCTGAAGATGTCTCGCTCTTTCAGCTCGAAAGCTACATTTATCTCGAAGATCTCGATGATTTCATGTTCTCTATGCGCAACCACCAGCAGGGTGCCACATTTTGTGAGTGTGATTTCCGGGTGGTGAATAAAGGCCACTCACCAGTGTGGTACAAATTGGTATCCCGCGGTATTTTTGATCAAGGGCAACTGGTGGCGGTACAGGGACTCCTGCTCAATAACGTCGAGCAGAAATACCTTGAGCAGCGCATTATGGAAACCAACGAGCGCATGCGTTTAATCCTCGAGGCCTCAGGCCTTGGCACTTCTGACTGGGATCTGCAAAACGATAATATGCGAGTCAACAACCGCATGTGTGACATCGTAGGTATGCACCCGGACAGCGTTGACACCAGTATGATGTTTTGGGCGCAATTAGTTCACCCGGCAGATAAAGAACGACTGCGCGATGCCATTGTAGACAGCCTGATCAACCCACAAACCCCGCTGGACATTGAATACCGGCTGCAGTCGGCAACTGGCAGCTACTGCTGGGTGGAGACCTATGGCAAGGTGGTGACCCGTGATAAGAACGGCCGGGCTGAACGCTTTGCCATGACTCATCGTGATATCACCGAGAAAAAACTGTCTGATCTCGAAGCCGAAAACCAGCGCCGTCTGTTAGGGTTTATCAATCATGCGCAAAACCTGTTTGTTGCCCAAAAAGATTTGCAGTTAGCCTGTGGACAAATTTTTCCGGAACTCATCGACCTGGCCGAAAGTGAGTATGGGTTTATTGGTAAGGTCCACTATGAGGACGATAATCCTTGCTTACACATTTACGCAATTTCCGATGTCAGCTGGAGTGAGGAAACCAAAAAGCAATACGAGTTATTTAAACAAGGTAAATTAAGGTTCACTAACCTGAATAACCTGTTTGGCCACGTGATTACGTCCAACTCACCTGTGATTGCTAATGCGCCCCGCAATCACCTTGCCTCAAAAGGCACTCCGAAAGGTCATCCGGTACTTCACCGTTTCCTGGGACTGCCCATTAAGCAGGCAGGCGAAACGGTTGGCGTCATAGGGCTTGCCAATAAGGCCGAGGATTACTCTCAGAGCGACGTGAATTTTCTGACCCCCCTCACCGATACGCTGGCCAACCTGTTCAGAGCGGTTGAAGTCGAACAGGCCCGCTATGAAGCTGAACAACGCCTCGAGTACCTGGCCTCTACCGATGCCCTCACCGGTCTGATGAACAGACGCGCCTACTTTAACCGCATTCAGTCTTTGACCGACCGTGAAAAAGCCAGCCTTTGTATTTGTATCATCGATATTGATAACTTTAAGAAGCTCAATGACAGCTACGGTCACCCGGTAGGTGATAGTGTACTAAAAGAGGTAGCCCACACGTTGGAGTATTCGGTAAGGAGCTCTGATTTGGTGGCTCGCTTAGGCGGTGAAGAATTTGGCTTATATCTCGACTCCGGCGAAGAATCGCAATGCAGCCAAATCCTCGATGAGTTATTGGCCAGCATCAGAGCCATAAAAATAGAAACGGATAAAGGTGTGCTGGAGAATATTTCTATTAGCGTGGGGGCCACTATCGTATGCCGAAGCACCCAGTCTGCCACGACCTTTTTTGATCTGGCCATGAAAGAAGCCGACGATGCCCTTTACGAAGCCAAACGCCAGGGCAAAGATCGCTATTACTGGTATCACCAGATGTTAGCCGATCCACAGCACAGCGAGCAGCAGGTATCCGTTACTCATTAGCGGGGCCGGTACTGTAAACTACAACATCATCGTCAAAAATGGCATCAGTGTAGCGTTCTGTGCGCTGATACTGCATACCAAGCTTTTTCATAATATTGATGGATCCCTGATTGTCGGCCAGAGCAATAGCCGAAAACTGTCGGCATCCAGCCTGTCGCAAGGCGTTAACTACCGCCCGGGCAGCCTCCGTGGCGTACCCTTTACCCCAGCTTTGACGACAGAATCGCCAGCCAAGTTCCAAATTATCCGGCTGCGGATTACCGGTAAAAAACCCTAACGGGCGCACCAGAATCCAGCCAATCGCTTCGCTACAATCATTGTTCAGACTGGCCTGCCATAAGCCCCAGCCTTTTTGTTCGTTATTGAAAGATTCAATACGGGGGATAAACACCTCATCCACTTCCTGCCGGGTTGTTTTTCGACCACCGGTCAGAAAGCGCATAACCTCTTCGTTCTGATCGAGCTCGAACAGGAAATCCCTGTCCTGCGCCGCAATACGCCGATAGGTTAAGCGTTCAGAAGGATTAACCCTGAGCATTGATTAGCCCCCCAGCATGGAAAGGTTTTTGGTGATACCGGTTATCCCTTCCTGGAGATAATGGGAGACTTTCTTATCGGCCAGACTGGCGCCTACAAAATCTTTTACCGCCTGTACGTTACCTGATTGCAATGACTCGCGTAAATCGAGCCCCTGCTCACTGAATAAACACAAATGTAATTTACCCAGTGCCGTAATACGCAGACGATTACAACTGTTACAGAAATCACTGCTGTAGGGCATAATAAATCCAATGCGCCCGACATAATCCGGGTGCGCCAGTTCAATGGCAGGTCCGGCATCCTTACCACGGGGAAGCGGCTGCCACCCCTGAGCTTTCAGAGCAGCTAAGTGCGGTTCGGCGCTGACATGATGAGACTTAAAAAAGGTTTTATGCTGACCGGTTTCCATGAGTTCAATGAAACGCACTGTGACCGGCATATCTTTAAGCCAGGCCGTAAAATCCCGCAGTTGCGAGTCCGCCCACGGACGCAGTAACACGGCATTGACTTTGACGTTCATTCCCTCAACCAACGCAGATTCCACACCGTCCAGTACCGCGTTGAGTTTGTCCTGACCGCTCAGGAGCGCAAATTGTGCCGGTTCAAGGCTGTCGAGACTGATGTTAACCTGCTTAAGTCCGGCCTGAGCCAACGGCGTGGCCAAGGATGCAAGTTTGCCCGCATGGGTGGTCATCGCCACTTTGCTGATCCCTTCAGTTTGGGCACAACTGGCCACCACGTCGACAATATCCCGTCGTAACGTCGGCTCACCACCGGTGATGCGTATTTTCGAGGTCCCCATTTGCGCAAAAGCATTTACCAGGGTGTCAATTTCATTTAGGCTCAGAAACTGCTGAGCCTCGCCCTGATATCCGTCGGGCAGGCAATATTGACAACGAAAGTTGCATACATCAGTAATAGACAAGCGCAGATAATAAAATCGGCGACCAAATGAATCTTGTAACAAATCAATGCCTTTTGGGTTAATGTCAGCAAATAGCCGTGCACATTGTGCCAATGCCTCATTCTACCTTATGTCAGGCCACAACATAACCATTGTTATTTTAAGGGTATAAAAGAGAATACATGCGCCCACATCGACAACCGGTTGATCCCAACACACCTATGCAATGGCAGGTTTTTCGGCAATTATGGCCCTACCTGCTGGAATTTAAGCAGCGCGTTATTCTCGCCCTGTTGTGCCTTGTGGCGGCCAAACTGGCCAGCATTGGGCTGCCTTTTATTCTTAAACATATCGTAGACAGTCTCAATGACGACACAATCAAAGCCCTTGCGGTGCCACTCTCTCTGGTGTTCGCTTACGGCGTGTTACGGCTGTTGAATGTCTTACTGGGCGAAGTGCGCGATACCTTGTTTGGCCGGGTTACCGAGCGGGCCATGCGCCGGCTGGGCCTGCAGGTATTTCAACACCTGCACCGCCTGGATCTCGGCTTCCATCTGTCCAGACAAACCGGAGGTTTGTCGCGGGATATCGAGCGCGGCACCAGTGGCATTAGCTTCCTGATGCGCTTTATGGTGTTTAACATAGGCCCTACCCTGCTGGAAATAGCGCTGGTAGTAGGCGTTTTACTTACCCAGTACGGTGTATCTTTTGCGCTGATAATCCTGTGTTCGGTGATTGCTTATGTGTGGTTTTCAATGAAAGCCACCGACTGGCGCACCGAATACGTACGCCAGGTTAATCAGGCCGACTCAAGCACCAATACGCGTGCCATCGACAGCCTGTTAAACTACGAAACCGTTAAGTATTTTAATAACGAAAAATACGAAGCCAACCTGTACGACACTAATCTGGCCCAGTGGGAATCCGCACGGCGTAAAAATCGCTTATCCTTGTTTGCGCTGAATGGCGGGCAGGCCTTTATTATCGCCACCGCCATGACCAGTATGTTGCTGCTGGCAGCCCTGGAAGTCAGCGAAGGCAATATGACCATTGGTGATTTCGTTTTGGTCAACGCATTTACCATGCAAATATTTATGCCACTGAACTTTTTGGGCTTTGTGTACCGGGAAATTCGCGGCTCTCTGGCCAATATTGAAAATTTATTCAAGTTGCTGGATCGGGCACCGCTGGTAGACGATAGTCAGAATGCCCAAGCGTTAATTACCCAAGAAGGGCGCATTGAATTTCAGCAGGTCGGCTTTGCTTATCATGCCGAGCGGCAAATTCTCAATCAGGTCTCATTTACCGTTGAGCCAGGCAGTAAAGTGGCCGTAGTGGGTGAAAGTGGTGCAGGCAAGTCGACCCTGGTGAAGTTACTGTTTCGTTTCTATGATCCGACCGCCGGCAGTATTACCATTGATGGACAAAACATTGCTGAAGTCACCCAGCACAGCTTGCGCCAGCATATTGGGATAGTCCCCCAGGACACCGTTTTATTTAACGACTCTATCTTTGAAAATATCCGTTACGGACGGCCTGATGCCAGCGAAGAAGAGGTCAATGAAGCCATTCGACTGGCCCATTTGGATCAGTTTATCAGTCATTTGCCCGAAGGTGCCCAAACCACAGTGGGTGAACGCGGACTGAAACTGTCTGGCGGTGAGAAACAACGGGTTGCCATTGCCCGGGCGATATTAAAGCGTCCGGCAATTATGGTATTTGACGAAGCCACCTCGTCACTGGACAGTCAGTCAGAACAAGCCATATTGCGGGCGTTACGTGAAGTGGCCCAGGGTCATACCAGCCTGGTGATAGCCCACCGGTTGTCCACTATCGTGGATGCCGATAACATTCTGGTAATGCACCAGGGGCAGATCATCGAACAAGGCGATCATGACACCCTCCTCAGCCAACAAGGTGTTTATGCCGGTCTCTGGCAGGCTCAGCAAAAACAGGCAAATTAATTATGACAGCGTCAATGCAGGATACGGCCGCCCTCAAACAGGCTATTAATCAGAAGATGCCCTTTGGCAAATATGCCGGGCGCAAGCTTATCCAGTTGCCCGAGCCTTATCTGGTGTGGTTTAACAAGCAAGGCTTTCCGGCCGGTAAGCTGGGCGAGCAACTGGCACTCATGTACGAAATAAAGCTTAACGGCATGGAAGGTATGTTAACGCCGTTAATTGACGACTAACACCATGGTTTATCATCAAAAGAAGTATCAGCAACAGGAAGCTGACAGGCGCAGCCTGTGTTTACATGACTGTATTGCCCGCAAAGTACTGGCAGAGCCTGCGTGGTTGAACCAGGCAACCGTTACGCTACAACAACGCTATGAGCAACAATTACTGAGTTACGGCGCTTATCTTAACTGGCAGGCAATTCTCGCGCAGGCAGATAACCCAGAGGCGTTTATCAGGGCGATGACCGCAACCGATAAAACCACCACGGCGCTGCGCCGTAAAACCATCTTCAGCGGCGTACTGAACGAAAAAGAGCGCAGCGATTGTCTCGCTGCGCTCTTATAATTAGCCTGTTCAGCTCACAACAGATTACTTAC
>NZ_CAJXQY010000170.1 GCF_913058315.1 uncultured Alteromonas sp. | reverse complement strand
ATCCTGTAAACTGCTTTCGCTTTGATAAGGCGATGAAATACTCATAGCACTAAACAGCTGACTATCAATCTCTACTCCCTGGGCAAACCCGCTTTTTCTGACTGACAGCAATAATTCGGGCAGGTCTGTCGCGATATTAGCCGCAGTCTGATTCAGATCAGTACGCCATTGCTGGTCTTTATCCGGGTGCACAATCCAGCGTTGTCTGCCAGCGGCTACCAGTAACTGGATGTCAGCCTCGCTCAGTGAAGACACCTCATTCAGCAGTGAGCGCAAATCAAAGTTGATGACCAGCAGCCCGTCTCCCATGCTCGGTAAGCGGGCTTTTATCACTGCGCGTACCGTGGGTAGAAATGGCCGCTCCACCTTGCCTTGTTCCACATTGAGATCAATCTGAGAAATAAATACTTCATCGTCAGCCAGCGCCAGGCCTGCCTCAACGTAATAACGGTTTCGCTTGTTTTGCAACGCGTTGGGGGCCACTGCCGCAACCTCGTTGTCGGCGGTTTTATTAAGTCTTACCTGCTCAGCGCCTTGTGAGTCAATCCAGCGAACCTGTAGTGTGTCGCCATACAACCTGAACATGGAGATCATGGCCGGCTCAAGCTCTGCTTGCGCGGGCTTAAGTAATTCAAGTTCGTGGCGGAATAAGCGAATTTGAGTTTCTACCAGACTGAGACGGGTGTTAATAAGCAGGGCGGCCTGGTCGATAAGTGCGCCCTGGCGTATTTCATAGGGGCGCCTTAGCTCATTCAGTCTGTCAACATAGGCAAAGCGAAAAACCAGAGCACACACCAGTAAAATAAAAAACAACCACAGATATCGCCAACGGGCCGGAATAGACAATGTGCTACCTCAATTTCAGTGTATCTTTTGGCTCAACCAGTTTAATAGTTGCTCGATGGGCATCGGTTTGGCAAAGTAATAGCCCTGTGCATGGTGATAACCATTGTCAATTAGCAGTTGACGTTGCTCTTCGGTTTCCACTCCCTCAGCCACGAGTTTAAAGTCAAAACGCTCTGCGAGCCGGGCAATCATCTGAATAATATGCAGGGTCTTTTCACTGTTCTCTGCCGTAAGGTCATTCACAAATTTCTGGTCGAGCTTAATGGTTGTGGCAGCCAAATCGGCTAGCTGTGAAAGAGAGGAGTAACCGGTACCAAAGTCGTCGATACTCACGCCCACGCCTTTATCAATAAAAGAGCGCAGCAGCGGGTTAATCACCGTATAGTCTTCGGTGGCCTGGGTTTCGGTAACTTCAATATCCAGTAGTGAAGCATCAATATCATGCTCGTCGATACAGCGGTTAATTTCATTAAAAATGAGCGGGCTGACTACATCGCTGTTAGCCAGGTTGAACGATACTGGCAGTGCATAGCCGGCTTGTTGCAGTTGCTGGATCGTTTCTATGGTTTTTGCCAGCACCATTTCAGAAATCTCGAGGCTTAAACCCGACGCCTCGGCAATGGGAATAAACTCTGATGGCGGGCACAGCGAATTGTCTTCCATACGCCAGCGTAATAAAGCTTCAAAACCAATCGGCTTGCCCGTTGCCAGCTCTACCTTTGGTTGCAGCACCAGAAAAAAAGACTCCCGGGTGGTCAGGGCTGACTTTAAAGCGCTAAGAACCCGCATGCGATTAGCAAGGCGTTGAATTAATTCATAGTCAAAGTTATAAATGTTAATGCCCAGGCTACGCGCTTTGCCTAAAGCGGTATCAGCCAGCACGAGGACTTCGGCAAGGTTTAGTGACTGGGTGTCCCTGAAGTCTATACTGCCAACCTGAAATTGCAGCTGAATGTCCAGCTCATCCATCTCCATAGGGGTTGTTCTAATTTTTTGTAATGCGTCTGGCGACGGCTTGTTTTCCAGTGTAAAAACCAGAGCGATAGTTTCTTTATTCCACACGGCCAGCAAATAGTGGTCAGGGAATTGATTTTTTATAAAGTTGCAAAATGTTTTAAACATTTTAGTGGCATTTTCATGCCCTGCCATCATCTCGGCCGTATCGTAGTCGAGTAGCCTGAACAGTACCAGCGAGCTATTGTTTAACTGGAAAGACGACTGCTGATTTAGTTCCCTGGCCAGCCAGTTACGATTATGAATGCTGGTAGTGGTATCCAGGTAAGCCAACTGACTGAGCTTATTCATCAGGGCCTGATTGATAAAACCAGAACTGATATTTTCGGCAAACGCCTGTAATAAATTAAGGTGATTGCTGTCGAGCGAGTAAGGAGAGTCAACCAGCATCAGGTATTGTCTGCCGTCGTGTTCACTGGTGTCAAAAAACAGCAGGGTAAAGTCGTTTTCGAACACATGCTGTTGAGATTGCCAGGCATCGAAAATGGCTTTTTCAACCCGCATTTTGCGCTCATCATTGTAAAGGCTAAAAATAGTTTCCAGGCGCGCATCCATTAATTCCCTGAAGTGGCTGCTGGCAGCTACAATAGGGGCGAGCTGTAAACTCTCTATCCCGGATTTGACGATACAGACAATACCACCGGTGTCTGGAACGTTGATGACCCGGGCAATTTCTTCTAGTACCGTGTGGGCAAACTCTGTAGTGTCTTGCCTGGCGGTTAAAGCACGCGAGGCGTCGACAATCATTTGTAATCCGCGCCGGGCAATTTTAAGTTCCTGAGAAATCTGCCAGGTTCGCAGGTTGCTGACTACTACACTTTTGAGCTTATCAGCGCTTAAGTCAGTTTTATTCCAGTATTCTGAAATGTTGTATTCACTAATGGCTTTATCGTGGGGTTTAACGCCAGGCTGGCCGGTAAGTACCACTATGCGTACCAGTTCATCACCAATAACGTTGCGTATGGTGTCGATAAGGTAAAAACCAGCGTCGTCGGTTTCCATGACGATATCCAGCAGGATTAGGCCGATATCCTCACGTTTGGATAAAATGGTTGCTGCCGACGCCGCTGAGGAGGCTTTCAGTAACTCTATTTTGCGCCCATCAAAGGTTATTTCCTGCAAGGCCGATTCCAGTACGTCCTGGTAGGGTTGATTATCCTCGACGCTGAGCACTATCCAGTTTTTTTGCGAAGTGTGGCCTGTTTGTTCCTCTGCGCTAAACTCAAACAAATCGTTCATTCACTCTCCCTCACCTCCAGTCTGTCGGCGTCTTTAATGCAGTGGTGCATTTAAAACCCAATCGGGGCTACATGGCTAAGTTTTGCCGAAGTTTGGGATAATTCAAGTTTGAAGGGGAGATTTGGAGGAAAGTATAATTTGCAGTCTGCCGTGGTGGGCAAGATTGCCCACCACAGATAGATAATAGTGGTCAGTGATTAACTAAAAGCAAATTCCATTTGGCTGAGCTTCAGCCATTTTTCTTTTTGCAGTAGCAGTGACTGTTTTATTTCCTTGTAAGTAAAATCCAGCTCAAGACGCTCTACACTTTTCAGCAGATGCTTTTTACGCAACGCCATAATGCGCTTTTTGGTGGTGTAGTAGTCGGTCATTTTCTGCATCAGTACGTCATATTCGTGCTGCAGTGTTTGCATCACTTCTTCGGCGTTAGGCAGCTTGGACACTTTTTGGCTGGCATACTTTAACTGCATGGCCAGACGAGCTTTCTCAATACGCTCTTCCGGGCAGGTACGCAGGTTTTTGGTTAACCCGATATAAGAGAGCCCTTTAATTAACCATTTGGTTGGATCGTACTGATACCACTTAATGCCGTTGCGATAGTCGTACTCGAAAATGTGATGGTAATTATGATAACCCTCGCCAAACGTAAACAGTGCGATAATGCCATTGTCACGGGCGGTATTCGTGTCGGTGTAAGGGCGGCTGCCCCAGAAGTGGGCCAGTGAGTTAATAAAAAACGTCACGTGATGCACCATCACCAGACGGAATACGCCAGCGATAAGTACCATGCTTAAAATGTCGCCGTTGATCCAGCCTAACAATGCGGTGATACCAAAGTTAGCAATCAATACAATGGCCAGATAGTGATTGTGTTGCCACATTACTATTTTGTCTTTAAGCAGATCTTTACAGTTACTGTAGTCACCATAGTGGCCTGCCTGATACTCACGCAGCATCCAGCCAATATGCGAAAACCAGAACCCTTTGTTGGCGGAGTAAGGGTCTTTGTCATTCACATCGACATGGCGGTGGTGTACCCGGTGGTCGGAAGACCAGTGTAAAATACTGTTTTGCAGCGCCATGGCGCCACCAATGGCCAGAAAGATTTTGACAACAGGGTGCGCTTCATAAGTTTTATGCGCCCACAGACGATGGTAACCGGCAGTAATAGACATACCGGTAACAAAAAACAACACCACAGTGGTGATTACTTCAGTGGTATCAAATCCATATGAGAATGCCCAGAATGGAACTCCTACAAATGCGATAAGTCCGGTCACCACAAAGACCAGCACATTAGTAACGATTAATCGTGGCTTATTCATTATTTCTATCTCAGCTTACAACTGTACGCTAATTTAGCTTTAAAAGAGGTGTTTCGCAAGGGAAATACCGTTAAGATTAGTCTTAAGAATAAGCTATAGGTATCAGTCGGGGATAGTCGTTGAGCCGCCAGGAACAAAAGCAAAAGACAAGGCAAAATATAATTGCCGGGGCATTTCAATTACTTAATGAAAACCGCACGTTGTCGGCCATTAGTCTGCGGGAAGTCGCCAGAGAAGCGGGGATTGCACCTACCTCTTTTTATCGCCACTTTAAAGATATGGACGAGTTGGGGCTAACTCTGGTTGATGAAGCCGGGCTCGCGCTGCGTCAGTTAATGCGTCAGGCCCGACGTCGAATTGCCTCCGGTGGCGGAGTGATTGATACGTCGGTGGATACCTTTATGGAGTTCATTTCTGCCAACAGTAACGTTTTTCGTTTGTTGCTGCGGGAACATACCGGCACTTCGGCGGCTTATCGCCTGGCGGTTTCCCGTGAAATCCAGCATTTCACGGATGAACTAAGCGACTACATCATTGAGCAGCTGCGAATTCCCCATGATATTGCCGTATTACAGGCAGAAAGCATGGTACGCCTGGTTTTCAGTGCCGGCGCCGATGCCCTGGAGGCCGATACCATCCTTAAAAATGACATCAGCGATCGGCTCAAACGCCAACTCCGGTTTATTCAGCTGGGCAGCCTGGCCTACTGGCAAACCATGCCTGATCCCCAAGCCTGAAGATCAGTCTTTACGGGTCAGCAGCACGCCCGATTCCATATGGTCTGTAAACGGGAACTGATCAAACAAAGCGGCTCGCGATACCTTGTGTGTTGCCGATAGCGATGCCAGGTTTTCAACCAGGGTATGTGGGTTACACGAAATATATATAATATTGTCAAACTGGCTAACCATTTCGGTTGTGGCAGGATCCAGACCTGCCCGCGGCGGATCAACCAGTACCGTGTTAAATTGCCGCTGATCTAAATCAATCCCTTTTAATCGTTCAAACTGACGCTTGCCCGCCAATGCTTCAACAAACTCTTCAGCAGATAACCGGGCAATCTGAACATTGCTGATGTTATTCACCGCGATATTAAACTGCGCGGCTTCAACCGATGGTTTGGCTATTTCTGTACCGACTACATGGTTAAAGTGCGCCGCCAGTGGAATGGAGAAATTTCCAGCGCCGCAATATAGCTCCAGCAGATCGCCGGTTAAGCCCTGACTTTGGGCAATGGCCCAGTCAATCATATGAGTATTCACATAAGCGTTGGGTTGGGTAAAACTGTTTTCGATATGCTTAAACTGAAATGTTTTACCGTCTGCGGGGAGCGTTTCGATAATATAGTCTTCACCCAGTATGACTTTCTGCTTGCGGGCACGGCCAATAATGCTGACTTTAAACTCTTCGTTGAGCGCAGTGTACAGCGCATTAGCCTGAGTTTGCCATTCGTCATCTAACTGGCGATGGTAGAGCAGACTAATTACACACTCCTGAGATAATCCGCTTAAAAAATCAACCTGAAAAAGCTTTTTACGTAATACCGGATTAGGTTTAACCAGTTCAATGATTCTGGCCATTAACGCATTAATGGTCTGCGATGCTGCCGGAAAGGCATCGACCCGGTAAGGTGTTTTGGTTTCTTTATTGAACATGATGTAATAAAGATCATCACCCTCATGCCAGACCCGGAACTCAGCGCGCATACGGTAGTGTGTTTCCGGCGATGAATAAACATCCAGGTCGTCAGTATAAAAGGGGCTCAACAGCGACGATAAGGTGTTAACTTTTACCTGAAGCTGATCCTGATAAGTGGTGCTTGTGTTTGTTGGTGTGCTCATTGTGTTCCCCATACCGCATTTGGAGCGGCATTGTAGAGACTTTTCAAAAAACTTCCAATGTAGCGGCGTTACGCTAATTATGTATTAAAATTAAACAATCCTCATTGACTGCCGATAACATTAGTGAGGTGTGAGAGGATAAAATTATGAGTGTGGATTCAATTCCCGCTGCAAAAGGTAACCAGGCAACATTAGAAAAGCCTGATGTTGCCCTTAAAAAGCAGCTGCAACAGGAAGGCTTGCGTCAGGCACGCGAGTTTCAACAAAGTAGTCAGGCAACACAGGTGACTGTGTCACAAACCCGTGTGGGCAGCACTGTGTTGGTCAGCTCGTTTGAACAGGAAGTTGTGTTAAACGAAAGACGCTTTGACAACCGACAGTTCGATAAAGCCGAGGAAAATAAGTCGGCCTTTGACTTTGAGAAAGTCGCATCCAATGTATTGAAGTTTGTTGGCGGCGTGGTGCGTGGTGCTGCAAGAGGCGGTGCCGACGAAGCGCAACTGACCGATCTGATTGGTCAGGCCCGCTCCGGGGTAGCCAAAGGGATAGCTCTGGCAGAAAAAGATTTGGCCGGCTTTATGAACCCGGAGATAACTGATGGCATCCGTAACAGTAAAGAAGCTATCGGTGAAGGCATCAACGATATTGAGAAAGAAGTATTGTCGCCGTTTCGCGGTACGATGGAAGTAGGCGCGTCACTCTCTGCTCAGTATACACAGTCACAGTCTGGCGGATTGAAGATTACCACCCAGGATGGTGACGAAGTGGAAATAAACTTCGGTCAGTCACGACAGTATCAGTACAGTGCCAGCGAGCGTATACTCAGTGGAGCACCCAATAGCGGCTCTGAGACGAATACTGCGGCTAACCCACAGAACGAAATGATTGGGCAACGCTCAGTTAACATGCAGTTTGCTGAGTACCGCGGGATTAGTTTTTCCGTTAAGGGCGAACTCGATGATGATGAGTTGGGGGCAATCTCTGATTTGGTAAAACAAATTACAGATGTCAGTAAATCCTTCTTCAAAGGCGATTTAGACTCTGCACTGGATAAAGCGCTGGCGCTTGGTTACGACGAGAAAGAGTTGGCTGGCTTCGCATTAAAGCTGGATCGCCGTGAAATAGTCAGCGAGAAAATTTCAGCGTATAAAGAAGTCAGCGATGGCGATTCTTCAGAGCTCAAGAAATACATGCGCCCGATAAAAGAATACATGGACGAACTCAAGTCGTTAAATCAGTTACTGGATACCACTCTGAAAGACGGTGAAGGATATAAAGAGTTGGTGAACGGCGTGATTAATCAAATGAAGGAAGTACATGTACCGGATGTACTCTCGGCGATAAATCGTTTCCACTTATTTAACGGCCGTATAAACGCCTTAAAAGCAGAATAAAAAAAAGGCCCCTTAGCAGGGGCCTCTTTATTTACCATTACTCCATGACCTTATCTTTGGCCGGTCGCACTTTCAAAGTTCGATCCTGAAACACCGAATCATTAAACTGACCGATAATGGCCTCAACATCACCATCTATAACCTCGATAAAACCATAGCCTTTACGTTTACCGGTTTTCTTATCCTTCATTAATCTGACTGATTGAATTCGAACGTGATCCTCAAAGTAAGCTTTAACCGCTGCTTCATTCGCTTTATAGGGGAGATTACCTACATATAATGTAGAGACGTTATCTGCCGAAGACTCGGTGCTATGGTTAACCGGGGCAGAGGGCTGAGAGTGACTATTGCTATTGGTCCCTATAAAAGAAGCTATCCATGGCGTCACGATACCGCTTATTAATAAAGATAAAGCCACCACAGTGGGCGCTTGTCCATCAAATGAAACCTGATGAGTAATTACAAATCCTAAAACAGCCAAAACAAGACTGACTAAAAAACATTGCATTAAGCTGACTTTCATAATGCTACCTTAATAATTGTTATGAGAAAAAAGGGTCGGCTCTCTAAATTTTACTCATTTATAACAAAATGAACAATATTGATTCACATATATAGACAAAAGAATAACCCGACATCTTCCTTTTGGTGTAAAAATAGACGCTTAAGAGGCTTTTTGATAAAAAACCGCTAAAAAGACAAAAAAACGCTTGATCAAAATATCGTGGTCTGTAGAATGCGCGCCAGTTTCGAGGGACACAGAGCAATAAGCGAAGACGTCCACCAACGCAAAAACTTAAAAAATAAATTAAGAAAAAGCATTGACATCGAAACTAAACAGCGTAATATACGCATCCCGCTTCGGCAGGTTCTGAAAGAGCCGCGAAGCAGCAGAGCAAGAGTTCTGCATTGTTCTTTAACAATT
>NZ_CAJXQY010000169.1 GCF_913058315.1 uncultured Alteromonas sp. | reverse complement strand
GGTAAAAACACCGCTTTTAGCCCGACTGCTGCCTGATTATTAAGCAGTGTAGTAATGACTATAGCCAACCAGGCGCTAGTATACTTATTCGCTTTGCGGATACTAGCGATACAAAGATAAATGACAACCAGGCAAGTACAAAAATTTGGTCAGGAGCGCAGAAAAAAATCGCGTGAACAGGATACCTATTACCAGGTAGTCGTCACCCTCAATTCGCTCGCCTGGCTTTCACTGGTGATTTGTTTAATTCTGTTTCATTTTGCCCGGCCTGAGATGGTTTCTGGTGTGCAACAATTCTGGGGGATTGAAGGGCGTACCAGTTGGGCGCCTCAATACATCGATGCGCTCATCATGTTATTGCAGGGGTGTTTGGTAACCAGTTTGCTAACCATGTTTCTGCGTTCACGCCGCAACCGCCGCAAAACCGACCGTTATGGCGTTAATTTATTTATTCTGGCCGGGATCAGCTCACTGAGCCTGGTTACTCTTAATGCTGCAGCGCTGTCATAAGTCAGCGCTGCCCGCAATATTACCTAGCCGCCGATAAAGCTGCTATTGATTAAATACCAGGTATAGCCCACGTAAGCCGCCACAAACACCCCACCTTCCAGTCGGTTTAGGCGTCCCGGGCCTTTCAGACCGATACAGAAAATAAACAGCGCCACTGAGGCGACCAACATAAACAGCACGTCGCGATACAAAAAGTCAGAGCTTACTTCCATGGGGTGAATAACACCGGCTATCCCCACCACTGCCAGCGTATTAAACATGTTGGAGCCAATCACATTGCCCAGGGCCAGGTCGTGTTCGCCTTTTTTCACCGCTACCAGGGAAGAAGCGAGTTCAGGTAATGAAGTGCCTATGGCAATAATGGTTAAACCGATCACGACGTCGCTGACGCCGAAGAAAGTGGCTACTTCTACTGCGCCCCATACCAGCAAACGAGAACTGGCGACCAGGATGACGAGTCCAATAATAAGCCACAGGGTTTCTTTCTTAAGGTTAGTCTCGGCCTGATTGAGCTCTTCATTGTATTCTTCAGCCAGGGCATCTTTATCGCCGCGCATACCTGTCCAGATACTCCAGGAAATCAACAAGATAAACAATCCAAGTAAGGAAAATGCGTCATCTTTGGACACTTGTAAATCCAGTACCTGCCAGGCCGCGAAAAATGTCAGGCCGAGCATGATGGGGAGTTCTTTACGAATAATTTCTGAGCGTACGGCGATCGGGCTGATCAGCGCAGTGATACCCAGAATCAGGGCTATGTTGGCGATATTCGAGCCATAGGCGTTACCCAAAGCGATGCCTGAGCTTTGTTCCATCGCAGCGATAATAGAGACGATTATCTCGGGGGCTGAAGTACCAAATCCAATGATCAACATACCGATAAGGATGGGTGACAGACCAAAGTGCTTCGCAACAGTAGCAGCACCGCCGACAAACTTATCCGCACTCCATAACAATAGTGGTAACCCGATGATAATAGCGACACTCGCTAACAACATATAATCTCCTTGAGCAGCCTGCGCACCAACCAATGGTGCCGGGGTAGGCGCAGAATAGAGCATAACCCTTTCACAATGCAAATACATCGGTCGCAGCAGAAACAAAACAGGTCGTAACGATAAAAATTATCCGTTATTCCGCTCGACCGCTTACCAGTAATATAGAGCAATAATTTAACGCAGGAGACATTCTGGCAATAGGGCCAGGTCTTTTCCGGCGTTGCTGTAAGGACAGATAACTTTTCATGCATCACACTCTGATTGTGGCCAATCAACACATCGACCTGGACGTCCCTTCATTAACGGTGCTCAGTTTCGAACAATACCTGTCGGATTATCCCAAGTGGAACGAACCGAAAACTCGGGTTATTAACCTATGTGATACAGAGCAATACCTGAGCAACGGTTACTATTGTTCATTGTTGGCTGAGGCCAGACAGCACCGGGTCATTCCCAGTGTGAATACGATTAACGATTTGCGGTTGGTGAAAGCCGGGCAAGAAGGACAGTCGCTGGTCATTAAACCGCAGGAGAAGGCGATTATCGACAGCCTTGGCGGCGAGTTTTTTGTGTGCTTTGGTAAAACTGAAGACAGTCGTCTGAAACGCATTGCTGCTTCGGCATTTGGCCGCTATCCGAGCCCCCTGTTAAAACTGACCGTGCGTCAGGAACAGGCAACGGTTTCCTGTGTGTCGGTTGGATTTAATGCCATCCCCGATGCGCTGCAAAGCACTTTTATTGAGCGGCTTGGTCAGTTTACCCGGCAGCAGTGGCGTACCTCTGCGAAAAGCAAACAATCGCGCTGGGATATGGCTATTTTGGTTGACCCTGAAGAATCAACGCCGCCCAGTGATAAAAAAGCCATTGCACAGTTTGTTAAAGCGGCAGCAAAGGCAGGCTTTCATGCCGAGGTGGTTACCGCTGAAACCATTGGTGATGTGGCACAGTACGATGCCTTGTTTATTCGGGAAACCACAGCGATTGACCATCAGACCTACCGGTTAGCGCGTGCGGCAGAACGAGAAGGGGTGGTGGTGATGGATGACAGTCAGTCCATACTTCGCTGTTGTAACAAAATTTTCCTGCAGGATGCCTTTAGCTATCACAAGGTACCGGCGCCGAAAAGTCAGTTTGTGACAGATGCGGAATTATCCACCTGCGAAGCGCTGATAGACGCCTTGCAGCTGCCGATTATACTGAAATTACCAGAGAGCTCTTTTTCCAAAGGCGTTTATAAAGTCGAGACCCGTGAAGCCTTACAGGAAAAGCTCAGTATGATGCTTGAAGCTTCCGCATTAGTCCTGGCTCAGGAATACATTTATACCGAATTCGACTGGCGTATCGGTATGCTTGGCGGCCGGCCCATTTATGCCTGCAAGTACTTTATGGCTCGCAATCACTGGCAAATTTACAACCATGCAGACGGTAAGTCTGATTCGGGCGACTTTGTAACCATGCCGACTTTTGAAGTGCCCAAACAGGTTCTAAAAGCGGCCATTGCCGCCGCAGATGTGGCGGGAAAAGGCTTGTACGGTGTTGATTTAAAGCAGCGCGGTAACAAAGTTTACGTGATTGAAGTGAACGATAACCCCAACATAGATGCCGGGATTGAAGATAAGTATCTGGGCAACGAACTCTACCTGCTCATTATGCAGGAGTTTGTCAGTCGCCTGGAACGCCGGGGGCGTCAGGAATGAACCCGGTGACACCTTGCTGGTTGTTACGACCTGCGCAAAACAGTGATCTAACGGCACTATTGGCGCTGGAAAACGGCTGTTTTAGCGCCGACCGACTCAGTCGGCGCAGTTTCCGTCATTACCTGCACAGCACTAATGCCGAAATGGTGGTGGCTGATGCTGGTGGCGAACTGCAGGGCTATGGCCTGCTGTTAGTTCGCCGGGGAACATTGCTGACCCGCTTATACTCACTCGCCGTGGCGCCACAAGCGCGTGGGCAAGGCATGGCAGAAGCCATTATTGGTTATCTGGAAAAGCGTGCCAGTAAGCGTGGCAAGCGGTACATGCGCCTGGAAGTTGCGGAGCACAATGAATCCGCCATTCGGCTGTATACCCGTCTGGGGTTTGAGTCGTTTGCCATCACCCCACATTACTATGAGGATGACGCAACCGCGATCCGTATGCAAAAAGCACTGCCTCTTGATACCCCGGATATTCAGCACCGGTTATGCCCGTGGTATCAGCAATCCACGGCATTCACCTGTGGGCCGGCCAGCCTGATGATGGCAATGGCAATGATTGATCCGACAGTCAGGTTATCGCAGACTGAAGAATTTGCTATCTGGCGTGAATCGAATACCGTTTACATGACCAGTGGCCCGGCGGGTACGCATCCGCTGGGACTGGCGATGTCGGCCATGGAGCGAGGATTCGACGTGAAAGTCTATTTAAGCCATGAAGGCCCATTGTTTGTGGATGGGGTGCGTAACGAGCACAAACGACAGACTCTGATGGCCGTAGAAGAGCAATTTTCAATTGAAGCCGAAGCCCGCCAGGTGCCGGTGTTTTACAGTAACTGGCTGGATGTTCTCGATAACGAAGCTAACGCGCCGCATAGCGCGTTAATGTGCCTTATCAGTACTTATCGGCTGGATCGCTCAAAAGCACCTCACTGGGTAGTGATCACCGGTACCGATGAACATTGCGTGTATATCCACGATCCGGACCCGGATACCGACACTGCGGTTTCCCGCATCCTTGACTACCAGCATGTGCCCATCGCCAGGGAAGACTTCCAGCGCATGACAAGCTACGGCAAGCGTCGGGTTCAGGCCGCTATCGTGTTACGGCGGCGGTCCCCGGAAATGGGGACTGGCGACTTAATGTGCAGTGATTTTGATCTGGCGGTTTAGATTACGCATAGCCTCAACCAGTTTCAGCAGATCATTGACCGTGCCTTTAAACGCCGAGTGCTTGGTAATCATTTCATTACCTGCATGGCTTAACTGGCCCTGATTGGCCGGGTCGAACATTTCAGTTTGCTCGGCCAGAGAGTCCCATTCCGCCTGCACAGAGGCCGGAATAAGGTGGCGCTTGGCCATCAATTTGTCTCTGATTTGCAACAGCTGGCCAGTAAGCAATGTATGATTTTTAGGTGTATCTGTCATGGTTGTTTTCCTCACTTCAATCGCATGGCCCGAGAAAGTGGGGCGTTTCGCGATATTGAGTAAATATTAATCGATAAAACGTAAGTAAAAGGTGTTTACCATGATGATTAGTTAGCAAATTTGATACCTATTGTGCAGCCGTTAATAAAAAAATTTAGTGGCTGAAGACCTGACGTTGCTTTTTGCGACGGTTTCGCAGCCAGGCTACCGGCAGCCAAAGCAATAAATACAGGGTGAGAGAAGTGGCCAGTGCAGAGCCGATAGCCTGAGGTTGTAGCGGCAGGGAAGGCTGATAAAAGGTGAGCACCTGGCTTAAGCGCGGGTACTGAACCGGCTGGGCAAAATACCAGAATTGTTCGAAATAATTACTGGTTCGCAAGGTTTGTAACGCTTGCTGAGCATCTTTATGGGCTTGTAATACCGTTTGTTTGTGGACTGCATCATCTCTCACCAGCGGGTCTTCATTGGCTTTGAGCGCGATGAGCATGGCGCTGACACTGGCATAGTCATAGGTATCGGCGAGTTGTTGATAGTGGTCGACTTCGGCCTGTGTGGCGTCGACATAGCCATTGAGATACTGCAGATAATGGTCGGTGACGATGGGTATCTGTAACATCAGAATAAGTAGCGCAGCAAACCATACCTTGTCAATTAATCGCATGATTATCATTTACTGCGGCTCCTCAATGCTTTATCCGTAAGTTGTGCTCAGGCAGTGATAAATGGCATCACTCAGGCGGCTAAGCTGCTCAGATGAAATAACGTAGGGTGGCATAATATAAACGAGTTTGCCGAACGGACGGATCCATACGCCGGATTTTACAAACAAAGGCTGTAAACGTTTCATATCTACCGGGTGTCTGGTCTCTACCACGCCGATGGCACCTAATACTCTGACATCCTCCACGCAGGCAAGTTCATTGCAGCGGGATAGCTCTGTTGTTAGTTGCGTTTCGATAGCCTGGACCTGGCCTTGCCAGTCCCCCTGATTAATCAGTGACAAACTGGCTCCGGCGACCGCGCAGGCCAGTGGGTTACCCATAAACGTAGGGCCGTGCATAAACACGCCTGGACTACCTTCACAAACACCGCGTGCCACATCTTCTGTACAAAGGGTAGCAGCCAGAGTCATATAGCCACCGGTCAGGGCCTTTCCTACACACATGATATCGGGGCTGATTTGGGCGTGATCGCAGCCAAACAACATACCGGTACGGCCAAAACCGGTGGCAATTTCATCACAAATCAGCAGTACATCGTAGGTATCACAAAGCTGGCGACAACGTCGTAAATATTCGGGGTGATAAAAACGCATACCGCCTGCGCCCTGAACTACCGGTTCGAGGATCAGGGCTGCCAGTTCCTCATGGTGACGCGCGAAGAGTTCTTCGAGTGGCAGAATATCATCTTCGCTGAAGGCCTGGCCAAACTGGGTTTGCGGTGCCGGAGCAAACACATGTTTGGTGAGCGTATTGGTAAACAGACTGTGCATGCCGTTGACCGGATCACAGACTGACATGGCGGCGAAGGTATCGCCATGATAACCATTACGGGGGGCGATCAGGCGGGATTTTTCCGGTCTGCCCTGACACGCCCAGTACTGCACAGCCATTTTGATGGCCACTTCTACCGAGACTGATCCGGAATCTGCCAGAAATACCCGCTCAAGACCTGCCGGGGCCATAGACAAAAGTTGTCGGCACAGACTAACGGCTGGCTCGTGAGTCAGGCCGCCAAACATCACATGGCTGAATTGATCAATCTGGTGGTGCGCGGCGGCGTTTAATGCTGGGTGATTGTAGCCATGAATAGCGGCCCACCAACTGGACATGCCGTCGACGAGGACTTCACCGGATGCAAGGGTAATTTCTGCGCCGCTGGCGCCACTGACCTCAAAACAAGGCAACGGATCGATGGCGGAAGTATAAGGATGCCAGATATGTTGCTGGTCAAATTCTTTGTTGGTTAAATCATGCACAGTAGTAAAGCTTAAAAGGTTAATTTGGTTGACAAGTTTTTGCTGCTGCATAGACTAAGCGACCAGACACAAAGAGTAAAGGAAAGGCCATGCAGGCATCACAACATAATAGCACTGAAGCGGTTGTTCGACATGACTGGAGCCGGGCAGAAGTTGAGGCATTATATGCAATGCCCTTCAACGATTTATTATTCAAAGCCCAGGTTGTTCATCGTCAGCACTTTGACCCTAATCAGGTGCAGGTGAGCACACTGTTATCGATTAAAACCGGTGCTTGTCCGGAGGATTGTAAATACTGCCCTCAAAGTGCCCGTTATGATACCGGTCTTGAAAAAGAACGCCTGCTTGAAATTGAAAAAGTTATTGAACGCGCGAAAGAAGCCAAACAAACCGGTTCAACCCGTTTTTGTATGGGAGCTGCGTGGCGTAACCCCAAAGAACGCGATATGCCGTATCTGACACAAATGGTGGCAGAAGTAAAAGCGATGGGCCTTGAAACCTGTATGACACTCGGCATGTTAACCCGTGATCAGGCGGTAGCACTTAAGCAGGCAGGCCTGGATTACTATAACCATAATCTTGATACGTCGCCGGAGTTTTATGGCGACATTATCACCACCCGAACCTACCAGGATCGTCTCGATACCCTGCAAAATGTGCGGGAAGCCGGAATGAACGTTTGCTCTGGTGGCATTGTCGGGATGGGCGAAACCCTGGCCGACCGTGCTTCATTGCTTATTCAACTGGCCAATCTGCCAGAACAGCCGCAAAGTGTGCCGATTAATATGCTGGTAAAGGTGGATGGCACGCCATTAGATAAACTGGACGATATGGAGCCCTTCGACTTTATTCGAACCATTGCGGTGGCGCGGATTATGATGCCTCAGTCTCACGTTCGATTGTCTGCCGGTCGTGAACAAATGAATGAACAAATGCAGGCCCTGTGTTTTATGGCCGGTGCTAACTCTATATTCTACGGTTGTAAACTGCTTACCACCTCAAACCCTGATACTCATGAAGATGTGGTGCTGTTTAAAAAACTGGGGATTAACTCTGAGCGTACCCGTGAGTATTCCGACGAAGCGCATCAACTGGCGCTGGAAGAAGCTATCGAGGAGCACAATACGCCTCAGTCTGAACTGTTTTATGATGCCACTGAAAAAGGCCAAACTGAGTCTGCATAATGGCCTTTGATTTTATTGATGCGCAGTTGAGCGAGCGTCAACAGCAGGGATATTACCGTCAGCGTAGCCCCGTGGACTATGAACGCGATGGCGTTATCGCGGTTAACGGTGAGCATTATCTCAATTTTGGCAGCAATGACTATTTGGGATTACGTCACGACCAGGGAGTATTACAAGCCTGGGTTGAAGGGCTGGCTCAATTTGGTGCTGGCAGTGGGGCATCGCCACTGGTTACCGGATACAGCGTGGCACATCGCGAGCTGGAACTGATGCTGGCGGATGCGCTCGGATATGACGCGGTGCTGTTGTTTAATTCAGGCTTTGCTGCCAATCAGGCGATTTGTCAGGCATTGTTTTCTGCTTCCGGCGATATCATTGCAGATAAATTTATGCATGCCTCTTTTATTGAAGGCGCTCAGGCCAGTCAGGGAAATCTGCGCCGCTTTGCTCACAATGACATGGCCCACCTCGACACTGTGCTGACCAAAACTCGCTCAGACAATTGCCTGATTGCCTCTGAAGGGGTGTTCAGTATGGACGGTGACAGTCCTGACGTAAATGCGCTGGTCAGCAAAGCCAAAGCGTCAGCCAGCTGGCTGATGCTCGATGATGCGCATGCGTTTGGGGTAACCGGTGAAACCGGATTAGGCTCAGTTGAAAGCTTTGGCCTGAAGCAAACAGATTGCCAGATTGTGATGGGCACCTTTGGCAAAGCGGTAGGCACAGCGGGGGCTTTTGTGGCGGGCAGCCACAGCCTGATAGAGTATCTGGTTAACTATGCGCGCCACTATATATATTCCACGGCCTTTCCGCCGGCGCAGGCGGTTGCCACTATTTGCGCGTTAAACTGCGTAACAACCGGCTCTCAGCGGGAGCAGTTGCACAATAATATTGCTTACTTTAAACAACGTGCCTCACAGGAAGGTTTGCAGCTACTT
>NZ_CAJXQY010000168.1 GCF_913058315.1 uncultured Alteromonas sp. | reverse complement strand
GTACTATTGCAGTGACTTAGACTAAGGTGGGAGAACTCATCCATTGAGAAGGGCCGGAAGTATAATAAAAAGCGAATAAGCGAAGATAATCACATTGAATATTTCCCAGGACTTAAACAGTACTGAATCACTTGTTCTCGAAAATGGACTCCGGGTACTCGTTATTCACAAACCTGAAGTGGACACGTGTTGCGTGTCTGTCAGTTGTAAAGCTGGCCACTTCTTTGACCCTGCAGATTGCCCCGGATTGGCACATCTGCTGGAACACATGTTGTTTATGGGCAATGAAATCAATCCTGAAGCCAATGGGATTAACGACGTTGTTGAGCAAGCTGGCGGGTCTATTAATGCCTGGACCGGCACCGAATTTGCGAACTATCACTTCCAGGCTCATGCCCAGGCTCTACCTCGTTTGCTACCAGCTTTTGCAGCCATGCTTGGCTTGCCGCATTTTAAGCAAGAACGTATTGCCGCCGAAATTCAATCGATAGATGCCGAATATCAGTACAAGCGAAAAGACGACTTGCGCCGGCTCTATCAAATACATAAAGAAACGGCCAACCCTACCCATCCTTTTGCCAAGTTTTCCGTTGGCAACGAGCTGATTTTTAACCAGTTCCCGGTAAATACCCTGCAACAAATGCTAAGGGCGTTTCACCAACAGTACTACTGCGCAAAAAACCTTACACTGTGCATTTACTCGCCATTCAGTAGCAGCCAGCTGATGCCCTGGATTGAGGGCTCATTTGGCCGTCTTAGTGCAGGGAGTGCTGCTGAGCTGACATTGCCACCACTCTACACACCGGCACAGCTTGGCACCCAAATTAACATTGAACCGTTGCAAGCCGCCAGGCGCTTAATTGTAACTTTTGCCCTACCTGCCCTGCATTTGGATATTAGCAGTAAGCCTCTCGATTTCATTAGCCATGTACTGGGTGATGAGGCATCAGGCAGCCTGTTTGCTTACCTTAAAGCGAAAGGCTGGGCCAGTAACCTGATTGCAGGTTCCGGTATTGAAGGGCAGAACTTCAAAGACTTTAATATAAACCTGCAACTCACCGAAAGCGGGCTCGCACAGCAGAATGAAATTATTAACGCTGTTTTTTATGTCGTTGAGCTCCTTAAGGAAGGCGCAGAAGAAGACTGGCGTTTGCAGGAGAAAGCCAAACTCAATCAGTTGGCCAGGCAATACGATGATTCTCATAAACCTTTGCAGGCCATTAGTGAACTGGCGGAATTGCGTCAGTACTTTAATTGGCATGAGATTGCCGAAGCCTGCAGTTCTGAGACCCTAACAAAGCAGAGTTTGTGTGAAGCACTTGCCTATTTTACGCCGGCGAATATGCGTGTAAAAGTTATTGCTCAGGGTGTTCCTACTACGCAAAACTGCGCTTATTATGATGCTGCCTATGCGGTAGAGCCCTATTCTGAACAACAACTGGCAGCCTGGCAAAGCCCCACTCCAGTAAACGCTATTTTCATGCCGCCCCCCAACCCGTTTATTGGCGACAGTTACACTTTGTGTAAGAACGAAAGCAAGTTTGCTTTGCCTCAGCAGATTGTAACCAACAAAGGGTTCGATTTCTGGTTTTGTCAGGATCATATTTTTAATGTGCCAAAAGGGGATATCTTTGTCTCTTTTGACATTCCCTCTCTGGCCCAGAATATTCATCAGGTTGCCGCCAAACGTTTATGGCTGGCAGCTTTAAACGACTTTCTGCAAGGCCGTTTTTATCGTGCAGAGATTGCCGGGCTGCATTATCGGATTTATGGTCATCAGGGCGGATTCAGTATTCACACCCGAGGGTTTAGCGCCCAGCAAGGGCAATTACTGAATCACCTTATTGACGCCATAAAAGGGTTTACCCCTGATCCGCAAACGTTTAAGCAGGTTCAGCTACTGCAGTGCCAGAGCTTACATAATACCCTGTTAAACAAGCCCATAAACCGACTGTTTTCACGTTTGAGTGTACTCATCCAAAAAAACACCCATGCACCGGTGGAAATGCTGGATGCCGTGCAGCATTGTCAGTTCGATGACATTCGTCGATTACGCGACAGAGCGTTCGATTATTATCATGTAGACGGGCTGATCCACGGAAACTGGTCTTCTCAGGGCGCACAACGCATTGTTGACAGCGTACTGGCACAAACCGCCTCGGCCAAAGCTCCGCCACTGCCCCGCCCTGTTGCCAAGCTGCCAGTGAGTAAAACACTTTATCATGAGGTAGCCTGCGAGCATGATGATGCTGCGGTTGTCTTATATCTTCAGGCGCCCAGCAATGATATTCAGGACGTTGCTATGTGTATGGTGCTGGAGCAAATGTTAGCAGGCTCTTTCTTTACAACATTACGCACAGAGAAACAGCTTGGCTATATTGTGGGCACCGGTTATGTGCCACATAACCAGCATCCGGGCATCGCTTTTTACATTCAAAGCCCTAACAATGCGCCGCAGGTGCTGCTTGATCACATTTCTGCATTTTTACAACAACAAACCAGCGAAAAAGCATTTTACGAAGGTTACTGGCCTCATATTCAGCGTAACTTATTAAAACAGTTACAGGATGTTGATATCAACCAGTCCATGCGTTCGCAAAATATCTGGCAAAGTCTGGGCGCTGGCGACCCGCAACTCAATACCAACCAACGCATCGCGCAGGCCATCGAATCAATGCGCTTCAGCGACATTGAACGCTATGCCACAGATATGAACTTGAATCAGACATTCGGACAATTGGTTTTATTTGCGCCCGGTAAATTTAAAACCATGAACGTAACAAATGACGTCTGCATTCCAAATATCGCCGATTTTAAATCTAAAGTTGAATTTTACCTCTGAGTAAATATCACTCTCTTTTCCTGAACCGCCATCTCTGCCTGAACAAGAAATACACAGGCAGTGGTGGCATTCAAAAAAAACCTTGTAGAGACGCTGTTTATTGGGCATATTGGGTAGCGGATAGTAGGGAAGCTAGACACGATAAGAAGTAAAAAAAGATAAGGCATTCAATGCCAAAGGTGTATGGTGCGCTCAACCCACAGAACGACGTTTGCCCTGATAATTTCAGTGCTATTTCTATTTACCCGTGCAGTATTTGCTGCCACGGTGCTTACTGATATCAAATTCGCTGAGTACACCATCGAAGATGGCCTGCCTGAAGACACTATCATGTCAATCGTTGAGGACCCTCATGGCTACATATGGGTAGGTTCTATAGAAGGCGTTTTTCGTTATGATGGCTACCATTTTAAGGAATACAAACACTCTCCAAACGATCCAAACTCTATTCCACAAGGGTTTGCCAGAACGATGTTTATTTCGGAGCAGGGAGAGCTTTGGCTAGGCACCTATGAAGGATTAGCCAGATACAGGCCAGATACTGACGACTTTCAAGTTTACAACAGTGACAACTCATTGTTGCGCAATAATGAAATCTGGTCGATAGATGAAGAGACTTCTGGTGACATTATCGTAGCAGACACATCCAATATTTACCGAATAGACCAGAAAACAAAGACATTATCATTACTGGATGAACGCGTAGATTTTCCGGATGAAATTGAGGAAATTCGCAACGAGCCGACTCGTATTTGGATAGGCACTTTTGCGTCCGGCGCGTATATTTACGATAAGAAGCGTCGCCAGCTCTATTCTTTAAAGTCAGTAAACCCATGGGGAATTAACCTTCCAGAGACTGCAGTCTTTGATATTCAGGTAATCGATGGTTTGTATTGGATTGCAACCAATAGCGGTATCATTGTTTTAAATAACAGTGGCGAAATAGTTAAGCGCATAAATAAGGCTAATTACCCAAATTTAAAAAACGAAAATGTTCGAACCATCATTCAGAAATCAGAAGGCGTCATCTGGTTTGGCACTGAAGATGGGCTTGCAATTTATAATGAGGTCAAGGATAAACTTATAATCATTGATGCTGAGATGAAAAGTATCACCTATCTCGATAACCAATTTATCCGCCGAATATACAAAGACTCTTCCTCGTCAATATGGTTAGCAACTCTTGAGGGGCTTTACCGACATTCTTCTGGATCAAACCTTCTAAGATTATACCCGGTTGCTACTGCAGAAGAGGAAAGCGGCTCACCTAGAATTTGGGCGATAAAAGAAGATAGCGAGAATAACCTCTGGATGGCGACCCAAAGTGCGGGTCTGAATCGGCTAAATTTCCATGATGAAAGCCAGGCATCATTCCTGGGCGGCCGTGCCACCCAATTATGGGATTTAGCAATAGACAGTTATGACCAAATCTGGTTGGCAACCTCAAATGGCATAGAGTTGTATAAGAATCAAGATGATAATTTAAAAAAACTAAAGACTTTTCTACGAGATGAGTTTGTCGGTAACATTTACCACGATGGGGATAGGATTTGGGCTTGGACAGAATTGGATGGACTGATTTCAATTGAACCAGAACAACCCGGGACTGCCTCATCAGCTTCCTACGTAATGAAAACTCATAACCCATCATTGAAAAATTCGATGGCCTTTCCGTTGTTCACCGACCTAGACGGTATGCTCTGGTTGTCTGGAGACGGAAAAATAAAACTTTATAACCCTAAGAATGATGTCATCAACAATGTTATCGACTTCAATGTAAAAGGTTTAAACCCTCCCCCAAAGTTAATGGATGTTTATTTATGGGGTAACTATTACTGGCTTACTACCCATTCATCAGGTATTTACCAACTTGATAAAAACACTCTAAAAGTTGTAAGGCATCATTCTTTAAATGTCGATTCCAAAATCTTAGCTTCTGTAGGACTAAAAGATGCTATTTGGATAGCGACAGAGTCGAATGAAATTAAGCAGGTTTTGCTCCCTAACCTGGAAGTGGTTCTCACTCTTTCCAGTACAAAACTTGAACTAAACGACTACTCAGAAGGCGCCGTAACTAAAACCAAAGAGAATGCTTTGGTATTTGGTGGTAACCGGGGATTCCATTATTTCCATCCAGAGTCATTAACTTTCGATCAATTTACAGATATACCATCGCAAAAACCGCAATTAGTCTCCTTAAAGCTATTCGGTAAAGAACAATCTTTAAGACAACCTGGCTCCATTCTTGATAAACCCATCAATCTGAAAGACTCTTTGACGTTATCAATGAGTGACTCACGATTTAGTTTGGGATTTGCAGTGCTAAATGCGATTTCGCCATCCACAGTTAAGTACCGCTACCGTATGAATGGTCTGGATAAAACCTGGACAGAAGCAGGAAAAGAAAGACAGGCCCCCTATAATAACTTATCCTTTGGTGATTACAGGTTTGAAGTCCAGGCATTGGAAGACGGTAAAGCCTGGTCCCCCTCAAGAGAACTAAACCTGACCATTTTGCCACCGCCCTGGCTTCATCCTGCGGCTTTAATATTTTATGGCTTCTTTGCGGCAATTATTACTCTGTATGTAGTTCGTCAATACCACGTTCGTCGTCGTCAGCGAATTGCTGTTTCGGAGTCTGAAGAACGCTTAAAGCTCACGCTGTGGAGCAGCGGCGATGAATTATGGGACTGGGATGTTTATCGCGGCCAGGTCTATCGTTCCAACACCTGGGGCACCCTGGATTTCCCTCAGGACGACATTCGCACTAGCAGCGCTTACGATGCCAATATACACCCCCATGATTTGAAACGCGTGCAGGATGCCCTTAAGGAGCATTTGGAAGGTAAATCTGATTTTTATGAAATTGCCTACCGAACCAAAACCTTCACCAATACCTGGCTGTGGATTTTAGACCGCGGCAAGGTTGTTCAGCGTGATCACAATAATGAGCCCATCCGGATGACGGGCACCTTGAAAGATATTCAGCACCTGAAAGATGCCGAAGAACAGCTCAACCTGTTTAAGCGCTCTATCGAAAACATTTCTGAAGGCGTATTTATTACCGATACGAAGTTCCGCTTTATTTCGGTGAATAATGCCTATTGTACTTATACCGGTGAAACCCGGGATCAGGCATTAGCGACGTACCTGTATTTCCATCAGTACCCGGAAGCCTTTACCGAAGAGATTAAAAAAACCCTTAGATCCAGAGGTAACTGGAGCGGCGAAGTTGAAAGCAGCCGGGTAAATGGCGAACGCTATGAAATCGAACTAAATATAGATGCGGTGCACGACGATGACGGCCGTATTTCTCATTTTGTAGGCGTATTTTCAGACATTACATCCCGTAAGAGCACAGAAAAAGAGTTGTTGAAATTGGCTAATTCCGATCCGCTCACAGAATTACCTAACCGTTCATTCTTCCAGGCCAGCCATAGCAACCTGGTTCGCCGAGCTACCCCCCATGCCCTACTCTGCCTGGACATGGATAACTTTAAGAAGATTAACGACTCGCTGGGTCACCAGACCGGCGATATACTGATTAAACAAATTGCCAAGCGTATCCAGCGCATGACCGATAGCAATTCAACCTGCTATCGTCTCGGCGGTGATGAATTTAGTATTCTGATGGAAGATTTTTCAGACATACACACCATCACTCATTTTGCGCAAAGTATTCTCAACACGCTGTCACGCCCCTTTATCATCAACAAGCAAGAGTTTGTGCTGGGCGCCAGTATTGGTATCGCGTTATTCCCTGAAGACGGCTCTTCTCCGCAGGAGTTGCTGAAAAACGCCGACACTGCCATGTATTTTGCCAAGAATAATGGCGGGAACAGCTACCAGTTCTTCAGCGGCGAGATGAACCAAAACGCCGTAAGACAGTTACAAATTGAAAACTTAATTCGCCAGGGCATTAAAGACAATTTATTTACCGTTTACTATCAACCCAAGGTTGATATTACCACTGGTAAACTGGTGAGTATGGAAGCCCTGGTTCGCTTCGAACACCCGAATAAAGGGATCGTTAGCCCAGGGCAGTTTATTCCACTGGCAGAGCAAACCGGTCAGATTATTGAGATAGGTGAACAAGTTTTACGTAAAGCCTGTGAAGATACCAAGCGCTGGGTCAGCGAAGGGTTGTTCAGCGGCCGGGTGGCGGTAAATATCTCGGCAAAACAATTCGAACTGCCTGACCTTGATGATCGGATTGAAAGCGTGCTGCGTCAGGTAGGCTTATCTCCCCTACATCTGGAGTGTGAGATTACTGAAGGCACTCTGATGGAAAACCCGGAAGAAGGCCTCAGAATGATGCAGAGGCTGCGTGACCGTGGTATTCACCTGGCACTGGATGACTTCGGAACCGGTTATTCCTCTCTGGCTTACCTCAAGAAATTTCCGTTGAATACCTTAAAAATTGATAAAGCCTTTATCGATGATATCGCCAACAGCAATGTAGATCGGCACATGGCGGCGGCCATTATTAATATTGCCCACAATCTTGGCTTAAAGGTAGTTGCAGAGGGTGTGGAATATGAAGAGCAGTTAAATATTCTGCGCCGCTATGACTGTGAAATGCTACAAGGCTTTCTATACAGCAAGCCGCTCAATGCAGAACGGTTTGAGAAGCTTCTGCGCGAAAACAGCTTATTGCATAAAATCATTAATAAGGTCTCGCCCAATTAATCACCCGCGGCTTTCATAGCCGCAGGTAAGCTATCGTATTAACGCCCATCAGCAAGTCAGGCTATCAGCAAAGCAACCTGAAATTAACTCCTTCCCTAAGTAATAAATGACCTCCCCAGTGACTTAACTACTATTTAGTTAACAACCAGTGCTGTAGAACACTAATTCTCTTCCTGGCCTGAAAACCTGCAAATTAATTAACAAGTTATAATTATAAATACTCCTTATTTTTTATTAAAAAGGCCATACCAAGCCTCTTTTAAACAATAAGAGGTATTTTTTTGACTCTTTTACCTTAAGTATTCCGAAAAGCGGCAGATAAATGCATAGAACGGCAATAATTTCCGGCAACGGAAATTTGACGCTGTACAAAAGGAAGCTGCAAACCATTGTTTTTAAAGGGCTTTAAAAGTTGGCATAGGGTTCGCATTACTAAGAATGACAATGAGGATTGTCAATCAGTTTTGTTTGTTTTGTATATAAGAATATAATGAGGAAAGAAAGATGTTGAAAGCATACGCAGTAGCCCTAGTACTTTCTACAACCGCACCTGTAGCAGCCGACAAGCAAGAAGGCGCACAGAAAGCTCCTGTACAGAAAAAAGAAGTCGCAACTGAAACCCAGTCTTACAAGCCAAAAACCGGCACTGTTCGTATTTAGACTTCTAACGAATTCTAAAAAAGGAGCTCAAGCTCCTTTTTTTATGCCTGTTACGCCTGTAAATAAGCGTTGTTAAAGCCGCAGTCTTTTCTCATTCGAACGTGGCGACTAATCGAAAACATCGGCCATACCAGCGGCCCCATCAATAAACCTACCAACGCCCACTGCTTTGCAGACAGTCCGGCTTTTGTCGCTTCGACAAAAAAATAGCAGCTACTGGCCAGACAAACTAAAATCACTGTCAACATATTGACACCCTTTTAATCTATAAGGTTTTTTTGACTTGCTGAAAAATCGTTCAACTTTTCAAACGGCCGCATAATACCTTTTTCGGGTAACAAAACCATCATTTATTTAGCTTATAATGAAAAAATCCGGCCTAAGCCGGATTTTTAACGCATTAATAACAATCCATTAATAAAAGGACGTGTTTTCCGCTGCCATTTTTTCCAGCACGGCGGCCGGTTTAAATTTGCCATCCACCTTGTCTGCATAATAATTAAGGCGTTCTACTACTTTGCTTATACCGAGCTGGTCCATAT
>NZ_CAJXQY010000167.1 GCF_913058315.1 uncultured Alteromonas sp. | reverse complement strand
TATGATAATTTACCACATACTGAACCTGTTCACGCCAATGGAGCAATACTTACCCGCGGCCTTCGGGCCGGTTATTCACTTATTTGAATTTTTAATGGTCGTGCTAATTTTGCCGAATATTGTGCGGTCTTCATCGTTAAATTTTATAACGTCTTCCATGCACTATTACGGCGGTGTTACCAATATTCATCAGCAAACCCATGTAATAACCAGCAAATGGTTTTTACCTTTTCAGCTGTTTAGTTTCAACTTCGGCCAAACCCATACCATACACCACTTCGTTCCAAACCAACCTTTCTACATTCGCCAATCGATTAGCAAGAAGATAAATAAGGTGTTAAAGCAACAAGGCGTAAGGTTTAATGACTTTAAGAGTTTGAGAAACGCCAATGCTTACCCAGTATAAAGACTGATGGGGCAGATCTGTTTGCGCAGTAGCTGATTGCCTTCAACGACTAACCTGAAGACGTTCCTAAGTAGTGGCAGACTATACTTGCGCACTACTGTCTGGTGGGACTCACCATAAAATCTCGTTAAGTTGAATACAGGCGTCAGGGGTGTTCGGCTTATTCATAGCGTCGATAGCTAGTGCCGTCGTGAATAAGTGAAAAGCCCGCTTAATTCACGGGCTGGATAGCGTGTTTAATAATACATATCCGCATCTACAGCCGGGGCGGGTGGGGCAATTTCAATGGCGTAGTACATTGCGGCAATCACAATGATGACCAGAACCACCGCAAGCAGGAGTCTGGAAGATGTTATTCCCGGCTCGGTGGTTGGCTTTTTGCCGTGCACCATGGCAGGTACTAATAACTGCTTTTTAAATCGGGCATAAAATACTACTGCGATAATATGCAGCGCAATTGCCGCCAGCAGAATGTTGAAAGCAGTATGATGAATGGTGTTCATGGTGTCGCGGGTGGCTTCGGAGACGGCATCGTAATAAGGCCCGTTATTAATAATATCGTCGCCGATAAATAAGCCGCTGATGCCCTGTAGCGCCACTAACAGCAGCAGCACTATTACCATCCAGCCGCCCATAGGGTTATGCCCGGCGTGTTCTTCCGAGTTAGGATTTGTTACGGTTTTCGCGTAGGAAAGCACTTTGCCGGGGCCGGCTAAAAACTGGCTGAAACGGGCGTAGGTGGTGCCTACAAATCCCCACAGTAAGCGGAATAAAATGAGTCCCAGCGTGAAATAGCCAATTTTAAAATGCCAGGCAATGGCATCAAATACCTCGGCGGTAAGATACTGCGCTACGATGCACGCTACCAGCAGCCAGTGGAAGAGGCGGGTTGGAATATCCCAGATAAGACGTTTTTCCATTTCAATAAGTCCTGTAGAAACCTGTTTGCTCAAAGTGATAATTTACATTTCGGCTTAATGTGACTTCATTGAACCCAGACACGTGTCAAAGTTCAACCATTTGTGGGTTTTCATCTGCCCGGCTATCAGGCACAATTCCCCCATCAACAGTCACATTGCCCGGAAAACTGTTCCCTACAGTCAACCAAGGGCATCTAAAATAAGCAAGCAGGTTTTCGATGAAAGTAGGTCTTTTTGGCGCCAATGGTCGCATGGGACGGGTATTAATAGAGGCCCTGAATGAACATGACACGGCAACACTGAGCGTGGCATCGGTTCGTGATGACTCTCCGTGGGTTGGCATGGACGTGGGTGAACTGGCTGGCATCGGTAAACTGGAGGCAGCCTGCAGTGCGTTATCCTCCATCAACCCTGCAGAGGTTGACGTGATGATTGACTTTACTTTACCGGCAGCGTTCGACAGCAACCTACAGTGGTGTGTAACGAATAATAAACCTGTGGTCATAGGGACTACCGGGTTATCTGCCGCGCAGTTAAACTTGCTGGCCGATGCCGCAACTAAAATTCCGGTAGTATTTGCTGCAAATTACAGTGTTGGGGTGAATTTAATGTTATCCCTGGTAAAACAGGCTGCCCGCGCACTGGGGGCAACAGCGGATATCGAGATTCTGGAGGCGCATCATCGCTTCAAACAGGATGCGCCATCGGGCACCGCTATGGCGATTGGTGAAGCCATTGCCGATGAACTTGGCCGCGATCTGTCGGCTTGTGCGGTTTATGGTCGTGAGGGCAAGACACCGCCGAGAGACCACAATACCATTGGTTTTGCTACGGTAAGAGCCGGTGATGTAGTTGGCGAACATACAGCATTGTTTGCCGATATTGGCGAACGTCTTGAGATTACCCACAAGGCCTCCAGTCGCTTGACTTTTGCCCGTGGTGCCGTGCAGGCGGCGATGTGGTTATCGCAGCAGAATGCCGGTCAGTACGGCATGAATGACGTATTGTCTTTAAATTAATAATAAACATAAAACGGCAGAACAACGGCTATATGAATTGTTGTTTTGGCTTGTTTGCGTGATTTTGATGCTTAACGGTTTATTTTGATGAATTTTCCAGATCGGAATAGACCTTTAAAGTCTCTTAAGCTATAATCCACGGAATTTGCCAAAAATTAGTGTTTAGACCGCTATTACAGCGCCTAAACACATATTCATTAGCTGCAAATTTTAGTAAACGGGATGTAAATGTGACGTTACCTCCCGTTTTTTGTGAGTGTTGTTTAAAACTCTCGGTTATCCTTAATTTGGAGGTTGACTTGGCTAATTCCGCCCTTCTGGTCTTAGAAGATGGTTCTGTGTTCAAGGGTACTGCTATCGGTGCTCAAGGTATGTCAGTTGGTGAAGTTGTATTTAATACATCAATGACCGGCTACCAGGAAATTCTGACCGACCCTTCTTACGCTGAACAAATTGTTACTCTTACGTATCCCCATATCGGCAATACCGGTACCAACCAGGAAGATGTTGAATCTGACAAAATCTGGTCTAAAGGTCTGGTTATAAGAGATCTTCCTCTCGTTGCCAGCAATTATCGAAACGAACAAACACTGTCTGATTATCTTAAAGCCAACAATGTTGTGGGCATTGCCGATATCGACACCCGTCGTTTAACGCGTATTTTGCGCGATAAAGGCGCTCAAAACGGTTGCATTATCTGCACCGACGCGCTGGACGAAGCGGCGGCGCTGGAAAACGCCAAAGCGTTCCCCGGCCTCAAAGGAATGGACTTAGCGAAAGTGGTGTCTACCACACAAACCACCGAATGGACCAGCGGTGTATGGGAGCTTGAAGGCGGCTACAAAGACGGTGCTGATTATAAATACCATGTGGTTGCTTATGATTACGGTGCCAAACACAACATCCTGCGCATGTTGGTAGACCGTGGTTGTAAACTCACACTGGTACCTGCCCAAACGTCTGCTGAAGACGTACTGGCGATGAATCCCGACGGCGTGTTCCTGTCGAACGGCCCGGGTGATCCGGAGCCTTGTGACTACGCCATTGAAGCGATTAAAACTATCGTCGACACCGGACTACCTGTATTTGGTATTTGTTTAGGCCACCAGTTACTGGCGCTGGCCAGTGGTGCCAAAACCGTGAAAATGAAGTTCGGTCACCATGGTGCCAACCACCCGGTGAAAGATCTGGAACGTGACGTAGTAATGATCACCAGTCAGAACCATGGTTTCGCGGTGGATGAATCAAGCCTGCCGGATACGCTTAAAGTCACGCATATTTCCTTGTTTGATAAATCCCTGCAGGGCATTCATCGTACCGACAAACCGGCGTTTAGTTTCCAGGGTCACCCTGAAGCGAGCCCGGGTCCGCACGATGCAGCTGCATTATTTGATCACTTCATCGACTTAATCGAACAGTCAAAGCAGTAGGAACTTGCCCCAATGCCAAAACGTACCGACCTAAAAAGTATCCTAATCCTCGGCGCCGGGCCTATCGTTATCGGTCAGGCCTGTGAATTTGACTATTCAGGTGCCCAGGCGTGTAAAGCCCTTCGTGAAGAAGGCTACCGCGTAATTCTGGTTAACTCTAACCCTGCCACTATCATGACCGATCCGGAAATGGCCGATGCCACGTATATCGAGCCGATTCACTGGGAAGTAGTGCGCAAGATTATCGAAAAAGAACGTCCTGATGCGATCCTGCCTACCATGGGTGGCCAGACTGCACTCAACTGTGCACTGGATTTGAACCGCGAAGGCGTGTTGGATGAATTCAACGTAGAGCTGATTGGCGCTACGGCAGATGCCATCGACAAAGCGGAAGACCGCGAGCGTTTCGATAAAGCCATGAAATCAATTGGTCTGGAATGTCCGCGTGCGGAAATCGCGCACACTATGGAACAGGCTCACGATGTATTAAGCCGCATCGGCTTCCCGTGTATCATTCGCCCGTCATTCACCATGGGGGGGACCGGCGGCGGTATCGCCTACAATATCGACGAGTTCAATGAAATCTGTACCCGTGGTCTGGACTTATCGCCTACCAACGAACTGCTAATCGATGAATCACTGATTGGCTGGAAAGAATACGAGATGGAAGTGGTCCGCGATAAAGCCGACAACTGCATCATCGTTTGTACTATTGAAAACTTTGACCCCATGGGTGTGCACACCGGTGACTCTATCACTGTGGCCCCAGCACAAACCTTAACCGACAAAGAATTCCAGATTATGCGTAATGCAGCCATGGCTGTACTGCGTGAAATTGGTGTGGAAACCGGCGGTTCAAATGTACAGTTTGGTGTCGACCCGCAAACTGGCCGCCTGGTTATCATTGAGATGAACCCACGGGTATCCCGTTCCTCTGCGCTGGCCTCAAAAGCAACCGGCTTCCCGATTGCCAAAGTAGCTGCCAAGCTGGCAGTAGGTTACACCCTGGATGAACTGGCTAACGACATTACCGGTGGTTTAACGCCAGCGTCTTTCGAGCCGGCCATCGATTATGTCGTCACTAAGATCCCACGCTTCAACTTTGAAAAATTTGCCGGTTCTAACGACCGTCTGACCACCCAGATGAAATCTGTGGGTGAAGTGATGGCGATTGGTCGCAATCAGCAGGAATCACTGCAAAAAGCATTACGTGGTCTGGAAGTGGGCGCTGCCGGTCTGGATCCGATCCTCGACCTTGACGATCCGGAAGCACAGAGCAAACTGGTTTACGAATTACGTCAACCTGGTGCTGAGCGTATCTGGTACATCGGCGATGCCTTCCGCTCCGGCATGAGCGTTGAAGAGGTCTTTAAACTGACTAATATCGACCGCTGGTTCCTGGTTCAGTTAGAAGAGTTAGTGCAGCTTGAGCAGAAAGTTACTGAGCTTGGTGTGGCCAACATCGACGAAAATCTGATGAATACCTTAAAACGTAAAGGTTTCTCTGATGCCCGTCTGGCTACCCTTACGTCAGTGGCGGAAAGTGACGTGCGCGATCTGCGCTTAGGCATGGGCATTAAGCCAGTGTATAAGCGGGTTGATACCTGTGCAGCGGAATTTTCTACCAGCACCGCTTACATGTACTCAACCTATGATGAAGAATGCGAAGCAGCGCCGTCAGACCGGGATAAAATCATGGTCCTTGGTGGCGGTCCTAACCGTATCGGTCAGGGTATCGAATTTGATTACTGCTGTGTACATGCCGCGCTGTCTATGCGTGAAGACGGTTATGAAACCATCATGGTTAACTGTAACCCGGAAACCGTATCTACCGACTACGACACGTCAGACCGACTGTATTTTGAACCGGTAACGCTGGAAGATGTACTCGAAATCGTTGCGGTTGAGAAGCCCAAAGGCGTTATTGTTCAGTACGGTGGCCAAACGCCGCTCAAACTGGCCCGTGCGCTGGAAGCCAACGGTGTACCGATTATTGGTACCTCGCCTGAAGCGATTGACCGTGCCGAAGACCGTGAGCGTTTCCAGCAAATGGTGAACAAACTGGCGCTGAAACAGCCTGCTAACGCAACCGTTAGCAACATGGAACAGGCGCTTGAGAAAGGCAAGGAAATCGGCTTCCCGCTGGTGGTTCGTCCTTCTTATGTACTGGGTGGTCGTGCGATGGAAATCGTGTACGACTTGAAAGACCTTAAACGTTATCTGAATGAAGCGGTAAAAGTGTCTAACGACTCACCAGTTCTGCTCGATCGTTTCCTCGATGATGCCATCGAAGTGGACATCGATGCCGTATGTGACGGCACCGACGTAGTGATTGGCGGTATCATGGAGCATATCGAGCAAGCGGGTGTACACTCCGGTGACTCGGCCTGTTCACTGCCGCCGCATTCATTACCCAAGGATATTCAGGATGTGATGCGCGAGCAGGTTAAAGCCATGGCGCTTGAACTGGGCGTAATCGGCCTGATGAACACCCAGTTTGCGATTAAAGATGGCGAAGTGTACCTGATTGAGGTTAACCCTCGTGCGGCGCGAACCATTCCGTTTGTATCCAAAGCTACCAGTGTGCCACTGGCTAAAATTGCAGCCCGGGCAATGGCAGGTAAAACACTTAAAGAACAGGGCTTTACTGCGGAAGTTATTCCACCGTTCTACTCTGTGAAAGAAGTGGTACTGCCGTTCGCTAAATTCCAGGGGGTGGATCCACTGTTGGGGCCTGAAATGCGCTCAACCGGTGAAGTCATGGGGGTCGGTGACACCTTTGAAGAAGCCTATGCCAAAGCCAACCTCGGTGCTGGTGCGCCATTGCCGGCTTCAGGTAAAGCGCTGTTATCAGTGCGTCAAACCGACAAGCCTAAGCTGGTAGAGCTTTCTAAAGCGCTTATCGCGAAAGGCTTCACCATTGAATGTACCAGTGGTACCGCGGAATCACTGCGCGCCCAGGGCATTGAGGTGTCGGTGGTGAATAAGCTGTCAGAAGGGCGTCCGAATATTGTCGATGCGATAAAGAATGGTGAATATTCTTATATCGTTAATACAACGGAAGGTCGTCAGGCGATTACCGATTCTGTGTATATTCGCCGCGAAGCGCTGGTGAACAAAGTCACTTATACCACCACGATGAACGCCGCCTTTGCTACCGTACAGGCTAAATCGGCTGACGATCGCGGAAAAGTGACTTCGGTTCAGGCACTGCACGCCAGAATAAACGGATAATGACAAAAAGAAGGATTCTGTGTATTCTTCTCTAACGCATTAATTCGTTATTAACTATTGAAAAGTGCGCCCACCGGGCGCATTTTTTTGTTTCAAGCAAAACATATTCAGGTAAGTGAGAATAACAACATGACTCAATATCCTATGACTGCACGTGGTGCTGAGATGCTTCGCGAGGAGTTGAATCAACTTAAATCGGTAGAGCGTCCTAAAATCATCGCTTCGATTGCCGACGCCCGTGAACATGGCGACTTAAAAGAAAATGCTGAGTACCATGCTGCCCGCGAACAACAAAGTTTCTGTGAAGGCCGTATTCAGGACATCGAAGGTAAGCTGTCTAACGCTCAGATTATTGATGTCACCAAGATGCCTAACAATGGAAAGGTTATTTTTGGTGCCACGGTAACCATTCTTAACGTTGATAACGATAAAGAAACGACTTATCGCATTGTTGGCGATGATGAAGCGGATATTAAACAAAACCTGATTTCCGTTAATTCACCCATTGCCCGGGGTCTGATTGGTAAAGAACTGGATGACATGGTGAACATTCAAACGCCGTCTGGTGCGGTGGAATATGAAATCATCGAAGTAGAATACCTTTAATCCTCTCTAAGAGCTGCTTTCGCAGCTCTTATTTTTTGTACTGCCTGGTTCTGTTTCCTGCACTAAACGGATTTATATGAAAGACACTCACACCGACGAAATTCAAACCCTCGACTCCAAAGTGGTTTATCAGAATCGCTGGATGACGGTTCGCGAGGATAGCATTGGCCGCGAGGATGGCTACCGGGGAATTTACGGTGTCGTGGATAAGCCCGATTTCGTAGTGGTGATAGCGCTGGACGGTGACGATGTTTACCTGGTTGAGCAGTACCGCTATCCTGTGAAGGGCCGTCATCTTGAATTTCCTCAGGGGGCTAAAGAGGGCGCGGAAACCTTTGACGCACTGAGCGTTGCTAAGGCCGAATTAAGAGAAGAATGCGGTTTGCTGGCAGCCGACTGGCAGTATGTAGGAGAACAATTCTTAGCTTATGGGATGTGTTCCCAGCGCTACCACATCTTTGTGGCCAAAACGCTCACCAAAACGACTCAGGCACTGGAAGAAGAAGAGCAGGGACTTACCGTGCATAAACTGCCACTGGTCGAAGTAAAAGCACGTATCATTAACGGTGAGATGATGGATTCAACCACCTGCAACGCCTTTGGCCTGGCAACGCTGAAAGGGTTTATCTGATGACCGTTGCCACGCAGGTGGACATTAGCGTTGATGACCTCACCGGCGGCGATGTGATTGCGTTGCTCGAAGAGCATCTGGCGGATATGTATGCCACTTCTCCTGCTGAATGCGTTCACGCTCTCGACGTTAGCAAGCTCAAGGCGCCGGAGATTACCTTTTTCGCCGCGCGCTCAGACAGCAGGTTGTTGGGTTGCATTGCACTTAAGCACATCAATCCGCTGGAAGCTGAAATAAAGTCCATGCGCACACCCGCCAATGCGCGTCGTACCGGTACCGGCAAATTATTGCTCGAGCACCTTATCCGGTTTGCCAGTGACGCCGGCTATCAAACCCTGTGGCTGGAAACCGGCAGCATGGAATTTTTTGCCCCGGCGAGGCAACTGTATCAGCGCTACGGCTTTTCGTTTTGTGGACCATTCGCCGATTATCAACCCGATCCCAATAGCTGTTTTATGTGTAAAACGCTGTAACCGGGAATCTTCACACGCCTTAGCCATGGGAAAATAAATTTTCCATTAATTCAGATCAAGCATTGCTTCGCTTTGTCTTGCCTTCAACAGTGCGCTCCAGCACACTGATTAACAGGCGATATATTAACCAGTTATACACCCTATAAACACTGCTTATGGGTTATGCAATGAATACGGATTGTTAATATTGTGTGATCCTGTTATTCACTGAATTTATACACCCCATAAGTCAA
>NZ_CAJXQY010000166.1 GCF_913058315.1 uncultured Alteromonas sp. | reverse complement strand
CCGTATGCCCGGTGGTGTGAGAGGACGGGAGTTGTAAAACTCCCTCCTACTCGATCGGAAGATAGTGAGCGAGAACCCAAACGTCGGGTTCGATAAAATCCCCCGCGCTATTTTGCAGGACTTAAAGCGTGGTTCACAAGGCGCAGGGCGGGGCTATGGGCAGTCAAATCCTTCTTATTGCGTCATTACTGTAACGGCTTTATGACCATTCCAAATGGTCACTTCGCATTGGCTAATTCTTTCGAAATATTGATTATCTTGACCTGTAACGCGGATTCGAATAAGTTGTCACTCAACGTGTAACTGGCTTAATTAATTGCAGTTTCTGAATTCAAATAAGCGCAAGGAACACCTGTAATAAAGTTTATTAAAATTTATTAGTTACCAAGCCAATAACGATAACCTTTTCTCGCTTAGGGATGAGCATATGCAACATAAACGCCTGCTGTACGTTCTAATCATGTCTGCTCTTTTGTCTGCCTGTGGGGGAGGCGGTGGTTCAGGCAATTTATCTCCTCCTGCGCCAATTGCTGACTTTGATAATGATGGCATTGCAGACTCTGTCGATACCGATGATGACAACGATGGGGTACTGGATGTCAACGACGCGTTTCCTTTTGACGCAACGGAATCTGTGGATACCGATGGTGACGGCACGGGTAATAATGCCGATGAGGACGATGATAACGACGGCGTTAATGATACGGAAGATGCGTTTCCCCTCGATCCTGATGAGTCTGTCGATAGCGATAGTGACGGAACGGGTGACAATGCGGATTTCTATGCGCAGGATGCCAGATGTATTAGTGAGCAAGACGGTAATGGTGAACAGTGTTACCTGACTTATTTCAAACAGAATATTCGCAATATTCATGCTTATTCGTTTAATGAAAAAATTGCCTTTCTGGATGATTCTACCAACCAAATTATTCAGTTGAGTAGTAATACAGGCTCTTTCGAGTCACCCATTCAAATTGATTTGGATGAACGCATTACCACCCTGGTGTACGCGCCAACAGAGGCTAAGTTTTATGCCGGTAGCGCTCAGGGGGCTATTTATAAAGTCAACATGGATGGCGCCATCGAAACTTTCTATCAGTCCAACAACCTCATCAATGAGATCTATCTTATGGGGGCATTTGTCGGCGTCTTTACCAATAATGCTAACCTGGAAATCTTTGATAAAAATGGTGTTAGTCTGGCCGATGAGTATTTATACGGCGGTCATTTTGCTATGCAGTGGGATGAGGCTTCCTATACTGCTTATTTATATGCAACAGAGACTAGCAACGACCATAATTTATTTGCTGTGACGCTGAATCCTGACAACGGCCAGATTGAATCTCTGAATCAGATTTACCCGGTACCGTCCTCACAAGCCAGTCGCGACCTGTTGCTGCCGCCTCAGCAATCTGAGTATTTTATTTATGCGGGCAAAATCTATGAAAAAGGCACCCTGAATCAGATGGCCTCCATTGATATGGCGTCTTCGTCGCATTCATGGACTAGCGAAACCGGGCTGGTTACGCTCAATTACGTGGCAGGTGATACCACTCTGAGCTGGTTCAATAATCAGTTGGATGAATACACCAGTCAAACCTATGATGGTTCGCCGCTTGCCATTGCCCAGAACCAGTCTCGCGCTATTGTTATTACAGAGCGTCTTGCATATCTACAGTTAAATATTTTTGAGTTTAGCGACGATGTTGACGAGGACTCGGTGAGTAATGAAGTGGATGCGTTTCCCAGTGATCCTGCGGCCTCAACAGACTCTGATAATGATCGGTATCCAGACTCCTGGAATCAAGGTATGTCTGCAGCCGATTCAACAACCGGGCTGATCCTCGACGCGTTTCCTCAGGAATACGATTGTTGGTTAACTGAGCATGCACAAGCCGATGGTACATGCGATTACGCGGCCACGGTACCTGCTTTAATGCCTACTATCACAATGGCGGGTCCTGATGATACGGCATTTATTTACCTGGCGGAGACCGGACGCGTTTATGTTTATCATGCTGACTCAGGCACCTTTACTGCATCTCTGGGTTTTTCGGCAAATATGTTGTTAGGTCATGTCCAGAGCCCGCAGCATATCGAATACAGCATTGCCCATGAGCGATTCTATTTCCATTTCGGTGACAACATCTTATTTGCTTCGGACTACAGTGAGGGGCAGGTAGCAGAGATGTTTGAAATAGCGACATTTGAAGGTGAGGAAGTGCTGCAACTGTCATTCTCGGTGGGTGACTTCCTGCTGGCGAAAATGCAGGGCAGCTTCGGTACACGTTACCTGCTGGATAAGAATGGTGTCGTGACTGATTCCGATACAGGCTATTATTTTTCAAATACCCTGGCCTGGAATGCTGTTAATAACAGGTTGTATCACTTCCGGGATGGCATTTCACCAAACGATATTATGTTTACTGAAATAAGCCAGACAACCGGTTTGTTTTCTGAAGCAACCGAATCACCTTATCATGGTGACTTTGTTCACTATGGTCCAATCAAAGTCATTAATAATGGCCGCGAAGTGGTTACCGGTGCAGGCAACATTTTCGATGCCGAGACGCTGGTCTGGCAAGGTTCCTATGGCCCGCTTCATGATATAGTGGGGCTGGATAATAACGAGACCTTAATTGTTAACCGCACGGGATCGGCTACACAGCTGTTTCGCAAAGACTCGTCTAACCGGGTGTTGGAAAGTATTCGGTTAGACACCGCTAATGTGCACATTGTCTCTACCGAAAATGAACAAGTATTGGTCTACCCGCTAAACGGCCAATTAGTGGTAGAGAATTACGTTGCCAACAACGATAGTGATGGCGATGGTACAGATAATACCATTGATGCCTTCCCAACCGATGCTTCGGCGTCAGTTGATACCGATAATGACGGCTATCCGGATGAGTGGAATTCGGGCTATTCCGCAGCCGACTCCACATCGGGCTTAGCGCTGGATGCCTTTCCAGCAGACTCAGCATGTTGGTTAGACTCTCATGCGGCGGAAGACGGAAGCTGTGATTACGCAGCCACCATGCCCGAGTTTACACCTGCCGATACGCTTATCGATGATAATGGTATTGTTTATTTGTTGAATGCAAACAATGCCACTGTCTATCGTTGGTCTTCGATTACTGAGGCCTATATTAATCCTATCCGTCTTGGTCAGAGTAATGGGTTTGTGCAATCTACACTGACCGCGCTGGCATTCTCAGGTAGTCAACAGCGACTGTATCTGGGCTATTCAGATGGTGAAATAACCTTTGTAGACGTGCAGGGCGAGTTGGCAGAACAGCCATTTTATCGCTTGTCACAGCAAGTTGACGGTCTGGTAGCCGTAGGCGAGTTTGTTCTTGCTCAGGATTCAAGTGGGTCCAGGGAGTCTCATTATGTTATCGATCAGAATGGCAATCTGACCGATAGTCAGGACTGGAATCATTACTCTACCGATTACGCCTGGAATCCGGCTAACCAACGCGTCTATTTTTTCAGAAGTACTACATCTCCCAATGATCTGCATTATGAAGTGATTGATCAAAACTCGGGTCTAATCACCGACAGCGGTGAAACGCCCTATCATGGTGATTACATTATTGAGGGGCCCATATTAATTACCGCAAGCGGTCAACGTGTTCTGCTTGGCTCTGGCGACTATTACGACGCCGATGATTTAACCTGGCTGGGTAATATTGGCAGATTTGATGATGCAGTAACATTAAGTAATGGCCAATTACTCTTGCTTCGTCAGACCTCCGGGGGCTTTAACGTCGTCAGAATGGATGACACAAACCGAGTTCTTGAAGAGTACTCGTTAGACGTCGAGCAGGCGAACCTCATGAGTAACGGAACCAATCACCTTCTGTTTACTATAAATGATGGTGCGTTTGGCTTAACACCAGTGGTTGCTAATGATGATACTGATGGCGACGGCGTAGTAAATACAGCGGATGATTTTCCAATGGACATTGCAGCATCAGTAGATACCGATGCTGATGGATATCCCGATAACTGGAATAGCGGGTTTACTGAAGCTGATTCTACTACCGGGCTAATGCTCGATGCATTTCCTAATGAGTCTGCTTGTTGGCTTGCAGAACATGCCGCAAGCAACGGTACCTGTGATTATGCGGCAACTTTACCCAGTTTTACGCCGTCTGAAACCGTTATCGATGAACTTGGTGTGGTTTATCTATTAAACTCACAAGATAGCAAGGTATACCGCTGGAGCAGTGAAACTGAGTCTTACCTCAATCCGCTTCAGGCAGGCCAGCTCAATGGGCTGTTATTAGAGTCGCCTGCTCATATGGCCTATTCAGCGGCACACCGCCGCTTATATTTTGGCTATGACGACGGTGCAATTACCTACATTAATCTGGATAGCGACCTGTCACAACAGTCCTATTTCAGATTACCGTTAGCAGTGGGCGGACTGGCTGCAACCGGAAACTTTGTGCTTGCTCAGGACGCAAGCGGTGCATGGAATACACATTATATTATTAATGAAAATGGTACCCTAACGGACAGCGAAGACTGGAATCGTTACTCCCGTGAATATGCCTGGAATGAAGCGAACAATCGGGTGTATTTCTTCCGTGATCAAACATCGCCAAACGATTTGCACTTTGAGGAAATCAATCCAACATCGGGTGAAATTACCGCCGACGGCGAAACCCCTTACCATGATGGTAGTAACATCAGCTTGCCAATCAGAGTCATTAATAATGGCGAGCATGTAATACTGGGGAGTGGCGTTATTTATAATGCTGGCGATCTCACCATTGCTACAAACCTTGGCGTAGAAGTGACCGACGTAGTAGGTTTCGATGAAGTGTTTATGGCAATTGTTGCCGACAATGGAAGCCAGACACTCAATACATTCCGTAATGACAGTCATCGTTTATTGGATTCTCAACCCCTCGACGCCAGTGTGTTTGCTATTTTCCCGTGGGGCCAACAGCTTGTTATGGTCGGTCGCGAAAGTGGTGAGTTTACATTCTCCGTGTCCAACACCGGTGACAGTGACGGCGATGGTATCCCGGCCTGGTGGGAAGTCACCTATAGCTTGTCTGATGAAGACGCCTCTGATGCGCTTTGGGATAACGATGCTGACGGTTTAACCAGTTTTGAAGAATATACTCTGGGCACGAACCCTGAGCTTGAAGACACCGATAGCGACGGCCTTTTGGATGGCACTGAAGTAAACACCTATCAGACCGGACCGTTAACAGCTGATACCGATGCAGACGGGCTAAGCGATGGCGATGAGGTATTAACCCATGGCACTTCGCCACTTGAGGTTGATTCTGACTCTGATTCATTCAGTGATGGTGATGAAGTGCTGCGCTATGGCACCGATCCTTCAGATGCCAATTCGGTACCTGATGCAATCACCAGCTATAGTGAATCCTTCGAAGCGAATGCAATCCCGGCCTTGTTTGATACGACCACAGAAAGCGACGCGAACTGGCAAATCTCCACCTTTGAACCACAGGAAGGGAGTCAGAGTGTTCGCTCAGGGACTATTTTTGATAACGAAACTAGCTCCATGACACTTACCGGATTGTTCGCAACCGGAACCCTGGCGTTTGATGTAAAAGTCTCTGCTGAGGCCTGTTGCGATATTCTTGAGGTTTATGTCAATGATGCGCTAACCCTGACTATCAGTAACGGTGAGTGGAGCACTGAATACCTCGACCTCAACCAGGGGGTTAACACCATTGAATGGCGATATTACAAAGACAGCAGTGTCAGCGATGGGGAAGATGCCGCCTTTATCGACAATATAGTGTTCAGCCAATAGCCGTGATACTGGCCCGTGAGGCTAATTAAACCTGAATGAAAAACCGGCTTCTGCCGGTTTTTTTCTGCCAGCGAATTGAACCAAAGCCTGCTGCTAATGGCTACCGGACGGTGAGGCAGTTTGCAGGGTGTCTTTGCGCTACAAAAGTTAATAAATAGTTAAATATAACAATCGGTTCGTCTTAAAAGGTAAAGCCTGTGGCATTTACCCAGCCGTTCAATTCGCCTAATGTGCATCACCTTGTAATGCCGAATTCTGTTGCGGTATTGGTTGCGAGTGTTAAACGGGTGAGTGTTGATTATGATTAAACGGATCGGTGTATTTAGCAGTTTGGTATTCGCTTTTCTTTGTTATCAGACGAGTGCTGCACAAAATCCGGTTGTCTGGGCTGACGTACCGGATGTCAGCACCATCAGAGTGGGCGACACCTATTACATGAGCAGTACCACCATGCACATGAGCCCGGGCCTGCCCATTATGAAATCCAGCGATCTGGTTAACTGGGAGATAGCAGGCTACGCCTATGATCGGTTGGTTGAAAACGACAAAATGAATCTTGAGAATGGTCAGGACGCCTATGGCAAAGGCTCCTGGGCCAGCAGCCTGCGATATCACAACGGGATGTTCTATGCCGCCACGTTCTCAGCTACCACCGGTAAAACCCATGTTTACAAAACCCGGGACATTGAAAATGGCACGTGGCAGGCCCACGAATTTGCACCGGTGTTACATGACAATTCGTTGTTCTTTGACGATGACGGCCGTGTTTACATGATATACGGCGGCGGCAAAATTTCCCTTGTTGAACTTAAAGCTGATGCGTCAGATCTTAAGTCGGGCGGCACACACAAAGTCATCATCGAAAACGTTAACGAGGCCTTCGGTGAGAATGAGGTTGGCGGGCTGCCGGGTGAAGGTTCGCAAATGCATAAGATTAACAAAAAGTACTATCTGTTTACTATTGCCTCGCCGAAAAGTCGTTGGGCCCGCTCCGTGATTATCCACCGTGCAGACAACATTGAAGGGCCATGGGAAAGCCGGGTGGCGCTGGATTATACGCACATAGCCCAAGGTGGATTAATCGATACACCTGAGGGTAACTGGTATGCCATGCTATTTGGCGATCGGGGCAGTGTCGGGCGAATTCCGTATCTTGTTCCGGTGACCTGGCAGGATGGCTGGCCGGTTCTTGGCGAAGACGGTAAAGTGCCGGATAAACTGGCGTTACCAGATAATGAAACCGGTATGCAGGGCATTGTCGCTTCAGACCACTTTGAGCGCAGTGCAGGGCAGCGCCCGTTGCCACTGGTATGGCAATGGAACCATAACCCGGATAACGCCCACTGGGCGGTGCTGAATAATCCTGGCCGCTTAAGAATTACTACCGGGCGCACCGACAAAACCGTACTCACAGCCAAAAATACCCTGACACAACGAACGTTTGGCCCTCATAGTTCGGCAACAACTGCCATCAATGTTCAGCACATGAAGGCGGGCGACGTGGCAGGGCTGATTGCACTGCAGAATAAATATGGCTATGTGGCGGTGAAAGCGGGTAGTAACGGTCAGAAATCCCTGGTGATGGTACGTTCTATTCTGGGGATCGACAACGAGGATGAAAAACAAGGGATCGTGGGTGTACATCAACTGAGTCAGGCCTACGAAACGCTGGCTACACTTGGGGTAGAACAAGACCGGGTTTATTTACGCATCGATACAGATTTTAGCCGCGATATTGCCACGTTCTATTACAGCCTGGATGGCGATAAATGGCACAAAATAGGTAAGCCTCTGCAAATGCTGTATACCTTTACCAAACACTTCATGGGGTATCGCTATGGGTTATTTAACTATGCTACTGAGCAGGCCGGCGGGTATGTTGATTTTGATTATTTTCAAATCGGTGAATCCCATGATAAACCGTTTTAAGCCGTTACGCTTTGATATTGACCTTCCAGGGCGGGTTTAAGCGATTTTCACCGGCCCAGTACAGCTTAATTTTATTGCCTGAAGGATCTCTTAGTACTGCCTCTTTCCACAGATAGCGCTGCTCAGTTGGCGGCTGTTCAAAGGGGATGCCCCGTTGTTGTAAAGTCTGGTAAAGCTCGTCGAGCGCTTCATGCTCAAAATAAATCACGGTGGGGTTAGCGCTAGCCTTATCTTCCAGCGCCAGCGAAAACGTTGAGCTCCCCTGGGGGCAACTAAAGCGTGCATAGTGGGGCGTATCCACTATCTGGGTAAAGCCCAGGGTTAAGTAAAACTGCACTGCTTTGTGCATATCCTGAACTGGCAGGGTAACCTGATTGAGTTCCATAACGAATAACGCCCTGGATTGTCTTTAATGAGAGTTAAGGTGATGCGAGCGCCACTGCACCAGATAAAATACGATTGCGCCAAGCATACCACTGTACAAGCAGAGTTTATGCAATGCCTTTACCGATACTATACCGAGTAATGGATTAACCAAAGTCAGTGGATAGGCGGGTTGCACATCGGCATGCATAATGGCATCAAGCCCCACATGCGTATAACTGCCAATGAAGGCACTTAAAAAGGCCACCCGCCAGGCAATTTTGAGCGGTTCGGGCTGGCTGGTGATCCCCATTATCCTGAGGCCAAGTTCAGATAAAGGTTTACCCGTGAGCGCAGCGATAATAGCAATCAGTGAACTGCCCACCAGCGTATGAGAGAAGCCATGTACATGACCGTGTCCCACCACCATTACCCACAACGGTTGTATATCCATAATGATTTGGGTCCAGCCAAAAACCATTAAGCTAAAGCTGCTTTGCAGCAGCGCTTTAACGAACAGGCCCGGGCCCATATGAAGTGGGGTAAATGGCATAGCTGAGGCTAACTCTATGGCAGGCTTTAAACGACCAGCAGATGTTAATCCTGCTGGCGTTTTTTAGGCGGGCGCTTTGCGCCACTGCCACTATCATCCGGCTTGTGCCAGGCCGATATGCGACCGCCCGTTTTAGTGCGTTTTTCATCGGGCTTTTTCGTGGCGACGTTACGCTTGGGGGCCGTTTTCTTTTTCAGTGATTTTCTAATCGCCGGGGAATTTACCGGCGTTGCATTATCCGTTGTTGGGCTGGATACATCCGGCCTTAACTTTCGGGCCAGTCCTAACAGGAAGTAGCGCAATACCTGATCGCCACAGGGTTTAAAATTACGATGATCAGGCTTACGGAAGAAGGCCGACATTTCGCCCTTAC
>NZ_CAJXQY010000165.1 GCF_913058315.1 uncultured Alteromonas sp. | reverse complement strand
ACGGGGGACCTGCGGATTAACAGTCCGTCGCTCTAACCAACTGAGCTAAGGGGGACCTGTGTTTCAACGGAGGCGAATATTAATGACGTAAGATTCTTGTGTCAACAAACTTCGTGAAAATTTTCTTTCGTTTGGACAAAAAATGTCATGTGACAGGGTTTCAGCTTAAAAAACAAACGAAACGCATGTTTTTTAGACTTTTCCTGCGGTTAAGGTTGCTAATTAATTGAATAATAGCGGGTTAATTCTAGTTACGAAAGAAAAGGGGAAGTGAGGCATGTGTTTAGTAATTTAAATGGATAAACCTATAACTAAAAGCTATTAAAAAACTGTTGAATACTGTGTGTATATACAGATTTTCATAAATGTGTAACCATTGAGGTAATCTCACAAGGTTAGTCGTTACTTACAAAAATAGTTGGCAATTAACGCCTAAGCCGCGCCAATACTGGCTCTTAATTAGTTATCCACCAAATCTGTGGATAACTATGTTGATAGAATTGTCCGTGGGGGAGACAGGCTAACGGGCAGTCAATTTATTGTCACAAAGCTGTCACATTAGCACGGGTTTAAGTTATTTAAAAACAAATACTTAGGTTTGGTCTATGGTGGAATAGACAGATGTTCGTCATTTTTTTTAATTGAGGGATAGACATGATTTTTCTTGTGTGTTAAACACGGCCGCCTTGTCTGTGGTAACGCCAGGTTAACAACAAATTTACCTTATACACGGTTTTGCGGGCTGTACAAAAGTTATTCGGTAAGAGGCACAAAGGACAGGATTTGGTTCGAATCAGGCTCATTGCCGCTAAAAGCCTTATGTCCAGGCTGTCATATTCGGATTTGGGTGAAATGTGAACAAATAAGTTTCCGTTATTAAGACGCAAATTGACAAAAAGAGCGGAAATGGCAGGAGTTTCTCTTCTAGCGTTTTTATTTGATAAATCCCTGTTGTTCAATGACGCGGTCGATTACACTTAGTCTTAAGATTAATTGGCTTTAAAAAACGCAGAATTAATTAACCATCCCGGACCCGACGCACGTAATTATCTTGTTAAGTCGTTATTTTATTAAATTACACTGCAGTGTGCCCTATGTTGCAGGGCAGACAGCAACGAAAGTCAGTCTATATAAGTATTAAGTGAGCAGAGTGAAGCAGGATAAGTCACGAGATTTAATCAATGGTGATATTGCCGAGTCGCTAAAACGGATGGCCATCCCCATGATCATTGGCATGATCATGATGATGAGCTTTGGTCTTGTCGACACATTTTTTGTAAGTCTGCTGGGCACTGAGCCCCTTGCGGCTATCAGCTTTACCTTTCCTGTTACGTTTACTCTCATTAGCCTCAATATAGGCCTAGGGATAGGCACGTCGGCCGTTATTGCCCGTCTGGCCGGCCAGGGTAAACTGGACGGTGCCAGGGAAACCGGCTCAGGTGCATTGATGTTGTCCTTTATCATGGTTGGGATCCTTGCCATCTGTGGCGGCCTGAGTATTGATTACGTTTTCCAGTTGCTGGGCGCCCAGCAACATTTAATGCCTTATATTCATGACTATATGGCGATTTGGTATTTCTCCTCGGTATTTTTAGCGATGCCGATGGTAGGAAACAGCGTATTGCGTGCCCGGGGGGATACTAAAACCCCCAGTATTATTATGGCTACCGGCGGCGGTATCAATGCCTTGCTTGATCCATTATTTATTTTTGGTCTCGGGCCGATACCGGCTATGGGGATCGGTGGTGCTGCGCTAGCGACGCTGATTTCCTGGATAATCTGCTCCATCTGGATTTTGCATCTGCTGGCCAGACAACGTAACTACATCCTGCCTCGTTTATTAACGTTTACTGAGTTGGCTGAGCGGAGCCGGGCAATTTTACACATAGCCTTACCTGCCGCCGGAGCCAATATGCTCACCCCCATTGCCGGTGCCGTTCTGACCAGAGTGGTGGCTGGCTATGGTGAGGAAGCCGTAGCGGCTTGGGGCGTGGGCAGCAGGCTGGAGTCATTTAGCACTATTGTCGTCCTGGCTTTGTCGATGTCGTTACCGCCATTTATCAGCCAGAATATGGGCGCCAATCGCTTTAACAGAGTAAAAGACGCTTACTGGTTGATTGTGAAATTTGTACTGGCCTGGCAACTTCTCATTAGTATTGTTTTGTGGTTGTGCTCCCCCGTGCTGGCGTCTTTGTTTGCCAAAGAGCAGCAAGTAGCAGAATTGATCCAGATGTTCCTGATTATTGTACCTTTAGGGTATGGTTTGCAGGGAATCGTTATCCTTACTAATTCCTCGTTAAATGCTATTCATTTACCCATGTCAGCATTGGTGCTAAGCGTAATCAGGCTGTTTGTCTTTTTTGTACCCATCACCGTGACGATGGGCATATTTTATGATTTGCAGGGTATTTTTGCCGGCGCCGTGATCGCGAATTTGTTAATGGCCATTGTGTCTGTCTACTGGTTCAGGCGATCACTGCGGGCTGTGTCGGCACCAACAGACAATTAAAGGTATCAGAACATGGCAGATAAAGGCTTTGAGCTTACTTCCAAATATCAGCCTGCGGGCGATCAGCCAACGGCGATTGAAGCGCTTGTAGATGGTCTGGAAAGTGGCCTTGCTCATCAAACCCTGCTTGGGGTGACCGGCTCAGGTAAGACCTTTACCATGGCGAATATCATTAATCAGGTCCAAAGGCCCACTCTGTTGCTGGCACACAACAAAACGCTGGCGGCTCAGTTATACGGCGAGATGAAAGAGTTTTTTCCGCATAACGCAGTCGAATATTTTGTCTCTTACTACGATTATTATCAGCCAGAGGCCTATGTACCGAGCACGGATACGTTTATCGAGAAAGACGCCTCAATAAACGATCATATAGAACAAATGCGACTGTCGGCTACCAAGGCGCTTATGGAACGCCGGGATGTGGTGATCGTGGCCAGTGTTTCGGCCATTTACGGTTTGGGCGATCCTGAGTCCTACATGAAAATGCTGTTGCATTTGCGTCAGGGCGATACGATTAATCAACGTGATATTTTACGACGGTTGGCTGAGCTCCAATATAAACGCAATGATCTGGCTTTTGAACGGGGCACGTTCAGGGTACGCGGCGACGTAATTGATATCTTTCCAGCCGATTCAGAAAAGCAAGCGGTCAGGGTTGAATTGTTTGATGAAGAAATCGACCGCATTAGTCTGTTTGATCCGCTAACCGGATCGGTGGATAAAAATGTGGTGCGTGCCACGGTGTTTCCGAAAACCCATTATGTGACCCCCCGGGAAAAAATTCTCAGTGCGGTCGATCGTATAAAAGATGAACTCGCTGACCGCAAAAAGCAGCTGTTGGAAGTCAATAAACTGCTCGAGGAACAGCGCATCTCACAGCGTACCCAGTTTGATATAGAAATGATGCTGGAGCTGGGGTACTGCTCGGGAATTGAAAACTATTCACGTTATCTCTCCGGCAGAGCACCCGGCGAGCCGCCGCCAACCTTGTTGGATTATTTCCCGGCTGATGGCCTGATGTTTATTGACGAATCCCACGTTACTGTGTCGCAAATTGGCGCGATGTACAAAGGTGACCGTTCACGTAAGGAAACATTGGTTGAGTACGGATTCCGTTTACCCTCGGCACTGGACAACCGGCCGCTGAAATTTGATGAGTTTGAGCATATTTCGCCGCAAACTATTTACGTTTCAGCTACCCCTGGAAATTATGAGCTGGAAAAATCAGACGGGGACGTGGTCGAACAGGTTGTTCGCCCTACCGGCTTACTGGATCCGATCATTGAAGTCCGCCCGGTGGCCACCCAGGTTGACGATGTATTATCCGAAATTCAGTTACGGGTCGCTGTGGATGAACGTGTACTGATCACCACGCTGACCAAGCGTATGGCAGAAGATTTAAGTGAATACCTGAATGAGCATGGCGTGAAAGTAAGGTACTTGCACTCAGATATAGATACGGTTGAGCGTATTGAGATCATTCGTGATTTGCGGCTCGGCAAATTCGACGTTCTGGTTGGGATTAACCTTCTGCGGGAAGGTCTTGATATGCCAGAGGTTTCGTTAGTCGCTATTCTCGACGCAGACAAGGAAGGCTTTCTGCGGGCGGAAAAATCCCTTATCCAGACCATTGGCCGGGCTGCCCGACACGTGAATGGGAAAGCGATTTTATACGGCGACACCATTACCGGTTCCATGCGTAAAGCCATCGACGAGACGGATCGTCGCCGGGCTAAGCAGATTGAACATAACGAGGCGAACAATATAACGCCGCAGCGTCTGAACAAACCCATTACGGACATCATGGATCTGGGAGATTCCGTGGCGCCGGGGTCAGGGCAGGTGAGGCTGCGTAAAGTAGCGGAGTCCAAGAAAGCAGCGAAAGCCGCTTCTGCTACTGAGTTGATGGCGCAGGTTGGCGAACTTGAAAAGCAAATGTTCGAATATGCCAAAGAGCTGGAATTTGAGAAAGCAGCGTCGTTACGGGATGAAATTGAGCAACTAAGAAAGCAGGTAGTGGCGCTGTCCTAGCGCCTTGCCGTGATGGCAGTGAAACCCGGCAGGCCGTTATGTTCAGGGTTTCCCCGCTGATTGCAAAAATTATGATTGTAAATATTGTGTACTGTGCCTATTATGGTTTGAGTATTGATAACCATACCTATTTTGGGTGCAATCATGTTAAACCGATTACAAGAATCTGATATCAAATTACTGCGGGTATTTTATGCAGTAGCCAGTTGTAATGGCTTCACGGCAGCTGAGCCGGTATTAAGAATGCAGCGTCCCAATATCAGTGCCGCCATCAAAAAACTCGAAGAGCGTCTGGACCTGGTGCTCTGCCATAGAGGTCGGGGTGGCTTTCAGATGACCAAAGAAGGCGAGGTGGTTTTCCAGGAAACCAAACGTATCTTCAATGCCTTTGATAATTTCGTATTCAATTTAAAATCACTGCACGATGACTATTCGGGTCATATCACGCTGGTACTGATGGCTGGTCTGCCGTTGTCAATTCACCTTGCAGTCAGCCGGGCAGTGAAAAGCACCATGAAAAAGTTTGATGATATTCACGTTAATATCCAAACCCGACTCTACAACGAAGTAGAACACGTGGCGCTGTCAGGGGAGTGTCACCTGGTGATTTCAACCTACGATATGGTGAAGCCGGAGTCGGTGACTTTCCATCCTATCGGTACCTCCTGTAAAGGCCGCCTGTATTGTGCGCCGTCTCATCCTCTGGCCAAGTACCGGGATGTGGATGCCTTACCGGACAACGTCAGAATTGAAGATTATCCGGCAATTGGTATTTCGGGGTTGTCCTCGGCCAATTATATTGACGGTGATCGTCGTCTGGCTATACAGACATTCTCTGATTCGTTTGATGCGGCGATGTCGGCTATGATGACCGGCGAGTATGTTGCCTTGTTGCCCGATTACATGGCGAAAGAGCAGGGTGTAGCATTAGGCCTGGTGCCTATTGCCAGCGGTAATCTGTTTGAATTCAGCCATGAGCTGTTTGTGATGAATGGCAAAAATACCCGTTTAAACCCGGTGCTGCGCCACTGTATTAAAGAGCTCAGCTACTTTATTACCGAAAGCCAGAAATAACCGCAAGCGGTTAACATAGAGCGCCTGAATGAGAAATCATCAGGCGTTTTATTTTTTGCGAATGGTCATTGCGCCACTGGCCAGAAAAAATTTCCAGTGTCCTTCTGCACTGCCGTCAGAATTAAAGTCCAGTTCAACGTTACCAGAGTCTGTATCGGTACGATAGGTACCTGTCAGATGCATAATACCTTTATTGATATCGTTCAAGGTCATCACGCCATTGCGAAAATCATAATGGATAACAAACTGCTCATCGTTGGCAAAATAGGCTTTTTCAATCGGGTAGTTGCCGATGTCTCCCAGGCTGAGTTCAAATTGCTGTGGCGATGCAGATAAGCGGCTCAACGCCGTCAACAGCATTGACTCAAGAGCCGGAGGCTGTTTTTCAGCCGCATTTCCTCCTGTCATCAGACTTACTTTACCGGTTAATACAACCAGGTAGCTGCCATCAGGTTGATAGCCAATATCGAGAACATCGTAACCAGGCTCCAGTACTGCTTCAGCCTGGCTTTCAATGTAATCAGATTTGACCAGATAATCTTCCATTGTGGTTAGCGATTTTACGGAAACGCCAGCACGTTCAATGGCTTCACGCTTAGCAAACAGCACTGCTTCTTTGTAATCCTGGCCGGCACTAGACTTTACGCCGTCATCATATCCCTTAATTTGCACGGCAATGCGTTGGCTGGCGAAGGCGGGTAAAGCCGAACCCAGAGCTAAACCGACAAGACTTAACAGGACTACTTGCATGGTAAAACTCCTTTAATGGGTTTAAAGCATAAATATAACGTTTATTTATTCGTAGTCCAGCGGGTCTGTTTTGCCATTATCCCGGAATGCCTCAAGGCGTTCCTGACAGGCACCGCACTGACCACAGGCTTTTTCGCGGCCGTTATAACAGGTCCAGGTTTTGCCGTAATCCAGGCCCATTCTGAGGCCATCGGTGAGTATGGCCGTTTTACTTACCCGCAGATAAGGAGTGACGATTTCAATCGCCTCATAATTGGCAATGGCACATACATCATTCATTTTGTCCACAAATTCCGGGCGGCAATCCGGGTAGATTGCGTGGTCGCCGGAATGTGCGCCGTAGTAAACCTTTGTGGCGTTCTCACTGACTGCATAGCCCACCGCCATGGAAAGCAGGATCATGTTACGGTTGGGCACAACGGTGGTTTTCATACTCGGTTCTTCATAATGCCCTTCAGGTACATCAATATCGCTGGTCAGCGCTGAACCGCCTATTAACTGATTAATTGCCGAGATATCCACAATTTTGTGCGGGATGGCCAGTTCGGCACAGACCCGGGCGGCATAATCGAGTTCCTTTTTGTGTCGCTGACCATAATCAAATGACAGCGCCATAGGGGTTTTACCGTCCTCCAACGCTTTATTTAACACGGTAAATGAGTCCATGCCGCCGGAGAAGATAACAATCACTTTTTCAGACATAACAGGTATAATTTAATAAATGATAACGGAATTTTATGCTATCCCTGCTAGAATCCCAACAATAATCACGACAGGATTAAACAATTGACAGATCAACGACTCAATATCAATGAAATGTTTGAAACCATTCAGGGCGAAGGGGTCTACACCGGTGTGCCGGCAGTATTTGTGCGCTTGCAAGGGTGCCCGGTTGGTTGCCCTTGGTGCGACACCAAACACACCTGGGAACTGGATGAAAACATGATTGACAGCGTTGATGCCGTGATAAACAAAGCTGCCGAGTCAGAGCGCTATTTCGGGATTTCCGAGCTGGGCCTGTTAGCCTTGTTCGAGCAGCAACGCTATCAGGCAAAGCATGTTGTTCTCACTGGTGGCGAGCCCTGCATGTACGACTTAACCGACTTAACCGAGTTGCTTCACGAGCACGGATACACCACACAAATAGAGACCAGCGGTGCTTTCGAAGTGCGCTGCGCAAAAGAAACGTGGGTAACCGTGTCGCCAAAAATCAATATGAAAGGCGGTTACGACATTCTGACCAGTGCCCTTGAGCGCGCCAACGAAATCAAGCACCCCATTGCCATGCAAAAACATATTGATGAACTGGACGCGCTGCTGTCGCGCCTGGACGCGGTGCCGGGCATCATTTGTCTGCAGCCTATCAGTCAACAGCCCAGAGCGACTGAACTGGCTATTAAAACCTGTATCGAGCGGAACTGGCGCCTGTCATTACAAACCCACAAATATGTCGGCATCGCCTGAGGCAGGGCCAATGAAAACGCGAAACCGTAAAACCATGTATGTCAGGATTTACCGGGGGCTCGGGCTGTTATTGTCACTGCTGTTGTGGACTTCAACGGCAACTGCGGCAAACTGGTCGATACATTACCCACGCCCAATCAACGAAAGCGACAGTCGTCATGAGTACCCACTCACGTTGTTGAAGCTCGCGTTGAGTAAGACCGGTGTGCGTTATACTTTAACCCCCTCAGAGCGGATTTTGTTGCAAGGCAAGGCTATTCGGCAATTAAAAGAAAACCGTGAAATTAATATCGTCTGGGTGATGACCGATATGCAGCGTGAAAAAGAGCTGTTGCCTATTCGGATCCCCATTCATAAAGGGCTGATTGGCTGGCGCGTGTTTTTAATTAACCAGGACTTTTCTGCAAAATTTACCAACATCCGGGAAGTGCGGGAGTTAACGTCACTAACCGCTTTACAGGGCGCTGAGTGGCCGGATACTAAAATCCTGCAGTCTAACGGCTTTAATGTACTGACCGTATCGGACTTTCCGGAAGCGTTTAACCGCCTGGCACTCAAACAGGGAGATTTTTTTCCGCGTGCGGTGAGTGAGGTACTTGGTGAATTAAATGCCCGTTCACTGGACGAGGACATAGTGCTGGAATCGTCTTTAGTGGTGCATTATCCGGCGGCAATGTATTTCTTTGTTAACCGTTCCAACCCAACCATGGCCAGGCTAATTGAAACGGGCTTAAGACGGGCGTTGGAAGATGGCTCTTTCGATAATATTTTTGTGAGTCATCATCGCGAAGCATTGCTTAAAGTGAATGTTGATGAACGTAAGGTGTTTCATCTGGAAAACCCCTTACTGCCCAAAGAGACGCCGCTGGATGATAAAGCCTTATGGTTTGACCCTCAGTTACACACGCCTGAGAGCTCCGTAAACAAAGCACAATGAGCTACTAAAAAGCGCAGATAAAAAAAACAGCACCTATTGGTGCTGTTTTCGTTTTAAAGCCTAAGCCACCTACTTCAGTAGGTGGTTATCATTCGTTGTAGGGCTTGGCCCGTATCTATAAGTCAGCAAAGAAAGGTGTATATAGATTGTTGTCGGAGTCGCCGACAGCGACCAGAGGGTGTTGTGCGACACCCTCTGGACTCCCCGCAGCCCTTATCAGTGAAAAGCGTCATCGTCCCTGGCAGAACAAACTAGACCG
>NZ_CAJXQY010000164.1 GCF_913058315.1 uncultured Alteromonas sp. | reverse complement strand
CGAGATTTCTGCCTGTCTCGTGGGCTCGGAGATGTGTATAAGAGACAGGGTTGCGATATCTTCTGGCCATGTATCGACCAGCCCATGGGTGAGCCCAAAACTGCCGATATTTACATTACCGTACCTAACAACCTGGTAGCAGCGAGCAATGGTGTACTGGTAAAAACCACCAGCACCGACAACGAGAGCACCTATCACTGGCAAACCCGCTCTGCACATAACACTTATGGTATTGCGCTGAATATCGCGCCTTATGAAAAAATCGAAGAAAGCTATCAAAGCATTTACGGCAACCGTTACCCGATAGTTTATTACCATCTGCCCGGCAATGCCGAAAAAGCCCGGCAGCTGTTCAACGAAATTCCGGCCATGTTGACGTTCTTTGAACGCATGATTGGCCCCTACCCCTTTGCCGATGAAAAAGTAGGCGTGGTGCAAACCCCGCACCTGGGTATGGAACACCAAACCATTAACGCCTACGGCAACGAATACAAAAAAGACGAATTCGGCTTCGACTGGTTACTGCAACATGAGTTTGCCCATGAGTACTTTGGTAACCAGGTCACCAACGATAACTGGGACCACATGTGGATCCACGAAGGCCTGGGCAGCTACATGCAGCCTTTATTTGCCCAGTACCTGCACGGCGATATTGCTTACAAAGCGTATTTAAATAACCAGCGTAAAGGGCTTATTAACACCCACCCCATCGTGTCAAATAAGTTAATGGAAGTGGAAGAGGTTTACGAAAAAGGCGTCGGCCCGGCACTGGATATCTATTATAAAGGCTCCTGGATCATGCATACTCTGCGCTATTTAATTGGCGATCCGGTATTTTTTGATTCAGTCACTACACTGTTATACGACACGGCCACGCCGCAACCGGGCGAATTTACTACGGTGTATCGCAACACCGAGGACTTTATTCAGCTCGTCAACGCGTTGTCTGGCGACGACCTGAGCTGGTTTTTTGACGTTTATCTGTATCAGGCCAAACTGCCCGAACTGCAGGAACAGCGCAGCAACGGGGAGCTAACCCTGAGCTGGCTGGTACCCGACGATCTGCCATTTCCAATGCCGGTAGAAGTATCGGTAAATGGCAACATCACCACGCTGCAGTTACCAGATCAAAATACGCTGAAAGTCACCGCTCAGGATGTGGTTATCGTTGATCCCAATAGCAAACTACTGCGTTTTGAAGCGCGCTACGACGCCACCGCTAAATAACTACCGGGAAAAGTGCACTGACTCACCTGAAGGGTTGGCAGTGCACGCACATCGCGGTTGTCCATTGGTCTTATAAAGTCTGTTTAATAGTCGCTTAAAGCTTGTAAATAAGGCGTTACATCGGTAGATTTATCTTTTAATTACAATCTATAACGCGCCTACTCATGGAAGAACCCGCTGTACTAGTGACGCAAATCGCCAATGGCAATAAAGAGGCAGAACAAGCACTGCTCAGTCACTTCTCCCGACCGCTGTATTCCATAGTGGCTTATAAGTGCGACGATCCCACCCTGGCACAGGATATTGTGCAGGAAGCCCTGCTTATTGTTATTCAGAAAGCCCGGGCTTCCGCTATAGAAAACCCCGAGGCAATAGCAGGCTTTGTGCGGCGGGTGGCAGAAAACCTGCTCATCGCTACCTACCGGAAAAACAAACGCCAGCGCACCGACGCCAGCGACGAAATGGATCTTCACGCTCACACGCCAAACCATACCGAAAACCAGGTCAGTTCAGAAAAGCTGCTGGAAACCGTTACCCAGGTTATGTCTGAACTCAGTGTCGAGCGCGACAGGCAGTTGCTGAGCGCTTACTTTTTTGAAGGCAAAGACAAAGAGGAATTGTGTAAGGATCTGGACTTAAGCACCGAACATTTCGATAAAGTGCTCCACCGGGCCAAGTCTCGGCTGAAACAAGCGCTGGCTATCAGATGTAAGGTAGAGCTTAACAAACAATCGCTGTTTACTTTGTTATCGGTGGCGGCCGCATTGTGCTGGCTGGGAACCCATTTATAACCTCCACAGTGCGCCTTGAGAGGGAATCGGTTTTGCCGACACTACTATAACGGAGTAATTAACCTAACCGAAACGGTTACAGAAGTTAAGTGATATGAATACACAGTACATCCAGGCTAATCATGTAATTCAGCGCTACCTGCACGGCAAGCTTACGGCAGCTGAAATGATTGAGTTTGAAGAATATTTGTTGATGCACCCCGACATGGTGGAAGAGTTCGAACTCAGTGCAATCTTCAAAAAAACACTCGGCCAGGCGGCTAAGAAAACCCGTGCAGACTCATCAGCCAGCAAACTGCTGCGGTTGTTCTGGCCACTCGGTGGCATGCTGATTGGCAGCGCCGCCACCTGGCTGTTGCTGGGATATCAGCAACCCAAACACGTGGCAACGGCCATTAGCCCCGATGTGATCTACATTGGCGAGATGCGCGGCGCCAGCACATCGCAGTTGCCGCCGGTAGGCGCGGTACTCGACGAACACAGCCAACAGCAAATACTGGTGCTGGATGTCAGCATGGCCAACGGCCTTTTGTTTGACGTAGAACTGCAATCGGCAAGCGGCCAGGCGTTACAAACCTGGCCGGCGCTGAAGAAAAACGCTCAGGGTGAACTGGTTATTCTGGCCACCCTGCAATCGGCCAATGTACCATCAACGGTCATCGCAGTACGCGACAGTTCTACTTCAGCAGTGGTGTTAAGCGCCACCATTATTACAGGTTCCGACTAATGACGCCTTCCACCAGCAGTATGTTTCCTGCCTGCGAGCAGGCGCTGCTAAGCCCGGTGGAGTTAAATGCCCTGGCCACCCTGATGCTGCCAGGTATACCGCAAAATAACAGTTCGCACTCAGCGCCTGATGAGGCACCACAACCTTCCTTTTCTTTTACATCAGCAGTAGAAGAGGATCCTGAAGACGATGCCGACTCAGCCTTTCTCGACGAGCCCGATTATACCCCGGACGATACCAACTCGCTGCCCATCCCGGCCGGTTACACCTACCTATGCCAGTTTATTGCCCACGACATTGTGGCCGATTCGCACTTTCATGTGGGCGGGCGCCAAACCAGTGCGCTGCTTAACCTGGACAGCCTGTACGGAAACACTGGCAGCGGCGACCCTATCACTAGTATTGAAGACAAGTACTTTAACAGCGAAAGCGGCAAATTTTTAACCCAGACTCACGATGTTCACCGGGTATCCCCCGGCACCATAGAAAACGCGCCCTGGGCCACCGCCTGGATGCCGGAACAACGCAACGACGAAAACGCTATCGTGCTGCAGTTGCACAGCTTGTTTCAGGATTTACATAATGCCTTCATTAGTGCTTTACCAGCAGCTCAAGCAGATAGTGCCGAACGCATCATTACCGCCAGGCGCTATACCGTGGCAGTGTTTCATCACATTGTGATCAATGACCTACTGCCAAAGCTGGTGCTAGCCGACTGCCATGATTACTTTTTTAATAAGCTCGGCCCATTTTACTACAACGCCGACAGGCCATACACCCAGGTGCCAGCCGAATTTAAGCTGGCAAGTTTTAGATTTGGTCACAGTATGCTGCGCCCACGCTATCATCTTAAAACCGAGCACTCGCAGTCGTTTTCACTGGATGACATCATGCGTCGCCCGCCATTTGAGCCGCTTAATAACGCGCATGTTATCGACTGGCCGGCACTGTTTTTCGATCCGCTGGAGAACGAGGGGCTGCAGCAGATAGCCAGCCCTATCGACTTGTTCATTACCAGTGATATGGCCACCGTGCCACACCCCACTAATCCGAAAGCGGGCCGTAACATTGCCCAGCTAAACTTGCTGGCAGGCATTAAAGTGCGCTTAAACAGCGCCGAAAATATTCTCCAGGCGATTGTCAGCGAGCCGCAATTTGAGCCTTTCGCCAGGCATTTTGAGCACCGCTTAAGCAACCGTAAGCTGCTAGTGACCTCCCCCGGCCAGGAAACCGATTTTCTGTATGCGCTGCTGAGTGTTTTACAGCAACAGCACCGCACGCCACTCTGGCTTTATACGCTGCAGGAAAACTTAACCGATTACGCCGATAACAATCAGTACAAACTGGGGCTGGTTGCCAGTGCCATTAACTGCGACGTACTAAGCAGCGCCATGTATGAGTGTTACCGCAGTGACCAACAGCAGAGCCGGGCACAACTGGCCGACAAGTTAACCACAACAATACATCAGGCCTTTGAGTGCTTAGGCACGCCGCTTCACACCATGGCCGACATCACCACGTTTTTAACTACAAGGAGTCAATGTGATGAGTAACCAGGCAGCGCACAGTAAATGGTATGTACCAAAGGGCTGGGTGTCAGATTATAACCGCGACGAGTGGGCCCCTGAATTTCGCCCTTATCTGCCCAAAGGTCAGCGCGACTATAACGATAACGCTTTAAAAATGCGTACCCGCGTGTTCACCCCGGTGCTCGGCTCCGCCTTTTTGGTTACCATTACCATCGTCAAATCCCAGGGGACCTGGCCAACCCTCACGGCAAAGCTGCTTAGCAAAGCGAAGTTCTTTCCCACCGACGATCCGAACATGCTGTGTTCCAACAACTTATCCATTGTAAAAGACGGTGGCTATCCGAAAGGCGCACCGGCCTTTAAAGAAAAATACACCGACGTGTACTTCACCATAACGTATTCTGTTGACGCCGATGGGAAGCCCAGGTACACCACGGCCAGCCACTGGAACAAAGAAAAAGATGGCAGCCGGGTAACGGTTAAAAACGCTCCGGCCTACGCCTGGAAAAACCACTAAAACCGGCATGACATGGAACCAATTCGCCAATCGCTCAGCCTAGGACTTATCCTGTTCTGCCTGGCACTGTTTGCCGGGCAGCGAGCGGTGGCGGATGAATTTCAGTTTACGGTTACCGCCGCAGCCAATGAGGTAATCATTGTTGAAGCGCCCGACACGGCGTTCAACATTACTCTGGACGGTACCACAGGCAGCCCGGCAAACAGCCATTATGGCTACACCCATATTGCCGCCATCAGGCCTCAAAGCAGTGCAGAATATGCAGTAACCATTACGGTAAATGATAACAGCGAACCATCAGTAACGGCCTCCGAGTTTGCTGTTTATTCACAACCGGCAAATGCGTTGTGGGACTGGCTGGCGTGGTTCTCGGCCACTTACGAAGACTCAGGCAACGCGACTGTATTAACCGAACAAATCGCCCGCCAGAGCGACGCCGAAACGGCATGCTTTGCCACCGCATTACTCGCTCGCCAATACCTGATTGAAGAAAATACCGAACAGGCTTCATCGCTGCTTGCGCCCGCCGCTAATGGCTATACCTGCTGGCAACTGGCGGCGCTTGCCATGTCAGCTAATTTTGGCATTTACCATTTTGCCGATGCCAGTAATGCCGGCATGGCATTGCTCCCCGGGCAGTTTAAAAACGCTTTAACCCATGCCACAAGCGTAATAAACCCAGCCGATTGGCAGCCAGCATCAGAGTCATTGCCAGGCGAACCAGCCGGTCACATGTTGCCTGCCAACAGTTACCTGACAACCCAACTGATCGCCACACTCGGCTTCAGTAATCTGCTGCATGGCTCGGTAGTATCATCACAAACATTAATGGAAGCCGGTAAATATTCATTGGAGCAAGCCCGCTCGCAAGCCATAGAACAAGGTTATACAAAGCTACTGCCAGATATCTACAACGGTCTTGCCACCTACTGGTCGCTGGCTAACGATAACGTGGCCGCGGCCCGTTACCTGAATGAAGCTATCCGCAGCAAACAACAATCAGGCGATACACAGGGGCTTGCTGAGATAACCAACAATCTCGCGCTGGTTTATTTATGGTCCGGTCGCTGGGAGTTAGCCCAGCAAACCTTTCGCGAGGCGACAGAGTACCTAACTGAAGATGATGCCGATATCACTGCAGCCGTGCTCACCGCCAACCTTGCCAGCAGCTACAGCTATCTGGGCGATACCGATACCGCCGAGCGCTATTATCAGCGCACCCTCACACTAAACCAGAGCCGAGTTTACGATGACGATAGCAGCCACCTGTACATTGCCTTAGCCAAAATTGCCATGGCCGGGCAGCGCTGGCCGGCAGCCCTCGATGCTCTGACTCAGGCGGAACAAAAAGCAGAAAATCTGCGTTCCGATCGCCTGCCATTAATTTATGCCCTGCAAGCCCAGGCTTTAGTGCACAACATGCAGCCTGCACAAGCCAATAAGCTGAAGAATACAGCGCTCGACACACTGGATAATGTAGTAAAAATGACCGAGCGCATTCAGGCCCTTACAGCCCTTACCGACACCCGTATTCAGCTCGGCGAGTATCCTGAAGCCGCCAAGCAAATAGAACAACTCTTGGCCCTTATAGACGATGATGATCCGCAACAGGTTGCCCTCGCCTCCTTGCAATACCAGCTCCTCAAAGCCACCGAGCCGCAAAACAAGAGCGCGCTTGCCGCCACTTTCAGCAAAGCTAATCAGCATATTCTGCAACTGGGACGCAAACTGGACGCTTATCAAATGGGTCCTCACTGGTTTAATAAAGTCAGAGAGCTCTACGATGCTCATCTGGACACCCTGCTAAGCCACCCTACAACGGCGAATACCGAGCAGGCCCTGGCATTGCTGGAAACCTATCAGAGCCAGCTATTTTTGCGTAAACGGCAAGACAGGCAACACCAACATTTACTCAAACAGCCAGAGCTTGAAAGCCTCTGGCAACAACGGCTAACGCTGGAAGGTGGCCTGGTAAACGCCATCGCTGAAAACGACAAACAGCACCTGCAACAACAGCTCGATAACGTAAAAGAGCAGTGGTTGCGACTGGTTAACCCGAGCTTATCCAGCGAAGCCATAACGACTGAAAAGCCCCTTACCCTGGCATCCGTGCAAACGGCAATAAAGGCAAATCAGGTTGTGCTTCGCTACCTGCACGCCAGCGAGCAATGTTATGTACTGGCAATTTCTGCATCGCGACATCAGGTAACACCTGTAAAGTGCCCACCAGCGCTGCCAGACGGATTATCCGGCGCTGAGATCATTCAGGCCTATCGCGATGCACGCGCAAGCGATTTTATTCCACAGTGGGTGACTAATAACCCCAATATTACCGACATTATGTGGCAGGCAGACGGCCGCTTTTTCGCATTGCCCATGGCCCAGCTGCGACTGCATGATAACCAGTATGTAGGTGGCCGCTATACACTGCGCCAGACGCCCTCATTAAGTGAATACCTATCCCCCACCCTACGGCAAGCTGCGGCGCCAATGGCGATCGGTATTTTTGATTCACCCGCATTTGAAAGTAAATCGCCCACAGCTGATACTGGCTGGCGCAACAAATTGCCGGCACTCCCCTGGGCGAAACGCGAAGGCGACCAGCTTGCCTCGCTCTTCTCAAACTATGCGGTTGAACGATATTCGGCAGAACAAGCCACCCAGCAGGCTTTACTCAGTTCAGACTTGCGTGAAGCTCCGCTGTTACATATTGCCACCCACAGCTACTTTGATCCTGAAGACCCAGCCATTGTGGGACTGGCCGTTGCCAGAAACCCATCAACAACCACACCGGACAACGGTTTTCTATCGCAAAGCGCATTACTGGGCGAGCCATTTAACAATCAACTGGTAGTGCTCAGCGGCTGCGAAACCTCGTTGGGCAAAATGATGGCTCACGACGGTCTGCAAAGTCTGGCCTACGGCGTGTTAACGGCCGGGGCCGATTCGGTGATCAGCACCCGCTGGAAAGTCTCAGACAAACCCACCGCCACCTTTATGCAGTATTTTTATCAGGGGCTCAAGCAATCCGGCAGCAGTACACAAGCGCTGCGTCACGCACGCCAACAGATGCAACGTCACCCGCGCTTTAAACACCCTATGCACTGGGCAGGCTTTACGCTCACAGTGGTTAATCAGAACGCTGAATTTTTCCTGCTACAGTCGCCTCAATAAACACGACGAGCTTAACCGAAACTGATCGTAAAAAGTGGTTAGTTGAACTGATATGCAATGCCGGAGCTTGTTGTTTAATCGTCACTACGTAAATATAGATTCGCATAAAAATAATTTAACGACAGATAAACAGGAGTTTGTGGTGAACTTAACTAAGTTAACCCTGATTGCAGTACTGATAAGCTTCAGCCAGCTCGCTCTGGCAAAGCTAAAATACTTCCCCCACCCTAATGAGAACGCCCCTTATTCGCTGGCCACCCAGGTGGATAATATTGTGTACCTTTCGGGTCAGATCCCGCTCGATGAAAACGGCGAGATGCCTGGCACAATGCCAGCTCAGGCCAAACAGGTGATGCTTAATGTAAAAATGGCACTTGATTCGCTGGGACTCGGTATGGAAGACGTTTTCAAGTGCACGGTAATGATAGACGACATCAGTAAATGGCCCGACTTTAATGCCGTTTATACAACCTTCTTTACCAATGGTGCCTTACCGGCCCGCAGCGCATTTGGCGTAGACGGCCTGCCAATGGGTGCAATGGTTGAGGTAGAGTGCATGGCGCATATGCGCCGTATGTAAGCCCCGGCAAACTGCGAGCGGCGGACTCCCTATCCGCCGTGTTGTACTTCGACTTAACCGCCTTTTCAGTTACACTACCGGCGATGTCATACCAAACTCCCAGTCAGGCACTTGAAGTGCTCTACGAAATCAAAAAAAGCAAATTCCACTCGTTTGCCGCCTGTGCGCCAGACCGCGAAACCGCTATGGAATTACTCGCTCAGAAAAAAGCCCAATATCCCGATGCCCGCCATCATTGCTGGGCTTATTTACTAGGTCGCCCGGACATGCCGGTAAGTGTTGCCTGCTCAGACGATGGAGAGCCAAGCGGCACCGCAGGCAAACCGATATTAAACGTACTCCAGCACAAAGACGTGGGCGACGTCATGCTCATTGTTACCCGTTACTTTGGCGGTATAAAACTCGGTGCCGGCGGTTTAGTGCGGGCCTACTCCAGTGCTGCGCAGCAGGTAATGGAAAACCTCGGGGTTACGCAGCATATCTCACTGGACGAAATCACCGTAAATGCCGACTTTAAGCACGAACAGTTTATTCGTCATTGGGTAACACAACAGCAGGGCGAAGTGAGCGATTGTCAGTACAGCCATCAGGTAACCATGACAGTAGCCCTGCCCTCCCCGGAAATCGACGCCTTCACCGCGATGTGCCGCAATCAGGGGATCAGCCTCATACCAAAAACCTAGTCATCCACGCATTCAACCCCACCTCTCATCCCGCATGCTCTTGAGCGGGGATCTCCTGAAA
>NZ_CAJXQY010000163.1 GCF_913058315.1 uncultured Alteromonas sp. | reverse complement strand
CATCAAAGCCACGGCTGCCGTGTAATGGTAAATCAATGGCAACAGAAGCAATACCGTGCAGAGACAGAGTACCGCTGATAGCCATCATTTGCTCTTTTGTACCGGTAATACCATGCACCAGCATGACTACCGGCCAGCCGGCATCAGGTTTGCTGATTGGGAATCCCAGTGCAGTAGCAATGGCCGGGTCAGGAATGGTGACCTGTACTTCCAGCGGGTTTGCCGCAATGGTGGTTTGCGGGATGGGGCTGTAACGGGTAACGTTACGCGCATCATCAATCATTTCGCCGTTCACACGCAGATCAGACAAGCCAACCTGGGTACACATTTCGTAGTTCGGACCAGGTTCAGCCATGGCCAGTACTTCAGCCGGTGCCCCAGCCAACACAATGCCGCTGTCACAGGCAGCATGCCAGAAGTCGTTAACCGGCGCGAGTGGATTGGTAATCGACGGAACCGGCAGATAATACGGCAGCGAAACCGAACCGGTGTAGCGCTGCGCCGCACAGAATGGGCCGGCTTCAGCAGCAAAAGACTGCGAAATTCCCGCAGCGACGGTTTCCATGCCACCCCAGTAAGCACTTAGCTGACCAGATAAGGTGCCAAAAATACCGTCACAGGTTTGTAGCAGACTAAAATCAGTGGCATCAATAGCGGCCTGAACCTGAGCAGATTGCCCCTCTTTGGCCAATGCCAGCGCACCATCAAGCGTTGCACTGCTGATCAGGCCAAGTGCTTCCATGGCATTGTCCGGACCCGCTGCATCCTGCACCTGAACAATCGGCAGAGCCGTTGCCGGATTGCCCTGACCGGTGGTCAGAATAGTTACTAAATCAGCCACCATAAGTTGTTTAACGGTACCCATCACACTGACTGTGGACTGGGTGGTAAACGCCGACACATAGGTAATGTCTTCACGCTCAAATCCTGCACCCAGTAATGGCGTGATATAGGAGTTCACAATTGTCTGTAAGCTTAACTGATCTTCGGTAGCCAGTGGTGCAGTGTTAATATCCTGACGCACCAGATCCCAGGTAGTAGACCCCTGCACTGCCTTCCCGGAAGTATCTTTCAGATCGGTGGTCATAACCAGCATGTAACCAGAAGCTGGTTTAAGCGGCTTAAGCGGCACAACGCTTACGGTGTCGTCATCAACCAGTGACAATACGTAATCAACGCCGTAGGTGAGCTGATCGCCCAGCTTACAGCCAGAAGAAGGGATGGCTGCCGCCGCACATTCAGGGTCGCTCTGATCAAGGCCCAGGGTAGCTTCAAATAAATGGATACCGGCCGACAAGGTAGAAGCGTCCAGTGCCACACCTGACGAGGTTTGCACGTCAATGGCAAAAGGATGCTGAATAGACCAGCCATCAAGAATATTCAGTGCATTCTGGGGGTCGCCAAAATCAGTTGGATCGGCTACCGGAATGTTCAGCGTGTAGTCAAAGAAGCCATCATCACCAGGTAACATTAATAAATCGTTTGGAATATTCAGCTCGCCGTTGGCCGGGTCAAATACTATACGAGAAAATGGCGTGTCGACTTGGGTTTCATTGTTAATGTCGTCAATGGACTCACCGCCACCGCAACCGGCTAACCCCAGTGCCAAGGCCACACTGGTGCTAAGGATTAGTTTTTTCATTATATCTCCCTACAAAACGGATTTTTGTTATTCTGGCTCATGATAAGTCCGACAGCTTTTTGTGAAGGCTAAATACCTTGATCGCTGGGCAAATATCGAACAAGTACGACCAGTTACTAAACACATATTATTTTCTTTACGATGATTTTGCAAAATATTGTTAACTTTTTGTAACCCATTCTTGTAAATAACTGTAAAAACGTCAATTTATACACCTATCGAAGTAACTTATTTCAACTACATAAAAGAATCGGTTTACATGAAACAGGATATTTGTATCATCACAGCACTTTTGCGCCCTAAATGCTGGGTATGATGAGAAAGTTTAGCAGGAAACTTGATATATGAACGATTACATCGCACCGGACCACTTACTCAGTGGAAAAACCATTCTCATTACCGGCGCCGGTGACGGCATCGGCAGACAAGCGGCAATCAGCTATGCTACCCATGGCGCTACCTGCATTCTGCTGGGTAAAACGGTTAGCAAACTGGAAGCCGTTTACGACGAGATTGTCGCGGCCGGTTATCCCGAGCCAGCGATTATACCGCTGGATTTAAATGGCGCGACCCCGAAACATTATCAGGACATGGCAAATACCATCAGCGACCAGTTTGGTGCGCTGGATGGCGTGCTATTTAATGCCGGCAAACTGGGTCACTTAAGCCCCTTCGCTCAAATTCCGGTGGATGAATGGCAACAGGTCATGCAGGTAAACCTCAACAGCGCCATGTATATGCTGCAACCACTGCTTCCGCTGTTACTCAAGGCCGAGGCCGCTTCAGTCATCTTTACCAGTTCCTCAGTAGGCCGCAAAGGCCGCGCATTCTGGGGCACCTATTCGGTATCGAAGTTTGCCACTGAAGGCCTGATGCAGGTATTGGCCGATGAGTACAAAAACAAACCTCTGCGGTTTAATTGCATTAACCCCGGCGCAACACGCACAGCTATGCGGGCTAAAGCATTCCCGGCCGAAGATGCCGAGACATTAAAAACCCCGGCCGATATTATGCCGCTGTATTTGTACCTGATGGGTTCAGACAGCCAAGAGGTAAATGGTCAGTCACTGGATTGCCAGCCTAAATAAAGCTCTGTAAGGCGACCCGTTTACACACTCTACCATCAAAAAAGCCCCGACTAGCGGGGCTTTTTTAGGCGTTAAACGAACGCTGGAACCATGACAGACTTAATCGCCAATCTTAGCCCAGGTGTCACGCAGGCCTACCGTCTGATTGAACACCAGTTGTGTTGCCGTAGACTCTTTATCAAGACAGAAATAGCCCGTGCGTTCAAACTGCCAGCTGCCGATTTCTGGCACCCGACCTGCAAGACCAGGCTCTGCCCATCCAGACTTAACAACCAGGCTGTCCGGATTAATGGCATCCACAAAATTGTCTTCTGCAGCTGGGTTCGGCACGTTAAATAACCGGTCGTATAACCGGAATTGAGCGGCTTCGCCTGTCGCCACATCAACCCAATGGATAACGCCTTTGACTTTACGGCCATCAGCCGGGTCTTTACCCAGTGTGTCCGGGTCGTAAGTACAGTACACCGTGGTAACATTACCCTCGGCGTCTTTTTCAACGCGATTGGCTTTTATCACATAGGCATTACGTAAGCGGACTTCTTTATCCAGTACCAGGCGCTTAAACTTCTTATTCGCCGATTCGCGGAAATCTTCCGCTTCAATCCACACTTCACGCCCAAAAGTAAGGTTACGCGTACCCATGGATTCATCATTGGGATGATTCGGTGCAATCAGCGTTTCAGACTGCCCTTCAGGGTAGTTCTCGATAACCACTTTGATGGGTTCAAGCACTGCCATGGCGCGCGGCGCGTTAACGTTGAGGTCGTCACGAATACAGGCTTCCAACATGCTCATTTCAACCATGTTGTCCATTTTGGTCACGCCGATACGTAAGCAAAACTCGCGTACAGAACCTGCTGTGTAACCACGACGACGCAGACCAGCAATGGTTGGCATGCGGGGATCATCCCAGCCTGCCACATGGTTTTCTTCCACCAGTTGGATAAGACGGCGCTTACTTAACACCGTGTATTCCAGATTCAGACGGGAAAACTCATACTGATGTGGCGTACAGTCGATAGAGATATTCTCGATAACCCAGTCGTATAACCGGCGGTTATCCTGAAACTCCAGGGTACATAACGAATGCGTGATACCTTCAATGGCATCCGAAATACAATGGGTAAAATCGTACATCGGATAAACACACCATTTCTCACCGGTTTGATGGTGATGGGCAAATTTAATCCGATAAATTACCGGGTCGCGCATACACATAAACGGCGACGTCATATCGATTTTAGCGCGCAGCGAACAATGCCCTTCCGGATACTCCCCGGCCGTCATTTTGGCAAATTCCTGCAGGTTAGTTTCGATACTGGTATCACGATACGGGCTGTTTTTACCAGGCTCAGTCAGCGTACCGCGCATTTCGCGCATCGCTTCCTGAGTGCTGAAATCCACGTAGGCGAGACCTTTGCCAATAAGTTCTACGGCAAAGCCATGTAACTGGTCGAAGTAGTCAGAAGAGTAACGCGCCTCACCATCCCACTCAAACCCCAGCCACTTCACATCCTGCTGAATGGAATTAACATAGGCGATGTCTTCCTTGGCCGGGTTAGTATCGTCAAAACGCAGATTACAACTGCCCTGATAATCTTTAGCGATACCAAAGTTAAGACAGATGGATTTAGCATGCCCAATGTGCAGGAAGCCGTTTGGCTCTGGAGGGAAGCGCGTTTTGATGCTCGTGTGTACCCCGTTAGCGAGGTCTTTATCAATAATTTGACGGATAAAGTTGGTCGGACGGTGTTCAGTCTCGGCCATTCGCGGTGCCCTCTTATTATAATGTTAAGTTAAATACGTGATGAAGCAGAAGAAAAACGCTATGCTAATACTACTTCGTGATTAACAAAAGTATATCACTGTCTTAGGGGTGCTAACCAACACTACTTACAATTCAGTGCAATAAAACGGGATTCGCGCAGATAATAATCAATGCGAACCTATCGGTTAAATAAGATGAACTATAATAAGTGCGCATGAAGCATAAACCGACCTCTTTTGACATCGCTCACCTTGCCGGCGTGTCACAATCCACTGTCTCAAGGGCATTGAATGACAGTCCGCTGGTCAATATCTCGACCCGGCAGAAAGTTCAGGAAATCGCCCGTGAGTTAAACTACCAGGTAGACAAAAACGCCAGTAACCTGCGCCGCCAGCGCAGCAGTACCATTGCGCTGTTATTGTTTGAGGATCCCACTTCCGATGACTCCCTGGTTAACCCCTTTTTCCTTGCTATGTTGGGCAGTATTACCAAAGCCTGTGCCGCGAAGGGCTACGATTTACTGGTCTCATTCCAGAATCTGGACAATAACTGGCAGGCGGAATACGAGGATTCACATAAAGCCGACGGCTTAATACTGCTCGGTTACGGTGACTATCGTGCCTACGCCGGTAAGCTCAGTCAGTTACATCAGCATGATACCCACGTAATGCGCTGGGGCGCACCGGTAGCACAATGGCCCGGCATCTCAATTGGTTGTGATAATTTTAGCGGCGGTCAGTCTGTCACCCGACACTTACTGTCTCACGGCTACCAGTCTTATGCTTTTATCGGCGATATCGGCGACAAGGCCCCTGAGTTTCAGAGTCGCTATGAAGGTTTTCTTAACGCGCTTGGCAACACAAAGTGCCGCCACCAGCAATACGATGCCATTTCTTCTGAAGAGGCCGGTCATCTGGCAGCAAGCCATCTGTTAGAGGCCCCGGCGGGACTACCCGACGCCATTGTATGTGCCGCTGACATTATTGCTGTGGGTGTGCTTCAGCAGCTTAAAGAAGCCGGTGTTCGGGTACCCGAAGACATCGCGGTAGTAGGGTTCGATAATATCCAGTTAGCCGCATTTACTACGCCCGGCCTGACCACCGTGCAGCAAAACACGGCGCAGGCCGGCGAAAAACTGGTGGAAAACCTGTTGCTGGCAATAGAAGGTCACCCTACAGATGACCATTTACTGGCCACTAACCTGGTGGTTCGCCAGTCCTGCGGCTGTCGCGCTAAATAGTCAGACTGGCCGGGGTTGTTTACTGGCGGGCCATCTGATTAAGTAAGGCCTGGATAAATGCCTGGTCACGGATAGGCTGATTGCGCACAAATACTCGTACTGAGTGAGCCGGTACCGTACCGGTAAGCGTGCCCTGCCGAGTTTCAACCGGCTGCCCGGTAAGTTGCTCCTGCCACTCACCCGCTTCAACAAATTCATCGGCGGTTAGTGTGACGGGCTCATCGCCTTTATTAAGCATCACCAACGCAATCTGGCTCATGCCACTTTCCACCAACACCCGGTAAAACATAGCCTGATCGCCCACAAGCTTGAGATTGTACTGCAGCCCACGTTGCAGCGCCGGTGTTGTTTTACGCACGTTGGCAATAGCGGTTAATGCCTGCCGAATGGGGTGTTCCCGTTGCTCTTCCAGTAACGCCTGGCCAATATAGTTACGATTCCCAGCGTGTTCGGCGGTGCCCTTCATAAATGCAAATTCAGAGCCCTGGTACACAACCGGGATCCCTCTGGCGGTAAACAGCCAGTTATGGGCGTCAATAAACCCTTCGTCACTGGCATTCATTCGTGCCATGTCGTGGTTATCATAAAAGGTCGTGAGTTCGTATGGGTTATGGTAAGGACCATGGGTCAGATAAAGGTGCTGAGACAGGTCGGCAAAGCTACTCTCGGCGTTCTCAAACACACCGACCATGGCTTTTTGCAGTGGAAAGTCCAACACTGCAATACCGCCATTTTTAGGTTGTGTGTGCTGTGCTATAAAATTCGCGTCGTACTGAAAGCTTTCACCAAACATGTAAAATCCCGGATGCTCAGCCCGGATCCGCTCCGCCATGGTGCGCCAGAAACTATGGGAAACATGACGGATGGTATCGATTCTGAATGCGTCCGCGCCCTGCTCAATCCAGTATAAATAACTGTTGATCAGATAATCCTGTACGGCCGGATTGTGTTCATTCAGGTTGGACAGTTTCACCAGATCCGGGAAAGGATGAAAAAAGGCATGCAAGGGTTCGGTTTCTGGTGATAAATCCTGAGGGGCCAGATTCATGTGATCGGCCACCAGCTCGCCGTCCGCGTTATACAGCTCGCCATAACCCGGCTGATCAACCGGCATTGTCCAGCTTGGCGTGCCATGGTTAGCGACAATATCAAACACTGTTTTAAAGCCCTGTCCGCGCATGGCGCGGGTAAAATCGGCATAACTTAACGAGTCACTGACCAGATGTTCGTCGGCCTTGTAGAAATTCGTTGCCCAGTAGCCGTGGTAACCACTTTTCCCACCGTCTTTGAATTGTCCGCCAAAGGTTATCTGCTCATCACCGGTGAAGGTTTCGTCAGGATTATCAAGCACCGGTGATAACCACACCGCAGTGAAGCCCATCTCGCCGATGTAATCGGTATTGTTCAATACGCCTTGCAGGTCACCGCCCATGTACCCCACATTAGCATACTGACCGTCCGGACCATCGAGGCGCAGTTGCCAGGTCGGATTCTCACCTCCCTGGTGCACCTGGTTGTTGGCTGGATCACCATCCACAAAGCGATCCGTCAGGACAAAATACACCGCTTCGCCAGCAAAGGGTTGTTTGGTACCGTAAATCTCTTCATGCACCACCTTTTCGGTAGTACTGCAACCAACCAGAGATAAAGTAAACAGCACTGACGCTGCGGGCAGAGTTAATTTCATAGGGCTATTATCCTGTATTACCGACGTCGAATCTGCAGTATAAAAAACATCGCCGGTACCCCAGCTAGCAACTGAGTACCGGCGATAACAATGACAAAAAGTCTCATCATTGGAAATAGGATGCAGAATCTGACTGCCATCAATTGGCAAAGTCCCGTCATAGGCTTCACGCAACAGTCTGTTAACAATGATTTAAATACTAACGGGAGTTAGCCGTTACGCCAACTCTGTGCATACGTATTCACAAGATTAATGACTAAGTCGCCCCCCATATTTGAGAGGTACGATTATTGCTTAATTATAAGTTTGTATTGTAGTCGGTGATAGAGGGTGACCTCACACTATCTGCGTTAAAAAGGTGACATTTTGGATACAGGCTGGTTATTGTTCGCTGCGATTTTAGTATTTTGCATGCAAGCGGGCTTTTTATGTCTGGAAACAGGCAAAGTACGCAGCAAAAACAGTATAAATGTGGCGGCTAAAAACCTGTCTGACTTTATCGTCTCGTCGATAATCTTCTGGATGTTTGGGTTTGCCATCATGTTTGGTGAGTCAGCATTGGGTTATTTCGGCACATCGGAGTTCCTTTTTGGTGCAAACCACAGCCCCTGGCAATACAGCTTCTTTCTTTTTCAACTGATGTTTTGTGGTACGGCGGCGACTCTGGTATCGGGTGCGGTTGCAGAACGCATGTCCTATCGCGGTTATCTGGTTATCACTATCGTTTTGTGTACGCTTATTTATCCCTTCGTGGGTCACTGGGCCTGGAGCTCATTGTATTCGCCACAAAACCCGGGGTGGCTTGAAAGCCTGGGCTTTGTTGATTTCGCCGGCTCCACCGTGGTGCATTCAGTCGGGGGCTGGGTGAGCCTGGCGGCGATTATCGTGCTGGGCGCCCGGACCGGACGTTTCGATGATAATCATACCTTCCCTGCTGGCAGCAACCTGCCCTTATCGGTGCTCGGTACCCTACTCATCTGGCTTGGCTGGTTTGGTTTTAATGGGGGGAGCACCCTGACACTGAACGAGCAGGTACCGGTAATTCTGGTCAATACCTGCATAGCCGCGGCGTTTGGCGGTCTCAGCGCCAGCGCATTATTTGTTACCCGTCACCGCTTTCTGGATGTCAGTATTATGCTCAACGGCGTAATTGCCGGTCTGGTGGCTATTACAGCCAGTGCTGATGTGGTCGTCCCCGCTGCGGCAGCACTCATTGGTATTATCGCCGGGCTGGTGATGTACGCTGGCGAACGACTAATGTTAAAAATGCGTCTCGATGATGCTTTGGGTGTCGTCCCGGCTCACTTATTCGCCGGGGTATGGGGCACGCTGGCGGTGGCGTTTTTTCATCAGTCTATTACTGTTTTCTCGGCGTCTTTCTGGGCCCAGTTAGCGATTCAGCTAATCGGAATTACTGTCGTTGGTTTATTCAGTTTTACGCTGGCCTGGCTGGCGCTGCACTTTATCAACCGGTTTATTCCATTGCGGGTCAGTGCGGAACAGGAATACCTTGGCATGAATGTGTCTGAACACAACGCTACAACCGAGTTGCTCGATCTGCTCAATTCAATGCATAAACAGGAACGGCAAGCTAACTTTAACCAGCGGGTCCCCGAAGAGCCTTTTACCGAAGTCGGCCAGATTGCCCGTCAGTACAATCGTGTTATCGAACGCGTACAATACGAAATGACCCAGCGGGATTCACTGTTAAGCGACTTTAAAAGCAGTGAAAAACGTAAAAGCGCTATCCTCAACTCGTCCATGGACAGTATTGTTACCATCAACCTCGACGGCAACATTATTGAGTTTAACCCGGCGGCAGAGCGCACCTTTGGTTGCTTGCAGGCTAAAGTGATCAATCGCAATTTTATTGACCTGTTCATACTTGAGAAAGACCGCCCTTCAGTTACTGAAAGTCTGAGAAGTAAATTT
>NZ_CAJXQY010000162.1 GCF_913058315.1 uncultured Alteromonas sp. | reverse complement strand
GTAGTGTATTTCGACCGCGATGTCGGCTTCAGGTTCGATTTCTGTTATGCATTAACTATTACTGATATTATAGCGCGCTTTCAACGATTGACCCGAACCGCAACACTATGAGTAAACGCCTGCAATCTGCCAACGTCCATTTTAACGAATCGGGGACCCCGATTGCAGACAGCTTTGATGATGTCTATTTCTCCAACGACAGCGGCTGCGACGAAACCCAGCATGTATTTATTGAGGGCAACGACCTGATTGAACGCTGGTTAAGCTGGCAGACTCCGCACTTTATTATTGCCGAAACCGGGTTCGGTACCGGGCTCAACTGCATTATTGCCATGCAGCAGTTTAAGCAATTCAGAGCCGCTCATCCCGAGCATCCGTTAAAGCGCTTATTTATCCTCAGTACTGAAAAATTCCCACTGGCAGTCACCGACTTGCAAAATGCGCTGGCTGTCTTCCCGTCTGTGAGCAAGGAAGTCGGCGCTCTGGTTAGTCAGTATCCACCGGCACTGACTGGCTGTCACCGTATGCATTTCGATGCCTGGCACACCAGCATCGATTTATGGCTCGGTGATGTACACGAGTTATTACCACTATGGCACTGTCCACAGGACGGTCTGGTAGACGCCTGGTTCTTAGATGGCTTCGCCCCCAGTAAAAATCCGGACATGTGGACCGACGCGCTGTTCAGTCAGATGGGCCGGTTAAGTAAAACCGGCGCAACTCTGGCTACCTTTACCGCCGCAGGAGTGGTAAAGCGAGGCTTAAGGAAAGCCGGATTCGACATTGCCAAGCGCAATGGTTTTGGCCGTAAACGAGATATGCTCACTGGCGTGCTCACTACTCCGCCGGCCAGGCGGGTAACTACCCCGTGGCATTATCGCTTCCCGGATACGCCCGCCAGCGCCGCACAGCACATTGCCATTATTGGCGCAGGTCTGGCGGGTACAACTCTGGCACTGGCCTTGTGTCAGCGCGGCATTAAAGTCAGCTTATTTGGTCAGGCCCCGGCGGCGGCCGATGGCGCATCGGGTAACCGCCAGGGCGGTTTTTATCCGCAACTGCAGGCCGATCAGAGTAATCCGGCGCTTATTCAGGCCCATGGTTTTTTATATGCCAGACGTTACTATAACGCGCTCGCTGCCCGGGGCCTGACGTTTACCTGGCAGCCCTGCGGTGTATTGTTACTGGGTTTTAGTGAAGAGGTGCAAAAGCGCCAGCAAAACCTCTTACATAAAGACTTATGGCCTGAGCAACTGGTACAGGCCGTAACTGCCACTGAGGCCAGTACGCTAAGTGGTATTGATATACAACATGAGGGGCTGTTTGTGCCTCAGGGCGGCTGGTTATGCCCGGCCGAAGTGGTTGAAGCTCAACTTAAGGCAGCTCGTGAAACAGGCCTACTAAGTGAGTTTTATAATCAGCGAGTGTCCCTTACCACCGCTAACGGGTCGGTGCTGCTGGAAAGCGAAGATGAATCATACCGTGCAGACCGCATAGTCATTGCCGCCGGTCATGAGTGCGCCGAAATGGACGCGCTGGCTCACTTACCGCTAAGACCGGTGCGTGGCCAGGTAGAAGCCATTCCCGAACAAGCGCCGCTGCATGAGCTTAAAACAGTGCTGTGCCATAAAGGCTACTTAACTCCGGGGTGGGAAGGCCGCCACGCGCTGGGTTCTACCTATATAAAAGGCGACACCAGTACCACGGCCAGAGCTGAGGAGAGCGCACAAAACCTGGCCACCCACGCTAAAGCACTGGCTGGCTATGATTGGGCTCAGGCCATTGAACATGATCATAATGCCAGAGCTTCAATACGCCTGGGCAGCGCCGATCATCAACCAGTAGTGGGTGCGGTTATACCGCCACACAAAACCACAGAACGGTATAGGGAGTTGTATAAAGGCAAGCATGTCAGTCAGTATGAGGTTGCCACTGACCAACAGGATTTACTTGTGCTGACCGGTCTTGGCTCAAGAGGGCTGACCACAGCGCCACTGATGGCAGAAATCCTGGCCAGTCAGCTTTGTCACGAGCCCCTGCCAATGAGCGAAACTCTGTTGCAGGCGCTGGCCCCTGAAAGGTTTATGCTTCGCACCTTCAAGCGCCCGCCGGAGGCGTAAAGCTATTCGGTGTCGATAACCGGCGCCATAGGCACCAGCGAGGTCACCACAAAAGACGGAATAAACACATTGGCACTGGCTACCACCCGTTGTTTATCAATAGAGATGATCCGCGCATTCACATTCACGCCACGCGGCTGTTCTACCAGCGTACCGGTAAGAATGTGATCCATTTCCATGCGTTTTGCGATTCGGCGTCCCTCGCGGCTCAGTGCAAGATCGCCATAACCGGTCACATCCAGGCTGTTGGCCAGTTTGAAGTCCACCACTCCCAGCCCGTATTGCTGTAACTCTGCAATCAGGTATTCGGAGAGCTGGTTGCCCAAAATGGTGGTTTCACGCAAGGAACGGTTAAAGCGGACAAAACTGGCAATCCCGACAAGTTCATCGGTATTCACCTGCACCGACCCCTCCATCAATGCCATGGCCAGACTGGCGGCATAATCGTTGAGTGCTTTATGGGTAATTCCGGGCGTAAAACCGGTTTGCAGTGGGTCCTGATAGCCCCGAACATTCTGCTGAACGCGATACATTTCGATATCACGGGAGTCAGGCCGGTACTCCAGGCCGCTGTCCTTAGGAGGGCGCACCTGCGACTGACCTGCCTGAGGGGGCGTTTCATCCTCGTTACCAAACCAGAAATAACCGGTTTCAGGCTGGCTGGCACAACCACTAAGCACCATTACGCTTAAAAGACTGGCAAATAACTGGCGCATCATTACCCCCGGCTTAATTTAACACCATCACGCATACCACCACGCTCGCTGCCATCACTGGGGATCAGCGCATCTGCCACATAAAAAGGGATCAGCATTTGTGCGCTGGCGACCACAGCCCGCGACTGAATACCAATAATTCGGGCATTCACCATCACCCCACCCTGATGTTTAGCCATCGTGCCGGTAAGGACGTACTCCATGGGTAAACTGGCATCAAGTTCAAGGTAATCGCGCGTAAGCACAAAGTCGCCCTCTTCGGTAATGCGGATAAAGTCGGTGGCTTTGTAATCGATCACCGGAATGCGGAATTTATGCAGTTCATGTACAAAGGATTCAGCCATTTGCTGGCCGAGTAAATTGGTTTGCTGCAGATCGGAATCCAGCAATGCAAAATGGGTAACGCCCACCGGTGTTTTATTGGTGACATATTCCATGTTAGCGATGAGATCCTGCGTCAGGGCCTTAACATAATCGCCAACGTGCTTGGTTAACGGGCGTCCTTTATAGGCACCCTGCACACTCGAGTACAAAGGGGGCTGGCCCAATGCGCCAAAGCTATCAACGTCTTCGGCCATAATGGGCTGATGATTAGCGCGATCGGCGGCAGTAATATCCACCACATTGAGCGCCGGCATTTTTTCAGGCGCAGTGGTTTGCACCATTTCCTCGTCCATACTCTGACAGCCTGCCGTGGCAGTTGCCACCAGAAGTATGCCAAGTCGTGTTGCCCTTGCTGCCCTTTGCATAATGATTACCCTTTATTCTCTGTACGATATAGCCGGCCATTACGGGTTGTCACCTGCTCATCCAGCCAAAATAATTCTGCCGGGAAAAAGCGCGTTGCGGCTGCCACCACATCGCGGGTCCGGGCATTAATAATACGCGCGTTAACCATAGCCCCTTCCTGCTGATAAACCAGCGTGCCGGTAATAAAAAAGTCGACCCGCTCCATAGCAGATAACTGGTCAATATCGCGCGACAAGACCTTATCGGACTTTTCTCCTACTATTATATCGTTCGTCAGCTTAAACTCTTGAGCAGTAAATCCACGTTTTGTGGCTTCGGTGAGGATCCCCTCTTCCAGTTGATGCCCGAGTAATTGCAGCGGGTGCTGAAAGGTCTCATCGTAGGTCAGCGAGTCAACCGGCACGAAACCAGTTACCGCATAGCGGATTTGCCGGGCCGGACGCACATTAGCAAACAGTTCGTTGGCCAGCACATAGGTGTGATATTCCACGTTGCCCAGCGCCGGTACCGGCACCTGATCATTGGTCATTTCCATCACCGGCGGCGCAGAACTGCATCCCCCCAGTAACGTGGTGGCCAGTAAAGCTGTAAGAAAAGTCGTTCGCAGAAAATATTGACGCATAATGGGATCCAACCTGTGTTAACAGTTCAGAGTCTGCAATTATCGCACCAGCTTAACTGCCCTTGTAAAATGCGGGGGTAGCCGTAACAAGCGGCAAAGTCCTGCCACATCTTAAAGGCTGGTCAGCAATTTTTGCCACAACACAGTTACTGCTTGTTGATCAGCCGGCTCCAGCTCGTTGTTGGCAAACGCCTGCTCAAGGCTTTGCTGCATGATGTGACTGAGCTTTTCCACCGACGCCGTTTCATCCAGTTCGAGCTTGCGTGCTTCCACCGCAAAGTGTCCTTGCAGATAACTGGCAATAAACAACTCATCGTCACTGCCATGGTCCACCACACTGTCCAGTGCGCTATCGATAGTGGCTACGGCATTAACAAAAGCATCGCTGGCTTTAACCTGTTGTTGCATAGTGTCTCGCTTATTTTTCGTTAATTAATTGCTGTTACTACTGCAGCGGATAATACACCCGGTCGTCATAACCGGTTATTACTGCAATAATCCCGGCCAGTTCGCTATCGAGCTCCTCGTCGCCGGTATCGCTGCGTAATGGTCTGCCTTCCAGTTGCTGAAGTTTTTGTTTGGTGGCCGCTACCAGAATGTTGTCACGACCAATGGCCCTTAATACATCCGGGCTTAGCTGCTGATTGCCGCGGCCAAAGATATGACCCTGTCCGCCTATGGCGGTGATCACCAGCCGGGCCGGAGAGTCACTGACCAGCTTAAGCAACTGTGCGGCGGTCACGTCGGCGGCGATGACCTCGCCGTTTTTGACCACATCCACCCCCAGCAGGGTATTGGCCAGCCCCAACCGGGCCATCACTTCCCCCACGGTGGAACCTGACCCCATGACATATACATGTTCGTCATCGTCGGCAATCATTTCACTTAAGTATTCGGCAATGTCGTTAATGACCATTGACTCATCCTCACGGCCGCCCATCTTTACCGACTGCACGTAAGTAAGTTCATCAGGCACCTGCATTTCACCATAATGCCGGGCCCGTACTTTGCCTTCCCGGAATGCTGACTCATCTATGTCGCGGACCTCTGCCTGACGCACACTCACCAATTCACCGGTAAGCATTTTGGCCACCACATCACCGGCTGCCGATGGCGTGACCGCATACACCCCGGAATGAATTTTAACGCCCGCTGGCACGCCGAGCACAGGCACTTTATCATCAACGATACTGCACACGTTGCGCGCCGTGCCATCGCCGCCGGCAAACAGAATTAAGTCGACGCCTTGCTCTACCAATTCCCGCACCGCGTTTTCCGTATCAGTATGCGTGGTCTCGGTGCTCTGGCTGGTGTAAATCACGCTATAATCGAACCCCAGCGCTGCGCAACAGGTCTCGCCCATTTCGCCGCTGGCCGTCAGTACACAAAGCTGCGCAAAGTCTGTTAGCTTGCTCAGTGCCCGGGTCATTTTCTCGTTGGCCAGTTTGGTCGCTCCCGCCGCCAGCGCCTGCTGACGAATAGTATCGCCATCACTGCCTTTAAGCGCCATCGCACCGCCAATACCGGCGAACGGATTGATTACCACGCCTAATCGAAAGGCTTTACTCATTGCGGATACTCCTTATTTAGCCAGGTTTGACATAACACCGGACCGTTAAACTTATTTCGCAACGCATTAATAAACTGGCTGGCCCGGGGCGGAAAGCCGGTTTCCAGATAGCGGAGCAGTTGCTCTCGGACACGACGGGTAAACCCTTCGCGGTCTGGTTCGGCGCCATTTAAATTATCGGTACTCACCTGAAAGCGGCGGTTCGCGGCAATGGTCATGGCCCATTCAATGGCCTGAGGTTTTACTTCTACCTGTTCAAACGCCAGCTGTTGACTGGCATCACGGCCATCGGGGCAGTACCAGTAGCCATAATCTTCCAACAATCGACGCTGTTCGCCGGCAATGCACCAATGGGCAATTTCATGTAGCGCACTGGAAAAATAACCGTGGGCAAAGACCACCTGATGATAGGGCGTTTGTGGCCCGGCGGGCAGATAAACCGGCTCGTCCTCACCTCGGATAAGACGTGTATTGAACTGCGCTGCAAAGGTCGCATCAAACAGCGACATTAGCGGTGCGACGTCCGCATCTTCATCACATTCTGGGGCCCGGTTCATTGCCTGTTGCATACAAAAACGCTTCAATTGGAGTAGTGGATTTATCAGGCGCGCAGAATAGCAAACTCTGCCCGGGGCGGCCACTACAGCGCATCACACAACCGCTAATTTCCAGCTGTCAGCCACGCATCGCTCCACTAACCCTGGGGTTGTGGGGTAATGCCGCCCAGGATGATTTGCTTAACGGATGCCAGTGTACGATTAAAGAATTCAGGCTGGTTAAGATCGTTGCCCGTAACCGCCGTAATTTGCACATTGAAATCGGCATAATGCTGGGTGATTGCCCAGATACTAAAAATCAGGTGGTAAGGGTCCACCGGCAACAACTTACCTTGTTCAATCCAGCTGTTGATAACTTTAACTTTGGCGTCCACTAACTCACACAAGGGGGATTCCAATTCGTTTAGTAGTAATGGTGCGCCCTGCACGACTTCCATACAAAACAACTTGGATTCTGCCGGATGATCACGCGACAGGGTAAGTTTCACCTTTATATAGTCAGACAAGGTTTCAATAGGATCCTGGTGCGCCTCAAACGACTTCAGTGGACTTAACCAGACATCCAGCAAGTGCTGAATCACTTCGATATACAACTGCTCTTTACTGGCGAAGTAGTAAAGCAAATTCGATTTTGATACCTGACCGGCCTCGGCAATTTGCTCTACGGTGGTGCCGTTCACGCCATGTTTAGAGAAAAGCATTAACGCCGCACTCATAATGCGATTGCGTTTGTTTTTTAACGCTTCCTGACGTTTTTTCTGCGTGTCGGGTTTAAACACCCGCGGGGATTTTTCCGGCTTAACTGGATCATTATTCGAAGAAGTCATGCGCTTCGCTTGTCTCACCTTAAATTGCTTATGCCGCAGAGTAATGCATTTTCTGCCACAAAGAAATTGCACCAGAAGCGATCAGTTGCCTTTGTGGAAGTGAACCAAATTGGACCAATTGGTCCAACTTCGACCTTAACAAAAACATAACCATATGATATTTAGCAACTAAAAATATTGGCGCACTTCCTGCTGTACGATTATTGCACGCTGTCAGTAACACGGCTCGACCGGGAGGACGAACTCAGCTGACGTTTCAAACCTAAGCAACGAAGCGAGAATGAAAATGGATATAGGCGTATTTATTCCAATTGGCAATAATGGGTGGCTGATTTCAAAAAATTCACCGCAGTACAAACCTTCCTTTGATTTAAATAAGGAAATCGTACTGAAAGCAGAACACTACGGGCTGGACTTTGCCCTTTCAATGATCAAGTTGCGCGGGTTTGGCGGCGAAACTGAGTTCTGGGATTATAATCTCGAGTCATTCACCTTAATGGCCGGGCTGGCCGCTGTGACCAGCAAAATCCAACTATATGCCACCGCAGCAACACTGGTGCTGCCCCCTGCCATTATGGCGCGTATGGCAGCCACCATAGACTCTATCTCCCACGGCCGTTTTGGCGTCAACCTGGTTACCGGCTGGCAGCGACCTGAGTATTCACAAATGGGCATGTGGCCCGGCGATGAGTTCTTCGGCAATCGTTACGAGTATCTCGAAGAATATATCACTGTCGTCAAAGAACTGTGGGAAACCGGTAAAAGTGATTTTAAAGGCGAACATTTTCAAATGGACGACTGCTGTATGCTGCCTAAACCCGAGGGTAAGATCCCGCTAATCTGCGCTGGCCAGAGTGCCGCCGGCATGGGCTTTTCGGCAAAACACGCAGACTACAATTTTTGTTTTGGTAAAGGGCTCAATACCCCCACCGCGTTTGCCCCCACCGCTGAACGACTCATTGCCGCGGCCGATAAAGAACAACGCACCGTGACCTCAGCGGTACTGATCATGATTATCGCCGATGAAACCGATGAAAAAGCCATGGCAAAGTGGGAGCACTACAAAGCGGGGAAAGATCAGGCTGCACTCGACTGGATGTCGCAACAGGGCGCCGCCGATAAAAAATCAGGGAAAGATACCAATGTCCGGGATATGACCGACCCAACATCTGCGGTAAACCTGAATATGGGCACGCTGGTTGGTTCTTATGCCTCCGTGGCCGCCATGCTCGATGAAATTGACACCGTGCCCGGCTGTGAAGGCGTGTTACTGACCTTCGATGACTTTATTCAGGGGATGGATGACTTTGGTAACAAGATTCAACCGTTGATGAAGTCACGTCAGCATCTTTATGATGCGTCAGGAGCCGCCTGATGTCAGCCAATCAGCCCATAGAGATAGCCGGCTATTTTCAGGCCGACAAAGCCCCGGCCCCCGGCGTGCCGGTATTGCCAGCCAAACCTGAACCACTCGCCCTGGATCCGGCTCTGACAGCCGTGATTGTGGTGGATTTACAAAATGCCTATGCCAGCAAAGACGGCTATCTGGATAAAGCCGGCTTTGATGTGTCGGCCACCGGGCCGGTCATAGAAAGCACGCTTAAAGTAATCAATACCGCCAGAGCAGCAGGCATGCCCATCGTATTTTTCCAAAATGGCTGGGACCAGCAGTATCAGGAAGCCGGAGGGCCCGGCTCACCCAACTGGTATAAGTCCAACGCGCTGAAAACCATGCGTAAACACCCTGAACTCATGGGTACATTACTGGCCAAAGGCAGCTGGGATTACGAATTGGTTGACCAGCTTTCCCCCCAGCCCGGCGATATCGTGATTGCCAAACCCCGCTACAGTGGTTTTTACAACACCAGTCTGGACAGCATCCTGCGCAGCCGCGGCATTAAAAACCTGGTCTTCACCGGCATTGCAACCAACGTTTGCGTGGAATCGACCCTGCGGGACGGCTTCTTTCTGGAATATTTTGGTGTGGTCCTGGCCGATGCCACTCACCAGGCCGGCCCCCCTGCGATCCAGCAAGCCGCGCTGTTTAACATTGAAACCTTTTTTGGCTGGGTATCCACCGTTAGCGATTTTTGTGAATTATTTGCTTCATCTCATTCAACCAACGCATCAGTTTAAGGAATAACACCATGAGTAAAACGTCAATCATTCCACCAGGGACAGGTAACCCCATTGCACCGTTTGTACCCGGTTCAATGGCCGATAATGTGTTGTATGTATCCGGCACGCTACCCTTTGATAAAGAAAATAACGTGGTACATG
>NZ_CAJXQY010000161.1 GCF_913058315.1 uncultured Alteromonas sp. | reverse complement strand
GCTCCTGCGCCTGGCTCTCGCTAAGCTCACCGCTTAACACCAGATGATGATAAGTATTCAATTGGCTGATTGCTGACTGCACCAGGCTCTGCACTTCACGCTGACGGGCGTTTACCGCGTCGTTATAGGCGTTATATAAACTGAAGGCTTCCAGTGCCAGTATTGCCAGCAGCACCGCAGCTATACTTGAATAGAGCCGGCCACTGATAGTGGTAAAGAGTCCTTTAAACATGGTGAAAGAAATAATAGGTGGGGTTAGATTAAGTACTATTAAACGATATAAAAAAACGCTAAACCAGTGATAATTTACATAAGAAGAAGTTGATATAGATTTAAATAAATACCCTCTTACTCTACATATATCAGCATCTTTAAATTATGTTAATATTGTTTTAAAAACAGTACTTTAGTCTAAGAATTTGACGATTTTTCAAGCACCGCATTAGCAACCCGAGGAGTCTGGTAAGACCAGCTAAAACGATTAAAATTGTGCAACTCTTATACACCAATTACCCAATACCCATCTCTGCCCAGGCAATAAAAAAACGCCGGTAAGATACCGGCGTTTTTGGGTCGTTTTTTCGGGGAAGCGTAACACTGCCCTGGCTGCAATGGTGTTTAAAAGCTTGCTTTTAAGTTTAACGCGGCGGTACGCGGCGCGCCAATCCAGGCGCCCCCGTTAACAACCGTGCCTAAATAGCTGCTATCAAACAAATTGTTGATGGTTAAACGAACATCGATATTGCTGATCCCCTGAACCGGTGAGTCAACAACCGCGCCCAGATAGAAGTCGGCTACGGTATAGGAGTCTACCTCAAACGAGCCCGCTGAGCGCTCGCCCACATACTTGGTGGAAAGACCCATGTTGTACACATCGGCGGTGTAGTCGAGGCTTACCACAAACATGTCTTCGGCTGAGCCAACCACGCGCTGACCATCCACAAAGCCGGTAGAGGCTGCCGGGTCTTTGTACTCTGAATTATTATGCGTGTACGAGAAATACAGACCAAGCTTGTCGGTTATGCTGTAGTCCATTGCCACTTCAATACCGTCTGACTGCACACCACCGACGTTTACGTAAGTACCATCCAGCTCCCCTAAGTAGTCAACACCACCCGCTTCTTCAGCACTTTGATAGGTAATGCGGTTATCAAAGTCGATACTGTAGTAGGTTAAGCTGGCGCTGATATCAGCCGCCACATAACGCACACCAAGGTCGATGTTGTCAGCGGTTTCCGGTTCAACCGAAGAAATATCCACTGAACTGCTTTCCAGTACGCCGTCTTTGATTGCCGCATAGTTCTGCGCGAAGCCAGCAAATACCTCAACGCCATCCATCACCGGCGCTACCACACCCGCGGAGAACAGCACATCAGAGTCAGACTCTACCGACAGACTGTTGGCCGGTACAAACAAGTCTTTTTTCTCAATATCAACGTTGAATTTCTTGGCCCCAACGCGCAGTGTGGCCACGCCCAGGTCGATTTCATCTTCCACGTAGTACATTAAGGTTTCAACCGGGAATTCGCTGCTGTATTGCACCCAGTAAGGCGTTTCATCGAACTGATAGCCAATGCGTGAATCGATGATTTTCTGCCAGCTACGGTTTTCTTTACGCTCGTAATCTTCATACCACAAACCGGCACGCAGGGTGTTTTCCATATCGCCAATCTGCGCAACCCATACCGCATCGATATTAATACCGGTACGCTGCTTGTCGTAGTTGGTGTGACGGTAAGAGCCAACCGGAATCGCATTCGCCGGATAACAGGCCGGATCGTACACAGCACCGCCACCGCCGTAAGGGAAGGTCAGAGAGCTCTCGCAATCAGCCGTTGGTGACAACGAGTTGCCGTTTGCGTCAACAAAGAAGATCTGGCCTAATGCCGCGCCGCCTTCGTAAGTATTACCGTGTACCAGCTCCGAATGGCCTTCGCTGCCATCATCGTTAACGTCGACGATGTAAGGCGGTACCCAGTCACCACGGCCTTCATTTTTGTGCCAGTAAGCGTTGGCTTTTACATCCACGTCGCCAAAGGTCATGTTAGCTTCAAGGTACGCAAACAGATTTTCGCGCAGGGTTGACCAGCCACGCCGATAAGACTGATCGATATAAGGTACGCCGGTCCAGTTACCCGTTAGTTCATCCCAGGCCGGGCTTTGGGCAAACTGCTCAAGGCTGAAAATGCGCTGGTAGTTGTCTTCGTGAGTATCATCGTAAGAAATATATCCGGTAATATCCATGTTGCTCAGGTAGCTAACAAACTTAGCGGCCATGTGATCGCGGGTATTTTCGGCGGTGTGGGTCATCCAGTCGCTGTTTTCCTGGGTCGACATGCTGATCCAGGCATAGGTATCGGCCGCTATTTCGCCGGTTTCATAGCGCATGAATAATTTCTGTGCGTCAAACTCACCAAAGGTAGAGCTTACGGTGAGCTGCTCTTCCACACCCGGATTAATGGTGGTGAAGTTAATGGTTCCACCAAGCGCTTCGTGTGAGCGTGAGGCAATATCTGCGGTACCCTGCGACACTTCTACTGCACGCAGGTTTTCGGTATCGATATAACGGTTGGCTTTGGCACCACCACCGTAGTTAGAGTTACCATTGGCAATGCCGTCAACGGTCATACCGATTTGTTGCTGGTCGAGGTCAACGGAAAAACCACGAATTGAGATACTGGTAGACCAATCATCGGAACCAAAGGTATCGCCCTCGTTAATCAGCACGCCTGGCAGGTTATCAATGGTCGCCAGCACGCTGGTCATACTGCTTTGTTGCTTGAGCATAGATTCTTCGGTGGCGTTGTTGGCATAAGATACGCTGCGGCCAACAACCGTGACTTCTTCAATTTCATCTGGCTGAGCCGCCGGTGCATTCATTGCTTCGGCCAAAACGGGCGTACCGGCCATCGCGGCCAGTACTGACAAAGCCAGCAGCGAGCGCTGCTTAAAGCGGGTTGGGTTCATGGTTGTGTTTCCTGTGTGATTTTATAGGGATATTTGGCGCGTCAGGTTAGACCCGCTCAATGACATTTCCATGACCATTCCCTGACAAATAGATGAATCAAAAATCTTTTAAAATTCATCTATTTGTAACAGTCACACAGGATAAAAATGCCTACGATATAACGTTATTTTGAAGGCCCGGTTTAAGCAAGGCTGGCGAGTGCATCAACCAGCGCATCAATTTCCTGTAAGGTAGTAAATACCTGAGGCGTAACGCGGATACAGCTGCCGCTGGAGAGGTCGTGACGACCCACGGTGAATACCCCAAATTCATTCTCCAGGCGCTGCTGCAGTTGCGTAATTTGTTCGCGGCGGGTTTGCCCGGCCAGACGAAAAGCGCCCATGCCGCTGGCACTGGCATCGTCGGTAGCGCCAAGTACTTCGATATGAGGCATGTTACGGGCTTTGCTCACCCAGCGTTCCCGCAGGTATTTTAAGCGCGCCATTTTCGCCGCCGGACCAACCTTATTGTGAAAGCGGATAGCATCCGGCACAGCGAGAAAGGCGGCAAAGTTAGACGTAGCCATATGCACGCGCTTATGCACAAGGGTGTTGTCTGGATCAGACTCGCCCGGATACGGCGCGACTTTATCCAGTGTGCCCTTACGCATATACAGGGCGCCAACGCCAACCGGCGAACCAATCCACTTGTGCAGGTTAAATACTGCCCAGTCAACATTCAGTTCTGGCAGGGTAAAGTCGATTAGGCCCCACGACTGAGCGCAGTCACAGATCACATCAACACCATGCTGTTTGGCAAAAGCCGCGATTTCGGCCACCGGTAATATTAGCCCGTGTTGATTGGAAGCATGGGTGAGGATCATTAGTTTCAGGTTAGCTGTGCTGCGGATCTTCTCCTGATACACTTCCAACAATTGCTGTTTGGAGGCTTGCGCAGGCAAGGTAATTTCTACACCTGTAGCGCCGCGTTGTTCTGCCAGTGCGGCCATGGTGCGCTGGAAGGCAGGATAGTCGATATCAGCCCACATCAGACGGTCGCCGGGTTTTATGCCCTTATATTGGAACAAGAGATTATGCATCGCTTCCGTGGCATTGCGAGTCAGGGCCATTTCTGCTGCCGACACTTCCAATGCATCCGCAATCGCTGCTACTGAGGCCTTGGCATCGGCGTACCAGTCTTTGCGCGCATAGAACGACAACTGATGATTAACCATTTTTGTCAGCTCAATATAGGACTGCTCCACCGGCAAAGCCATCTTGCCCCAGTAGCCATGCTCAAGATTAATAATGCCATCGGTCTTTTTATAAAACGCACTTACCGAACGCCAGTAGGCTTCATCTGCAGCCAGCTCAGCACCAGACAGATCGGATTGCGGCAGGGTTGGCCAGCTATCGGCGAAGGCTCGTGTGGCCGCCAGAGAACCAGACAGAAGCAAAGAATGCTGTAAAAGTTTACGCCGGGATAATAGAGGGGCAAACATGTAAGAGACTCCAGAGTAATTTAAATTGGTATTTTTTATACGATTACACTATTACGTTTCTAAAACAATCTCTTGAAAGCCGGTTAAGATAAAACAACGAATTTTACAGATACGTTACAACATAACAAATTCAACAAAAATGCGGTTAAATTTGTGGGAGTCGTTGTGTTGGTCATTTATATACTTTAAATTTTGTGAATTCAGCAATGAACGGATTTCTTCTCCCGTTTCCTTTGTGGTTCAATAGTCTTCCCAATACTGATACAAATAACAGGGGTAAGGCTGCTTTTTAATTAGGATGAATTACTTTTGATTTTTGAATCGCTCACTGGGTTTGACATAGCGTTGGTGCTGGTTATTGGCTTTATGGTAGGTCTGGCCAAAGCCGGGATCCACGGCCTGACCTTACTGTCTGTTCCGCTACTTGCTTTGCTATTCGGCGGTAAGCACTCCTCTGGCGTCATGCTGCCTATGCTGATAATGGCCGACATATTTGCCGTGCATCATTATCACCGCCATGCTAACTGGCAGTTCCTGATGAAGCTCTTTCCGTCGGCGTTTGTGGGGGTATTGATTGGCACCTGGCTGGGCGACCACATTAACGATGCCCTGTTTATGCAAATTATGGCAGTAATTATATTTGCCAGTGTGGGGCTGATGTTGTGGCTTGAGCGTAATAAAGGCGCGATACCAGACTACACCTGGTTTGCCATACTGGCCGGAGTGCTGGGCGGTTTTACCACTATGGTAGGCAATTTGGCCGGATCGGTAATGGCCGTTTATTTACTGAGTATGCGCCTGCCTAAAAACGAATTTATCGGCACTGCGGCCTGGTTCTTTCTGGTGATCAATCTCTTTAAGGTGCCCTTTCATGTGTATGTATGGGAAACCATCACCTGGCCGAGCTTTACCCTTAACCTGATTGCCTTACCGCTGATTATTGCTGGCGTTTACCTGGGCATTTGGCTGGTGAAGCGGATCAACGAAAAACACTACCGCTGGCTGGTGATTGGCATGACCTTACTGGCTGCCGCGGCATTATTGCCGGGCTAGATATTCTTGCGCGTGGCAGGAGCTCGTCTGACGGGCTTTCGCCGCTGAATACGTATGTATGTGTTTTTACGGTAAATCAACGGCTATGCTTGGGTGAAATCCAATTGAGAGAGCCTGCCCATGCCCTACTGTTACCTGACCAAAGCCAGAAACGGTCTTTCCATCACCGTACTGACTACGTTACTGTTAGGGTGTAATACACCCCCAGCCACTAAAGAGGCCAGCGTGACTGTCAGCCAGGACTCCTCTGTAAAACAAGCCGCCCCGGCAGCAGGCAAACCCGTGGTATACCAGGTATTCACCCGTTTATTCGGTAACCAGAATACCACCAATAAACCCTGGGGCACGCTGGAAGAAAACGGCGTGGGCAAATTCGCCGATTTTACCGATGAAGCACTGCAAGGCATTAAGGAACTGGGCACCACCCATATCTGGTATACCGGTGTTCCCCACCACGCAGTGATTAATGATTACAGTGCGTATGGCATCAGTCATGACGATCCGGATGTGGTAAAAGGCCGCGCAGGTTCACCCTATGCGGTAAAAGACTATTACAATGTAAACCCCGATCTGGCGGTTGATCCGGCCAACAGACTGGCTGAATTTGAAGCGCTTATTGCGCGAACTCATGCCCAGGGCATGAACGTGATCATCGATATTGTGCCTAATCACGTGGCACGCAACTACGAGTCTTTGTCGAGCCCTGCCGGGGTGGATGACTTTGGCGCTCATGATCATACCGCGGTGACTTATGCCCGGGACAATAACTTCTATTACGTAGTGGGCGAGGCATTCCAGGTGCCTGCCACCGATAACGGCTATCAACCACTTGGAGGCCAGCCCCACCCGCTGGCTGATGGTAAGTTTGAGGAAAATCCGGCCAAGTGGACGGGCAATGGCGCACGGGCAGCCCGGCCCGATGCCAACGACTGGTATGAAACCGTTAAAGTAAATTACGGTATTAAACCCGACGGTAGCGAAGACTTCCCGGCCCTGCCAGCAGGATTTGAACAACAATCCGTTGCTGCCCACGCCGCTTTCTGGCAGGACAAAGACGTACCTGATTCCTGGCGCAAATTCCGTGATATCACCCATTACTGGCTCGATAAGGGCGTAGATGGCTTTCGCTACGACATGGCCGAGATGGTGCCCGTAGCGTTTTGGTCTTATTTAAATTCGTCGATTAAAATGAAAAAACCGGACGCTTTTTTACTGGCCGAAGTTTATCAGCCTCACCTTTACCGTGATTATCTTCACCTGGGCAAAATGGACTATCTTTACGACAAAGTGGCATTTTATGACTCGTTGAAAGCCATAATGCAGGGCCATGGCGATACTGCAGATCTGGTATCCATTCAGGCAGACATGCAGGATATCGAGCGCCATATGCTGCATTTTCTGGAAAATCATGACGAGCAGCGTATAGCTGCCCCAGAATTTGCCGGGGATGCCGACAAGGGCAAACCGGCCATGGTGGTATCAGCACTAATCAGCCGCTCACCAACCATGCTCTACTTTGGCCAGGAAGTGGGCGAAGACGGCAGCGAAGATATGGGGTTTGGCAAACCGTCGCGCACCACCATCTTTGATTACGCCGGTGTGCCCGCCCACCAGCGCTGGATGAATAACGGGGCTTTTGATGGCGGACAATTAACAGAAAAAGAACGGGCACTGCGAGACTTTTACCGCCGTGTTCTTACTATCTCGGCGGACTATCCGGCCATGAGAGGCGATTATTACAGTCTGCATGCAGCGAGTCTGGCCAATGACAGTGACTACTCCTCGTCCCAGCTGGCGTTTGCCCGCTGGACAGACACCCAACACATGATTGTTGCGGCTAACTTTAACGCCACCACACCCGCCACAATTGAGCTCACCGTGCCAAAGGATTTGCTGATAAAGTGGCAATTACCACAGGGTGAGATAGCCCTGACAGAACACCTGAATTTACCTCAAATAGCGAACAAGATGATAGTTAATGGCGAAACCGCCCGCATACAGCTTACCTTACCGCCACTGGGCTCGGTGGTGTACACCATAGATCGCTAACCAAAATTAAACTTTTATCTGGGCAGAAGTGCGGCCTAAAGGTTTGACTTCATAGCAATAAACGATAAAGTGCTGGCACATGGATTGATAGTGCAAGCAGTCTTAGAAATTAACATTGATTAAACTCAGTCAGACAGTTTTATCAATGTTGCTTAATTTTAGTTGTAGATGAAACAAGGAAGTAGAATGAAAAAAATTTCCCTTATAGTTTTACTGTTAGCGGTCGTCGCTGGCCTGGTGGGCCCTCATTTTGCGGGCAATTCGTTCAATCAGCAATTAGACGAATTCGCAGCAAAAATCAGTGAGCAGCCCTTTTATGAGGCCAGCATTGAAAGCCGCGAACAGAGCTGGTTTTCAACCACCGCATCTTTGGTTATCAGTCTGGATGGCGCCGCATTTGGCCCGCAGGCCGATGACGTTGAACAGCCAAAGCTTTCCCTGACCATTCCGATTGAGGCCCAGCATGGCCCGTTGTTAACCCAGTCAGGATTGGGCCTGGGCTGGATAGACTGGCAGGTGAAGATGGCCATTGACGATCCTGAAGCCCGCTTCGCGCTGCCCGAGGGCGAAGAGTACATCTACTCAGCCACGGGGATTGTGAGCTTGTTCGGCAGTGTTTCCTACCATGATGTGGTCCCTGCGTTTAGCTACACTCATCCTGAAATGGCTCTAATGGTCTCAACCACTGGTTGGCAGGGCAATGCGCGTTTAACCAGTGATACGATAGATTCCGAAACCATTGAGGCGATGAATATAGATATGTTTATTCAGGATGCCAAAATCGCAGCTATTGAAAACGTGTCTCTCGTTACCGATTTAGAGACTGGCTTAATGCAAGCCTGGGATAACTCTCTGTATGACGGCGTGGCTTCTTTTACCATCGGTACTATGACCATTATGGATCCCACCACCAGTGAAGAAACCAAGTTAGACAATGTCGTTATGGACTCTGTGACCAGTGTTGATAAAACCTCCGGGCTGGGTGATGTACTGGTTTCGACTAAAGTGGCCAGCTTCGCTAACAACACCGTTACGATGCAGGATATCCAGTTTGATTTTGAGATGGCCAAACTGCAGGGCAGCTTTTTAAAAGCCTATCAGAAGATGACGGAAGACATTATGAACACGCCTGATCAGGCAGACAGTGTAATGCAGGCGTTTTTAAAAGGTGCCGGCCTGGCTCAGTTACAGGTTGATCCAGAACTCAATTTACCGGTGATTAAAGGTGTGATTAACGAGTCGAAGTTTGATGGCTATGCAAACACCAAAGTCGTTGGCATTCAGGCACTGCCAGACACCATGGAAGATGTCAGATTCTGGGCTGAGCATGCCGTGGTAGACGCCAAGTTAGCCATTGAGGAAGGTGCTGCGTTATACATCACTGAACTTATCCTGAAGAGCCAGCTGGCGGCCAACCCTCAGTTTGCAGTCATGAGTGATGAAGAGCAAAAAGCCTTAATCGCACAGCAAACCCAGGGAACCATTAATGCGTTTGTGCAACAAGGTATCCTGAGCGAGACTGAAGATGGTTATGAAATCACCTTTACTATGGAAAACGCTCAGGCCCTGTTAAACGGCCAGCCTATGGGACTGCCTTTCTAGGGGCATCCGCTTTTATAAAAGAAAAAGGGGTCAGAGTACATTAAGCGACTGATTAATGTACTCTGACCCCTTTATTGTAGGAGGTGGAGTGTGGCCTATAAGCCGGGTTCTGTTCTCTTACGAGTGGCAATCATTCCTCTAGGCCAGCAATCGCTCACTGGCTCAAGCAACCTACCCGCCTCCCGTGCGGGCCGCACGTGTAGGAGGCCTATTTGGTCTTGCTCCGGGTGGAGTTTACCGTGCCACAAACTGTTGCCAGTTGCGCGGTGCGCTCTTACCGCACCCTTTCACCCTTACCGGCGCCGAAGCGCTTAGGCGGTTTACTCTCTGCTGCACTGGTCGTCGGCTCACGCCGCCCAGACGTTATCTGGCACCCTGCCCTCTGGAGCCCGGACTTTCCTCCCCTTTCTTACGAAAGCGGCGATTGCCTGGCCAACTCCG
>NZ_CAJXQY010000160.1 GCF_913058315.1 uncultured Alteromonas sp. | reverse complement strand
TCCAGTTGAGATAATTATCTCTTAACTGGCTGTGTGAATCTATTGGAGCACGTCAGTATCTCGCTAAACCGTGCAAGGACTGAAAAGGCAAATACGATCCGAGTTTACTATTAGCTTTTAAAATAGCTCGACGGTTTGAATTGACAATAGAAGATGTTTTTCAGGACAACAATGATAATTAAACAAAAAACCGAATTCACTAAAAGCCAAACTGAACTTCTGGTTATCACCAAAAACAGATCTAGGGCTATTCTGCTTTATCCTTAAACTCACACAAGTCTTCAATGATACAAGATTCACACCGAGGCTTGCGGGCAATACAGGTATAACGCCCGTGGAGAATAAGCCAGTGGTGAACGTCGACTTTGAACTCTTTGGGCACAACCTTAAGGAGCTTTTCCTCGACCTTGTCGACATTTTTGCCCATGGCAAACTTGGTGCGATTGGAAACGCGATAAATGTGGGTGTCTACCGCGATAGTGACCCAACCAAAAGACAAATAATCTGGCTAAAACGGTGATGTGTCTTTAGTTTGTTGAATACAAAGTTCGCGCACTTCAACTCATTTGAGCTTATGTAGAGAGTAATTTTATAAGTGATTTTCGCTCATAAGCTGAATCATTGATTTGATTCTTAATATCTTCATAGTAGGTTTTAACCGCATCTGCATTGCCAATTGCTTTATGCGCGTTAATTAAACCTAACATTGTATTCAAACGATTAGGATTGCGACTTAACGATGTTTCATATGACTCAATGGCTTTAATAAATAAGCCTTCTTGCATTAACATATCCCCAAAAAGTTCATTGGCAGGGATTATCGCCCCCGGCGTGATTGGGTGTTTTTGTGTTGAAAGCTCTAGGGCTGCCGCCTCTGACATTATAATTAAACTTTGTTCCGTATTTCCTTCAGCATATAGAGTCCACGCCTGCGCAGAACGCAATTGAATGGTAACTTGTAATGACCAGTAATCGCTATTATTTGCAATCTGTGTTTGTAGCTTCTTAAGTTGTGCTATTTCTTGTTGCGCGCTTTGTACTTGACCAGTTCGTGCAAAGCCAATTGCTTTTACAAAATGTGTAATTGCAACATACGGTCGGTGTGAATCATCCCAAGGAAAATCTGTAGGTATTTTGGCCTGTAGTCTGGTGGCAGCCTCCCAGTCTTGCCTTTCAGCGGCAAATCGAGCAGGGATAGCAGAAAACGCATAGGCAGACGCGTGGTTAGTCTTATTATAAGGCGCCTTTATATTAGCAAAATCATCAATGATGGTTTGCACTGCCTTATCATCGCCCTTTTGCAAGTATGCGTATGCCAAGTAATCAAGGGCATGAGTATAGTGCGAGTTAATAACACCGCTTGATACACACATCTCCCACGCGGTTTCTGAAGATGTTTTGTTCCATTCAATTGATTGAGTCCAATCGCCCAAGCGCGTATAAATGTGCGATAACATATGAGCGGCATGAGGCACTTTAGGTGTTATTTTGCCATAACTGTCTGCAATTTGGGTTGCCATATGCGCCAAGCCCGGAACGTCGTAAGCATGAAGCATATAGTGATGCGCTCCAGGATGTTGTGGATTAGCATTTAGTATTTTTTGTGCAATATTTGCCGCTGCTTGGTTTTGCTCAAAACTCTGATCTGACTTATTTGCTGTAGCTATATGTGATAGCGCGTAAAAGGCGAGTGCTTCGTAATCTTGTGAAAACTGTTCGCTAAGTAACTTCCAAGCCGCTTCGAATTTTTTAAGTCGATTCAATTTACTGCCGCCAGAATTAAAGTACGCATGAGTCGTCATCAAATAAGCTTTTTCACGCTCTGTACTACCATCAATATTGAGGCCCTTTTCGGTTAAAAATGCACCTTCTTGTAAGTCCTGTGCAGACGGATTCCCAGGCCATAGCGGATGGATTTTACTCATTGCTCTGCCCCACATGGCGATAGCACAGTTTTTGTCTTCAACCAGAGCATTGCTAAACAAAAACTCAGCTTCGTCGTACATCATGTGGTGAAGTAATGCCACTGCTCGCTCGACTAAAGGGGCTGCAGCAGCGTTGCAGCTACTAGGAAAATTAACAGAGCCTATGGGCGAATTCATTACGTCGAAAAATTCAGAATTGGGTAACTCAGGTTTAGGGCTACAGGCTATTAAGGTAGAACACAGCAAGCTTACAAATATAAAATTAATTTTCATGGCGTTGCTCTCTGAATATTAGGGTTTCTTAGTGGCAGACATACCTCACTTAAAATCTGTTCTATTTTACTGCTAAAAAGTTGGTGTTGTTCATATAATAGACAGTGCTGGGTCCCTAAGCAACACTCTACAAAAAGTGTAGAATGTTAGAATTGAAGTAAGGGAATGCGGTATTAGCTGATCAATGTTGCTTGTGTTGAGTGGCATTTATTAGTACTTCTGCTACTCGACTTAAAAAGACGTATTGTTATTCAGTCTTATCTTTGTATTCACACAAGTCTTCAATTATGCACGAACCACATCGTGGCTTGCGGGCGATACAGGTATAGCGGCCATGCAAAATCAGCCAGTGGTGCACATCTACCTTAAATTCTTTTGGGACTACCTTAAGGAGCTTTTCTTCTACCTTATCGACGTTTTTGCCCATGGCAAATTTGGTGCGATTGGATACGCGGTAAATGTGGGTGTCTACCGCGATGGTGGGCCAGCCGAACGCGGTATTCAGTACCACATTAGCGGTTTTGCGGCCAACGCCGGGCAGGGCTTCCAGTGCTTCACGACTTTCTGGTACTTCACTATTATGTTGTTCAATGAGGATCTGGCACAGCTTATGGACATTTTGTGCTTTAGAGTTAAATAAACCAATGGTTTTGATGTAGTCTTTCAGGCCCTCCACACCCAGTGCGAAAATGGCCTCAGGCGTATTGGCAACCGGGAATAATTTGTCAGTCGCTTTGTTGACACTGACATCAGTAGCCTGTGCAGATAAGGTTACCGCTACCAGCAGTTCAAAGGGGCTGGAAAAATTGAGTTCAGTGGTTGGGTGCGGATTGGCATCACGCAGACGGGTTAGTATTTCCAGTCGTTTAGCTTTATTCATTACATCTAACTCTCTGCAGTTACCCGTGCCCGGACAACCGTTTTGGTTTCGCTGGCAGCGGCTTTCTCTGCCATTTTCTTATCGATAATATTTTTCACCGCAATAAGCAGACCCATGCCCAGAAATGCGCCGGGGGGTAATATGGCCAGCAAGAAGGGATGGTCGGTAGTGAAAATGGTTATTTTCCAGTTTTCGGCGCCAGCGCCAAACAGGCGTTCGGCTCCATTAAGCAGCGTACCATTGCCTAAAAACTCGCGTAGCCCGCCTAATACCACCAGAATAACAGTAAAACCTGTTCCCATCATCAGACCATCAAAGGCCGATAACGGTAAAGGGTTTTTGGAAGCAAAAGCTTCGGCCCGGCCTATAATGGCGCAGTTTGTCACAATCAGCGGAATAAATATCCCCAGAGCCAGATACAGCTCGTAGGTAAACGCGTTCATCAACAGCTGAATAATTGTCACGAAAGCGGCAATGATCATGACAAATACCGGAATGCGAATGGCCGGGGTTACCCAGTGACGTATTATCGACACCGTAGCGTTAGATCCGATAAGTACCAGAGCCGTGGCAAGGCCGAGTCCAAGTCCGTTAATAACGCTTGAGGTGACGGCCAGTAAAGGGCAAAGCCCGAGTAGTTGAACCAGGGCAGGGTTGTTTTTCCACAAACCATCAATAGTAAGCTGTTTAAACATCTTAATGCTGTCCTCCGGTCTGCGCGGTTGCCTGGCAATTGGTGGGCGTATTGAAAAGCATAGACTGATTAGCTTTTACGTAAGCCAGAGTACGCGCTACGCTGCCTACTACTGCGCGGGGGGTAATGGTAGCGCCGGTAAACTGATCGAACTGGCCACCGTCTTTTTTGACCTGCCAGCGTTTGGCCTGGTCTTCATCATAGGATTTACCGTTAAACGACAGCATCCAGTCGCTGACGCTCATTTCAATTTTATCGCCCAGGCCAGGTGTTTCCTGATGAGTTAACACCCGCACACCAAGTACTTCACCATTTACACTGACGCCGGCAATCAGGTCAATATCACCGCTATATCCATCGGGCGCGGTAAATTCAATCGCCAATGCTGTATCGGCACCGTCCAGGCGGGCCCGGTAAACTGATTTTGCTTCATCACCAAGGGCGGGAGCATCCAGGGTAATGCAGTCCATATACAGCGGGTTATTGTATAACTCGGGTGGGACTACCTCGTTGAGGGTAGCCAGCTTTTTCTGTGCCCGCTGTTCGGCAATACGTTGCTTGGTGCCGTCAAAGGTAATAGCAATTAAGCCGGTTGTGACCAAAGCAAATCCGGCAAGGATAAGGCCATTCTTAGTCATGCTATTGAGTGCCATCAGGACTCTCCCTGAGTTTTCTTAACCGGACTTTTCTGACCGTAAACCTTGGGTTGCGTGTAATAATCGATAAGTGGTACTGCCATATTCATGATCACCACGCTGAAGGCTATGGCGTCGGGGTAACCGCCGAAAGTGCGAATAATGACGGTCCAAAAACCGATAGCGGCTCCAAATATCAACCGCCCCCTGGGGGTCGTAGAAGCAGACACCGGATCGGTAGCAATAAAGAAAGCGCCAAACAACACCGCTCCGTTAACACAGTGAAACAATGCCGAACCATAAACATCGCCATTGAGCATCGAAAGAAACGTAGCGGTTACTGCAACGCCTGCGATGAGTGAGACGGGAATATGCCAACTGATAATACGTTGTTGGATTAATACCAGCCCGCCCAATGTATAGGCGAGGGCAACAGCGCTCCAGCCAAGGCTGGCCGATGACCATAAGCTCTGGGTAAATTGCGGATGTCGGATGGCTTCAGAATAGGTATACCCCTGACTTAACTGGGTTTTTACGTAATCCAGAGGCGTAGCCATGGTAACACCATCCACGCCAGCTCTGAGCTGATTAATATCGTAACCGCTACTGCTGTATCCGGAGAAAATCACGCTGACGACATCGCTGAAGGTAACGGCATGAGCGGCCAGCTCACCCGGTGGTAACCAACTGCTCATGGCGGCAGGAAAGGAGATCAGTAGCATCACATAGGCCGCCATAGCCGGATTAAACAAGTTAAAACCCAGGCCGCCGTAGAGCTGCTTGACCACTGCGATGGCAAAGAAAGTCCCGATAACGGTCATCCACCAGGGCAATAATGGCGGCAAACTTACCGCCAGTAGCAGCGCGGTTACCACTGCGCTGTAGTCTTGCAGCGCCTGGCCAATCTGGCGTTTTCTTAACGCTACAATCGCACTTTCACAGACCAATGCGGTGACAAGGGCAATTATCATTTGCACCAAAACGCCCCAGCCAAAAAAGTAGAGCTGGGCGATAACGCCAGGCACCATGGCATAGATGACTAATCGCATGACCTGATCGGTTCTGCGTTGCACATGCTGGTGTGGAGAGCTCGATAAAACTAACTTCATGGTTATTCGTTATCCTCTGAGCCATTGTGCTGCGCTTCTCGCTGTACCTTCCTGGCTTTTGCCCGGGCGACGGCTGCCGCAATTTTTGCTTTACGCTGAGCTTCGGGGGAGTCTTCCTCTTCAGCGGTTGAGGCCGGCTCATTGTCAGTCTGTGCAGCGTTATCGTCGGGCTCTTGGGCTGCTTGTTTTTTCGCTTTAGCTTTGGCTACAGCTGCGGCAATTTTGGCTTTGCGTTGTGCTTCGGCAGACTCTTCCTGTTGCGCTGGCGCAACGGGGTCACTGTTTGGTTCTTCCGTCTGACTACTGGTTTCGTCAGCGGCTTGTTTTTTCGCTTTAGCTTTGGCTACAGCTGCGGCTATTTTGGCTTTGCGTTGTGCTTCGGCAGACTCTTCCTGCTGCGCTGGCGCAACGGGTTCGCTGTTTGGTTCTTCCGTCTGACTACTGGTTTCGTCTGCGGCGTGTTTTTTGGCTTTAGCTTTGGCTACTGCTGCGGCAATTTTTGCCTTACGCTGGGCTTCTCTTGAATCATTATCAGCAGAGGATGGTTCAGTATTTTCAGGTGCTGAAGACGCGGGAGTTGCAGCCGCTTTTTTGGCTTTTGCTCTGGCCACTGCTGCAGCCACTTTTGCCTTGCGCTCGTCTTCTGTATTGTCGCTCTGCCCGGTTTCTGCGGGAGCACTTTGCCCGGTTTTCTTTGCCTTTGCCCGGGCTATTGCTGCGGCTACCCTGGCTTTGTTGTTATCCGGGGAGGATTGTTCACTGGCAGACTCGTCACTGGTTTGCGCCTGTTCTGCTTTTTTTGCTTTGGCCCTGGCCAGTGCAGCAGCTACTTTGTCTTTCGCTCCGCTTTCTTCGGCTGCGGCAGGTTGTTGTGTAGCTTTTTTACGTGCAGCAGCCGCTTTTTGATGTTTAGCTTCCCGCTCTTGCTTTTCTTTTTCAAGCCGGGCTTTACGGGCTTCAAAACGTTGTTTTGATTTTTCTGCCTTATCTTTTTCGTCGCGCTGAATTCTTATTTGTGCTTTGGCTTTTCGATAGTAATGCACCAGCGGAATTTCACTGGGGCAAACATAAGCGCAGGCGCCGCATTCGATACAATCGAACAGGTTATATTCTTCTGCTTTATCCAATTCCAGCGCTTTACTGTGCCAGTACATCTGCTGTGGCAGTAGACTCACCGGGCATGCATCGGCACAGGCACTGCAACGAATACAGGCGAGCTCCCGTTGCTGGAGATTTAACTCCTTCCTGGCGGGGGCCAGCAGGCAGTTAGTAATTTTCACCACGGGGACGTCAACGGATGGCAGGGTAAAGCCCATCATTGGTCCGCCCATGATCACCGTGGGTTGTTTTTGTTTTTTAACCTGATACTGCGCCTGGGTGAGCAAATGCTGAATAGGGGTGCCAATTAACGCCCACACATTCTGCGGTTTCTGCACTGCTTCACCGGTAATCGTGACCACCCGACGGATTAATGGTTTACCGTGTAAAATAGCATCGGCAACGGCGTAGCACGTACCCACGTTAAACATCATCACGCCGATATCAGCAGGTAGGCCGGTTCTTGGGACTTCGCGTCCGGTTAATACCTGTATTAGCTGCTTCTCACCACCGGCCGGGTATTTAGTGGGGATTTGGACCACCCGGATAGCCGGTGTATCTTTGCATACCTGGAGCATGGCGTTATAGGCTTCAGGTTTGTTATCTTCAATGGCAACAATAATCACTTTCGGCGTGATGAGATGACGGACAATGTCGATGCCCTGGCGAATTTGCCAGGCGAACTCGCGCATTAACCGGTCGTCCGCAGTAATATACGGCTCGCATTCCACGCCATTGATAATCAGAAACTCAACTTTTTTACGCGCTGTTGATTTGATATGGGTTGGAAAACCAGCGCCTCCGAGGCCGGCGATGCCTGCTTCGCAAATCGCACTGACCAGTGTCGATTTTGGCTGTTCCTGATAATGACTAATGGGGCTCAGCGGTGCCCAGGTATCATTGCCATCTGCTTCAATAACCACGCAGAGTTCGGGTAATCCACTAGGGTGGGCAGTTGTGCGTTCTTCAATGGCGGTGACTACTCCGGATGTGGGAGCATGTACCGGTACGGAAAACGGATGGGGGCTGCTGGTCAGCGTTTGGCCCTTCAGTACGCTATCGCCAACCGCTACCAAACACGTCCCTGCGGTACCTATGTGCTGCTTAACCGGAATAACCAGTTGCTTGGGAATTGGTAAGGTGTCGATTGCGGTTTGATTGGACAGGTGCTTGCGCCCGTCAGGGTGCACTCCACCCGGGAATGTCCAGAATTTTTGCTGGTCGATACGTTCGACTATCTGCTCAAAATCATACGGCATGTCAGGAAATCACTTTTACCGGAATATCGCCACGGGGTGTTTGATTAAAATCCCACTGCCAGGAAGCCGTGGTGGGGGTTACCGTAACCATATCTATGCAATCAACGGGGCAGGGCTCTACACACAGGTCACACCCGGTGCAGGCATCATTAATAACCGTGTGCATCTGCTTAGCGGCGCCCACTATGGCATCAACCGGACAAGCCTGAATACACTTGGTGCAACCGATGCACTCGTCTTCACGAATGTACGCTACCTTTGGGGCGGCATCTTCACCGTGGGCTGCGTCCAGCGGCTTGGCCTCGACACCCATCAGTTCAGCCAGTTCTTTAATGGTGGATTCGCCACCTGGCGGACACTTATTGATATCGTCACCATTGGCAATGGCTTCTGCGTAGGGCCGACACCCGGGATAGCCACACTGACCACATTGAGTTTGCGGCAAAATAGCGTCAACCTGATCAACCAGCGGATCCCCCTCGACCTTAAAACGAATTGCTGCGTAACCCAGCGCCAGGCCAAATGCCAGGGCCAGCAATCCCAGTGCAAGTAGTGACGACAACAACATTACAGCTTCACCAGTCCGCTAAACCCCATAAACGCCAGCGACATCAGTCCGGCAGTTATCATGGCGATAGAAGCGCCTTTAAACGGCGTAGGTACGTCGGCTGCAGCCAGCCTCTCGCGCATGGCGGCAAACAGTATCATGGCCAGTGAAAAGCCCACGGCGGCGCCAAATCCGTAAATAATGCTCTCAACCAGGTTATGTTGCTCAGTAAGATTTAGCAGCGCTACGCCAAGCACAGCACAGTTCGTAGTAATAAGGGGCAGGAAGATCCCCAGCAAACGGTACAGGGTTGGGCTGGTTTTATGTACCACCATTTCGGTGAATTGCACTACCACAGCAATGACCAGAATAAAGCTCAGTGTGCGTAAAAAGCTGATGCCGAGGGGCTGCAACAGGTAAGTTTCAACCAGATAACTGCAAACTGATGCCAGGGTCAGCACAAACGTTGTGGCCATAGACATACCGATGGCGGTTTCCAGCTTACTGGATACACCCATAAAGGGGCAAAGTCCCAGAAACTTTACCAGTACAAAGTTATTTACCAGGACTGTACTAATCAGTAACAGTAGAAATTCGGTCATCAGGTTTTGCTTACGCCGTTATCAGTATTTTTTGCCATAGGGGCCTGCCAGACGATGTTACCGGGCGGGCCAGGAATATTAGCTGTGTATTATCTAATATTTTGGCCTCAATTAACAATGTTGTTCGACTTAGTTTTTGCTTGCTAAACGATTGATTGACGATGTAATAAGCCGTTTGCGACTTTGTATGGTTAAGCGGCCCGGCCAGATCAGTCTGAGTGTTGAGGTGGTTGTTTATCCCCGGCAAGAAAACTGAGCAGAAGTTGCGTGACCGCATTGAGTTGAGTGCGTAGGCGCTGTGGATACAGTTTGTTCAGTACATCCAGCCTGTCGGCGGAGGTATGCCAGATTCGCCCCCATTGTTGTTCCTGTTCGGGAGCACAGGATGTTTTCTGCGAGGTGTCGAGACAAGTCCATAACGACGGATGCAGAGCCTGTGAATAGCCGTCGTAGCCATCCTGCCCTTTGATAGAGAAGTTAGTGGCTTCAATATAACCAACGGCAATACCCGCGCAGGCAAAGGGCGCATGATCCGACCATTCCCCGGTCTCACCTTCCGTGTAACCGGGAAAAGCAGGATGTAAGCTAAACGGCAAGGAGTTG
>NZ_CAJXQY010000159.1 GCF_913058315.1 uncultured Alteromonas sp. | reverse complement strand
GTGCAAAGACTGCTCCGAAGCCGTCAAAAGCATATATCGTACGTACTCCATTGACATCAGTAACATCCGTTATATTGCCAAACTTATCACGGCCATCTTGCGCAACTATCGCGGTCGTAAATTGGTCGTTTCCTGTGTTAACAGTATAGATTCCATCGGCGTCATATTCTTTTACGACCCGCCTGAAAAATGCTTCGGGATCTGGCACCTCTAAGATCCCAGGATCGTCGCCAAAGGTACTTTGACATCCGTAATCGACAGTTCCACTGTAGGTAATTGTAATATCTTCATTTCCATAGGTGGAGGAACTATTCTCGTCATAGCAGTGCAATGTCGTCATTCTTTCAGATTGAGCACCTTCCGGTTGAATACGCTCAAACTTAAGCATTCCTTTGTACGTTGTTATCGGCAGTGTAAAAATGACCCCCTAACGGCAATTGAAAACTGACCCCCTGAAGTAAACTAGCGGTTTTGCTCAAGAGGCCGCTTTCGATGTTAACTCAGGAGATGGTTGTGACCATTAAAGTACTAAAACACCAAGGTAAAACGATTAAAGGGATAGCGCGCGAAACAGGCCTGGCACGCAACACCGTTAAAAAATATTTGCAGAAGACTGAGAGTGCGCCGGTGTACCAACGCAGTGTTGTGCGGCCGAGCAAGCTTGACCCGTTCAAAGGTTATATTCAGTCGCGAATCAAAGCGGCTCATCCAGATTGGATACCAGCAGCCGTGCTTTACGAAGAGATCCTGGCCCGTGGCTACCAAGGTAAAATCCGGATCCTTAGCGAATATGTCGCTACGTTCAAACCCAAACAGGCAGCCGATCCGCTCGTACGATTTGAAACTGAGCCAGGCAGGCAGTTGCAGGTCGACTTCACCATTATTCGCCGTGGAACTCATGCGCTCAAAGCCTTCGTGGCGACGCTGGGCTATTCGCGTGCAAGTTATGTGCGATTTTATGATAACGAGCGCACAGAAGCCTGGATTGAAGGCCTTGAGCATAGCTTTGACTTCTTCGGTGGTGTGCCACGCGAAGTCCTGTTTGATAACGCCAAGACCATCATGATTGAGCGAGATGCCTACGCAGATGGTGAGCACCGCTGGAACCCTCAGTTGCTATCAACTGCGCAAGACTTCGGTTTTAACCCACGCGTTTGTCGGCCTTACCGGGCTAAAACTAAGGGCAAGGTTGAGCGCTTTAATCGTTACCTTAAATCCAGCTTCGTCGTACCGTTGCAAGCAACGTTAAGAACCTCAAGCTTACGCTTGGATGTTCAAACCGCGAACGGCTATGTCGGACGCTGGCTTACGCAGGTGGCGAATGCACGGGTTCATGGTACGACTGGAGAGGTGCCAAACCAGCGCTTAATAACGGAGCAAGAGGCGTTATTGCCGTTGCCGATGAAGATCGGCAGTGTATACCAGCCACACGCATCGTGTCGTGTGCCAACACCTTACGAGAGCTTGCAGCACCCACTTAGTGTCTATGACCAGATGTTGCGAGGTGCGCATGAACTTACAGTCTGAGCGCATTGCCGATGCTTGCCGGCAACTTGGTTTATACGCGTTGCCTGAAGCCTGGCCATCAATAGCCGAGCATCACATCGCTCAGGAAGGCTCGTATGCGGACTTCATCGAGAAGCTCTTAGCTGAAGAGCTTAAAGCCAAAACACAACGCACCAAGGCAACCCTGCTCAAGTTCGCTGGCTTACCCAACATAAAAACGCTTGAGGAGTATGATTTTAACTTCGCCAGCGGCGTACCTAAAGCACAGCTGACAGAGCTGTCTGGCCTGAGCTTCATTGAGCGGCATGAGAACGTAGTCATGCTCGGACCCAGTGGCGTTGGTAAAACGCACCTGGCCATTGCGCTTGGGTATAAGGCCATCATGGCCAGCACGAAAGTGCGCTTTATCACCGCCGCAGATCTGATGCTGCAACTAGCGACAGCGCATAATCAAGGTAAGCTAAAAACGTACCTACAGCGCGTTGTAATGAGTCCAAAGTTGCTCATCATCGATGAAATCGGTTACTTACCGTTCGGCCGTGAGGAAGCCAATCTGTTCTTTAACGTGGTAGCAAAACGCTATGAACGCGGCAGCACATTACTGACCAGCAACTTACCATTTAGTCAGTGGGCCGGTGCATTCGCCAACGATACGACATTAACAGCTGCGATGTTAGACCGCCTGTTGCACCATTGCCATGTGATTCAAATCAGTGGTGAAAGCTATCGGTTGAAGGACAAAAAGAAGATAGGCATTGCACCGATACTCGGTGAAATTTAATCCCAAGGGGGTCAAAATTAGATTGCCGAATTAACCCCAAAAGGGGTCAAATTTAAACTGCCGTTGACAACGTACCACTAGAGTGATAGGTAAATTCCGATGTTATTGTAATCGTTGAATTTTTGTTAGGAAAGGCATCTCTAAAATAATGCGCCACTGAAGAGCGAGTAATGCGGCCAATCCACCAATCATCGATACTCGTCTCATTTCCGCCAAAATCTTGTTCGTATTGATTATCTGTTGTTATCCGTGAAACAACGCTGCCATTACCGTCTTGTACTTCTACAACGGAAGTTTGCAAGTTGATGTGATTATCTGCATAGGTATTGTATGTATTGCTGGTAATTGTTGTGCTGGTACGAGTGGCAAAGTCGCCCGAGTCATTAAGAACGTAATGATGTTCTTCAGAGGACTGTAAATATGGGAGAGAAATTTGTCCGTCGAAAAGAGTGAACGAGTCATAAGTATTCTGACTAAACGATAATATAGAATCTGAAACGATGTTGTGGTTGCCATCAAAATCAAGCCCATTGATTAAGTCTTCTCCCATAAAAGATAGCGAGGCTAGAGGCATACCAATAAATGGAAAATCCTGACGATATACAGTTTCAACAGTCACATTAGTTTGAGGATCATAGGTCGATAATTTTGCAAACCCTAATGATCCGCGCCCGCCTGCTTGAAACCTTAACCCTTCATAATGATACTCAACCCTTAAAGTATGATCGGGGTCATAGATGCCTCCGACATAACCCGGAGCTGAGCTTTCTACAGAACTGACTACCGTCATTGGCCCTATATAATCAAAAATCGGTGAGGCAGCACCATAGTTTAACAGTTCCGCTCCCCTGCCCTTGAAATAGACACCACCATCCGTTAGTGATGAATAGACAATAGAGGTTTTTAAATTTTGACCCGTCTCTATCTCCGACAGTAAATTGCCATTTTGAGAACTCCCGACTCTCGTAAGAATATGAATTTTCTTGTCATGGGCATCAGCGACGGCTATATCCAGATTTCGATCGCCATCAAAATTTCCGAATACCGTAAAATATCTATCTGGATCCTCATAACTAGAGGAACCATGTGCAATTCTATCAGTGAACCCCTCTCCGTAAGACAAGTGATAATACCAAAATGTTTGGTTGGACCAGTTACTGCTGACCTCATACAAGACATCCGATAGTCCGTCGTTATTTATATCAGTAACTACCATATTGGCGATATCATTTGTAGAAACGGCATCGCCAGTTGGTGAGACCAGAGTGTTATGGTCGATCCACTTTAATTCGTTCCCGGTGCTAAGAAAAAGATCCCACCAGTTTTCGACAGTATTATCTCGATAAAATAATAGGTCAGTTAGTCCATCGCCATTAAAATCTCCGATCCTGGCGTCACTTAGATCATCAGCAAGAGTGAGTTCAATCGCATCACTGTAATCAATTAAATCCTCATAGGAATATGCCGAATTTTCGTAAAGTAGCTCAAATACATTTAGATATGTGACAGAAAGCGACGATCCGTTATTTGTGTCTAAATATTGAACATTGACCTTGCCCCAAATGTCTGCCCTCCCGTCTATGTTAAAATCAGAAGCGGGAAGTGCGTCACTAATGAGAAAAGTGGGCTCTCCATCTAGAATATAATTTGTATTGTAGTCATCATCATTGTAAGTACTAGGTACAGACATGTTCACTGGTACGGTTATTTCATGAGAAAAGGTACCGCCATTGTGAAGCTCGTTAAGCCTGAATATGACTGAAGAACTTGCCCCTACGCCATCTTCTTGGTATACCATGTCCGGTGCACCGTCAGAGTTAATATCTACCCAACTCGTGTTGATGTTCTCTACAACAAAATCTAAGGGATAAGTATCGTTGTCTTCAAAATCATAGTATCTCCAGTATTTGTTGTTATTCCAGGTTGCATCAACGGTGTAGACCAACTCCTCTTGTCCATCACTGTCTAAGTCGAGCGCAAAGATTTTAAAGACACCGCCCTCATTGTAAGCGTCAAAGAGCGTGTTAAAAGTATAGAATGTTTGGAGAGAATCGGCGTTGTCACCAACGTAAACGTTGTAATCGGTGCCATCCCTGGCGACATAGATAAGGTCATCAAAACCATCGCCATTTGCATCCACCCGTAAATGCGTATAGTAACTCCCCTGATAGTAACTCTCTGACAGATCTTCACTATCGTAAGCGAATAACTCGCTGTTGATACTAGTATCAGTCCAGTTTAGTTGGATGGGAGATTTGCAAATGTCAGAACTCGTACACTGTTCAATTCGGGCTAAATTTAAATAAGAACCGCCAGTTTCGTCAAAAACTGCCCCAGATGCTGCTTCATATTCAAAGGTATAACGGGTGGCAATTTCACCTTTAGCACTCACAGAAATTTCATCTAACCGAGCATTGTTTCCTACTTGCACACCGTGCATGTATACCTTTCTTTCAAATAACTTCGGTGCCTCACTGTTAGTATCGTAAAGAAAATCAATACGGTGACCGCTGTAAGTGATGCTATTGAGAAATACTTCATGGGATGTATCAACTACTGAATTCGTATAGTGATACTCAATTTTGTTCCCAACGTTATCAATGACGCTAGATACATACCAAACGAGCTGTTCGTCTTCGTCATTCTCGAGAGTGCTTGCCTGCTCTTCGCCATAATACCAGGTTGAGCCATCAGGTCGTTCTACCGAAAAAGCTGTGTTGGTTGTATTCCCACTAATGAGCGTTATCCTCGTCTGCGAATCAATTTCGGTTCTATATTCGCTTAACAACTCATTGTATGCGGAATCATCCGGGCCGACCTTAATGAGTCGCTGGCCATCCAGACAAAATCTATCATCATTATCTAACAGTACACCTTTATCGATACCATCAGTTTCAAAAGTCTGTCGACAACGCGTAATTAATGATGTGGCGTTTAAGGACCATCCATATCCCATTGAGCCAGGTCCGCCAGCAGAACTGTAATTGACACTAATATCTGGGGAGATACCGCCAGCTCCAATCGGGGTGTAAATAGGTAAACGGTACGTTGCAGCTCCCGATTCGTCTACTCTAAACTCACCCGACAATACGGCGACTTCAGTCGATGCAGTATCTTCAGGAGGCAAATCAGCGAGAATTGGAGCTGTTGGATATTCTAAATCTTCTGGTAAGTTCACATTGACTGTAATTTGCTCATGCACATCATTGAAAAATGAGTCGATCGCAGAAATTGTGATAGTTGCAGAACCACTCATATTACTATCTGACTCAATGTAAAGGTTTCGGCTATTGCCATTCCCTTCAACTGTCAAACCAGTAATCAAGTTGGGAGTGTCTGCTTCTGCCGTGACCAGAATGTCTGACGCGTCACTCTCATCATCATTAACCTCAAAAGAAAGGGACGCTTCGCCATCGACGGTCATTGCAGATGACGGCAGCCCACTAATGATTGGCGGATGATCGGTACCCAATGAAACGGGTATCGCTTTCGATGTCGATAAGCCTTCCTGGTCAGTAACAGAGACGGTAACGATTCCAGTACCGCTTTGATTTTGTGCCGTTGTAATCACTAACGTTTTGTTTTGATTACTTCCTAAAACCTCTAATGTCTCAAAAAGTACGGAATCTTCAGATGATACTCCGACAATTAAATCACGGTTGGGCTGTTCAGGATCAGTAACAGTAAAACTGAGGTTTACACCTTCATTGGCATTTTGTATTCGGTCAGGCAAACCATTAATTAGAGGTGCATCGGCCACACTTTCAAAGGTTATACCGAATTCTTCTATCGCTGTGTCTTCACCACTTGTAACATTTAATGTAACAAGTGCAAAACCATGACGATTTTCGGCAGGCGTGAAAGTTACCGATCTTTGATTTCCGGTGCCGTCGATTTGAATATTAGACTCTGGAAGAAGTGCTCGAAATTGAGTAGCTACAGAAAAAGAAAATTCATATGGTGACGTGCCGCCAATAACTGTAAAGTCGACGGTTACACTTTCGTCTTCATATCCTGTCGGTATATAAAACTCATCTATTTGAAGCTCATTGCTCGCGTCAATGCCTTCAATAACCCTATCTCCACAGGTATTCGTTTCCAAATCACAGGTTTTTACTTCAATATCCCACGCAATGGCTTCAGGGTTGTCGGCAAAATCAATTATGAATTCAGTATCAGATCCTTGATAAACGGTCTCAAAAGTGGATTTTCCATCACTATGACGGTAGCGAGAACGCACTAAATCGTAGAGGCCGGCGGCACCCAATTCTGTCTCGGTTCTCTGCCAGGTAATTACACCGCCGTCTTCAAATGGATCCGGTAGCAATAGAGCGGTTGGGGCTCTCGGGACAACAGTTATGAACAAATCTTCGGTGTATTGACTGCATAAGTGTAAGTATTCGTTCGGGATACATTCTCTTGTTCTGATCCGTTGACTGCCATAGCCAATATTGTCAATCGGAACACTCACAACATCGTCTGTATGGATTGTTTGCCATTCTCCATTGATTCTTTGATCTAGCTCGAAAACGCGCGCTTGTTCGCTGCCCTCTGGCCTTTCCCCTGGCGTTATGGTTAACATCGCCGATTTAGTGACTTCAATAACGTTTTCGAAAGCAATTTCATCAATTGCAGTCAGTACAGGCATTTCTGGAATAAAATCATAAAGTAACGTGGAGTCTGCCTCTGTCGGCAATCCACAGGCCGCTTGCCTGTCTCTGCAGGCACTTATTTTAAATTCGTAAGCCTGTCCCAGATAAAACCCAGAAGAGTCTCTAAGTGGAAAAAATGTCGTCGGTGAATAAACGACCCCCCATTCTGTTTGGCCTAGTTCTCGATATTCGACTTTATACTCGACCGCATTGTCTACAGCTGTCCATTCCACGGCGGCGTACTCATAAGGAGTGAAATCTTCTAAAGAAAAACCGGTAGGAGGGTTAAGTAAATTATCATCACCAATTGCAGAAACCGTCGATGAATAATCACTACAACCGACAACATTGCAAGCCTTCACCTTAAATTCATATTCGCTGCCATAGGTTATTTCATCAGGTAACCACCTATTGTCTTTGTTAACATAAGCTCGATACCAAGCCCTTTGATCCTCTCGTGCGAGCAAGACATAATAGTCAACATCTGTTCCACTCTGCCATTCAATGTACTGACCGACTTCCAAGCCTTCTGGAACAACCAGTGCTGTGGGCATTTCCGGCTTTTGCTTTAACAAAACCGTTTGAATACCAGACGACGTAGCCTGCTGAGAAATGTAGCTGTTTACTTGCAGATCTATTGACTCGCCGGATAAGGACTCTGTATACCAGTAATTTCTTGAGCCAGAATAGAGAATCGTCCAAGGCTCACTACTGTCTCCTCGACCCAATAATTCGTATTGATCAGCATTGTCTACCGTCGTCCAACCGATAAAACCACCATTGGCATGTATCGGGGAGTTTAAGTCTACGAATTCAGACGAAGTTGAGCTATGTACGATTTTGGGGAGCGCGGCCAAATAGACCGCTAAAGCAAACGTAGAAATTTGACGCAGGAGCTTTAGCCTGCTTTTGCCAAAAGAAAGGTGATCACCAAACTCTAAGTAGTACTTTCTTACTAGAAATAAAATGTCATCCATAACCATTGCCTATCCTTGACGTCTTGTGTAACTAGACAAGTTGTCCAGTTAGTAAAACTGCTTCCACGAACGGTCCATCGTGTACTTGAGTGATTGCTGAGTTGTCACTTTTACCGGAATGATACTCAGACCGGAAACACCATATCCGTTACTACGCGGCTCGATTTTATACGATATAATTGGTCTGCTTTTTAACCACTACCACAGATCCATTTGCCCAGTAAACAATTATTTCAACGGGTTACATAATTACGTCACTTTCCGATACGCATAAAAATAAACCTTGACATTTTGCTTGGAACGTAATTATCTAAATTTACAAGGGATGGATATGGCTATGTTGATAGCGTAGTGACGTGCTAGTTCGGGAAACTATTCAGACAGGAAGTAAACATGGATGTGGTGAAATATTTAGGAGTGGCCTGGTTAATTTGTTCATGTCAGGCAGTGTTAGCCAGTCAAGCGGCGAATTGTGTGCATGATAATGGGCAAACATTCATAAATTTACCAGGGCAAAATAACGATTCACCCCAACTAAAGTATGGTATTTACAAGCAGGCAACGCCCTTTACTGAACAAGGTGGGCAGCTTGATATTTCGAGTGCACAATTTGTCGCTCACACAGACTTTACAAAAAGCAATAGCCCGAGTATCGATACAAAACGAAATCCCGGAGGGTACTTTACTCTTCCCGCCCTCAATCTGGGCCGAAAATTAAATGAACAGGATATTCTGTTTGTTTACACACCTACCGATATTGAAACCGGCACGCACTATTACGCAATCGTACCTGAATATATCGACAACAGTGGTTCCATAACCAATCAGTTACTGGCTAGTGATAACGTTGGGTTGTGTCCAACAGGTTTAGATGAGCTAGTCAGCAAACCGTTACCTATTTCGCAAGGGTTCGTACTTGATACTTATCGAGATGATGTCAATGTTTTTTTGCTATTTGCTCCTCACCAAGATTCCACTGCAACGCAGGCCATGGCCAATATGCCGAATGTTCCTATTTTCTTTGGGATTAGTGGTGATACAACTATTGCCGACCAGATCCTACTGGTTGCCTTCCATGCTCGTTCAGGTAGAAATAACCAACCTTATCAGGTCTTTCATCCCTCCAAATCAATGTATAAACCAGGTGAAAATTCGGTTTCTCTACACTTGCATGATGTCATTTCTCATGTCAATCAAGCATGTCAGGGACATAATCGATGTAATAACGCCGTCTATTCCAGCAATACATTTTGGTATGGGTATGCCGCAGAATTAGGAAGGGATCGCAGACCAAGTGGCGAGTTATACTGCAATGCAGATGATATTTTGGCAGACAAAGGGGCTGTTCAAATAGAGGACTATACGTACCAAACCACGCTGTTCTTGATTGATTACATGCGTTCACTGACAACAGTAAATAATGACCCGGTCATCGACCCAACGAAAGTATTCGCCGCTGGCCATTCTATGGCGGGTATCGGATCTATTCTTACGGCCATTTGGGCTCCAGAGAATACCTTTGCTGGAGTTTACGGTCATGCACCTAAATTAAACTTTACCTTGTATGATAATCAAAGTACCCATGGTGCCAACAACGCAGATGACCTCTGGAATCAAGACCAAGATGAACGCTGTTATGGGAATTCGTTATGGGGAAGTCCTGTGGAAGAAGTACCGCAATGTACAGATGATGTCATTGATAATGATGCGGGCTGTAAAATAGTCGATCCGACCGGAGCCCCCTTTTATTCCACACGGATGAATGGGACAAATTATGTCCGGCACGTTGCACAATCAAAGTCGCTGCCACCCATCACGATTTTTGCTGGTAAGCAGGACAGTGTCACTAATTTCTCAGGCAAGCCGGACTTTATTGATGCCGCAAACGACACACGGCAGCCAATCACATTTTATTGGGACAACCGAGGCCATACGACACGCGGCTCATTGGAAGCCTATAATATAGCCGTAGATCATTTAGATGGATTGACGTCGAACAGTATTCGTATAGCGGTTTCTGATTTTTCTTTTATACCGAGTCTCCCCAAAGACAGTGAAAACATAAGCTGGCCGGGTGACTCCAGTTGGGATTCAGGTGGTGATCCGTTACAAGGGACCTTAAATACCGTTGCGCGCGAGGCTGGCAGTGTTAATGGCTTCGTGGAACTTGACACGACACAAGAAAGCGTAGATGAGATTTCGCTGTCACTCAATCTGATCCCCTTGTACGAATGTATTCTGATAGACAATACAGATCAGTGCAAATG
>NZ_CAJXQY010000158.1 GCF_913058315.1 uncultured Alteromonas sp. | reverse complement strand
CTCGCTGACTAAAATCACTGTTTATTTGCATGGTTGATATTGCTCGGTCCAGGGGCGTTGGAGGATTGTACGTACGAATGGGTGAAAAGCTCAACTCATTGCGACATCTGCTCGTTTAAGATAGATTTATATAAATTATAATTTATTGATTCGGCAACTATTTTGCCCAGCAGGACGGTATTTTGACACACCCTGATATGCTTTCTGTTCTTCCCATTGTTGTAACGCTTGCGTTGGCTTTGTATACCAAGCATGTGGTGATTGGTTTGTTTGGCGGGGTGGTCACCGCGGTGATTTTACTCACCGGCTGGCATCCGCTGAATGTAATGGCGGAGCTGATCAAGACCCATTTAGTGGGCACACTCACCGATAGTTACAATGCCGGAGTGATTGTGTTGATGGTGTTTATTGGTGGCTTTGTGGCCCTGATGGAGAAGTCTGGTGGCGGGCCGGCTTTTGCCAGTAAAATGATTGGCGTGATCGCCAGTAAGGCTAAAGCGCAAATAGCAGCCTGGTGTGGCGGTATCTTTATCTTCTATTCAGATTTAGGCACGCCGCTGATTATTGGGCCGGTATTTCGACCATTGTTTGAGAAGCTTCAGGTGTCGCGGGAAAAACTGGCATTTATTATCGACTCCACGGCCTCGCCCGTAGCCATTCTGGTGCCCTTCATTGGGTGGGGAATATACATTATGGGCTTGTTACAAAAGGAGTTCGAACAGGCCGGTAAATCCCTCGATAGCTGGCAGGTGTTTATTGCTGTTATTCCCTATCAGTTTTATGCCTTACTGGCGATTGCCGTGATCCCGTTGCTGGTGTTTCTTAAAGCCGATATTGGCGCCATGGCAAAAACTGAAATAAAGGCGGCGAAAGTGCCAGTATCGGCTAACCGGGAAGAAGAAAACAGGAATAAGGTGCAGGCCTTTACCCATAAAAATGCCCGCGCCAGCTTTGTGTTTTTGCCACTTTTAGTTATGGCGCTGGTATTGCTATTTATGCTGGTGCCATTGGGGTTTCCGTTTTCCAGTGTGCCGGGCTCAGTATTTCGGGCTGCCCTTGCCAGTGCCTATTTTCTGGCGGCGTGCACGCTGATTGGACTAATGGCCTGGTATAAGGTTCGTTCTGGCTTGGAGGGCGTTACGCTGTATTTGCAGGGCATGAGCGGCATGATGCAGGTGATCATTGTACTGGTGTTGGCCTGGACATTGAGTTCCCTGGGCCACGAGTTGGGTACGGCTGCCTACATTGCTGAACAGGCGCAACGGGGGTTTCCGGCCTGGTTACTGCCGCTGGTAGCCTTTTTGCTGTCGGCGGTTATTTCCTTTGCGACCGGTTCTTCCTGGGGTACCTTTGCTATTATGTTGCCCTTGGTGATCCCAACCGCCTTTGCCATTGATGCCGCATTATTAGTGAGCATTGGGGCGGTATTATCCGGCGGATTATTTGGCGATCACTGCTCGCCCATATCGGAAACCACAATATTGTCGGCTACGGGGGCTAGCTGCCGTCAGTACGACCATTTTAAAACTCAGCTACCTTACGCACTAATGAACGGTGGCATTGCGGTTGTGGCGTTTGCTATTGCCGGCTGGGTGACCAGTCCGCTGATTTTTGTTGGCGCACTGATGGTTCAGCTGATAGTGCTTACTGTACTGAAGCGCGTTACGTGAATGACGGACATAAAAAAAGCTGACCGAAGTCAGCTTTTTTCGTATTAACTAGCTATTACTTTTTACGGCGTAAGCGAAGTCCGATAGCTGCCAGACCTAACAGTAACAGAGCGTTGCTACCAGGGCTTGAAGCAAGAACAGGACGCTGGCTCAAACCAACAACAATGTTGTCGAACTCACCGGCTACACCAGAAGTGTTGATCACCAGGCGGTCAAACTGTTCGGCGAATGAGAAATCGATATTCACATAAACGTTTGAACCAGGGTTTGTTTGGTTACCTGCGCTGCCACCCAGGGCATTAAGCAGGCTATTACCTGTAATGCTAGAAACCAGGTTTCCGCCAGAGTAGAAATTAAAATCGTTGTAACGGTCTACCGAACCCCAGTAGAAGCCTAGATAGGTAATACCTGTGTCTGCGTTGGCTGCCAGTAACTGACTATAGTCAAAGGTAAAGCTCGCAGAACCGCTGCCGTTATTGGTCAGGTAGGCGAAACATGTATCATCGTTTGCAGGTGCAGCTGCTACGTTAGAGACAGAGCCCTGACGAACACCAACGTTACTGCTTGGAGGCGTTACCAAAACGCCAGCAGGACCGCCGTTTACACTGTTTACTGCACAATCCTGATCAAAACCTGGATCGTTATAAGCAGTAGAGCCCGGGAAACCAGAAAAATTGGTATCCTGGTCGAATGTTTCAATGAAGTAACCTGGCAAACCACCGGTTACTGGATCGATATACTGGCTGGTTAAGCCAGAGCTATCAGTTGCTGCATCGTAGGAGAAAGAGATAGATGCGGCGTTAGCTGATAATGAACCGAAAACTAATGCGCCACCGATTGATACAACCTTAGCGACTTGGCTCAACTTTTTCATTTTATGGTCCTTAAAGGCAGGAGAATTCAAAATACACTGAATGTATAGCCATTATCATGCCAACTTAATATTTTATACTAATTTCAATGGCTTGGGGTTTTTCATCTGTTTTCCTAAACAGTCACCTGTAAAAAAAATTGACATGATTAGGTTGTTTTTTGAGCGGTTTGGTAATTGTTCGTAAGTTACTTCGGGTCACAATAGACATGTTAGCTCGTTAAGATTTGCTTATTATGACTCGGATGTAATGTAAAAGCCGGCCGTCAGGTTAGTTAAGAAAATGAGAGGCTGTCTCCCAGGTTTTGTTGGCTAAATCGAGCCGTAGAAAACTCTGTTTGTCTCTTTTCGCTCGCTCAGCCGCTCCTGGTACTACCCAGCCTGCAAATTTTCATATGAAAATTTAATGTTAATTTTTAATCCCGTTCTAAAAATAATCCTCCATCTTTAAAATAAAACCCAAATTCAAAAATTGCATGAATAATATAGAATAATTTTGACAATAGTCATATTAAGTCAATATCAATCATAAAATAATGATTAAAATATGTTGGTTATGATTGGTTTTTGGTTTAATTGTTTAAATAATGTTAATTGCTTGGTGGTGCGGTGTTTACATTTGCCCGGAAAAGCAAGGCGCAGTAACTGATGGTCAATAATAAAAAAATGAAGACCAGCTATGTGGTTTCCCCAGAGCCCTGAAGTTTCGCTACTGGGAAGCTGTTGATGATAAAGACTCAACTCATAGTGAGAAAAAATATGGTTGCGAATGAAGTAAATGAATTGCCTAATGCATTTCGGGTAAGAAAAGTGGTGGCTGCAATGTGTCTGGCAGGCATGATGTCATCCCCAATTGTTGGTGCACAGGAGAATAACAACGCACAAAACAGTGAAGAGGAAGAGGTAGAAAATATTGTTGTCACCGGTGTGTTTTCAGCTAAATCGCTGGAGCAGGTTCCGGTAGCTCTGTCTGTGATTAGTGGTGAAGAGTTAGAACAACAAATGCCGTCGAGCGCATCAGATATTTTAAAAAATGTTCCGGGTGTATTTGTTAACTCTGCACTGGGTGAAATTCGTAACGTGGTGTTTTCCCGGTGCGTATCGGCCAACTCGTTAGATGGCGCAAGTGGTTACTATTACGTATCCATGCAGGAAAACTCAGTACCGGTAGAACTGATGACCACCACTAATTTGACTATTTCTCGCGCCCTGATTTGATGTTGGATCACGTGGAGTCGCTGCGAGGCGGCACCGCCAGTGTGACCGGCGCAAATGCCCCTGGTGGGGTATTTAACTATATTATGCGCACGGTAAATCCTTTGATAAAACGCAGATCCAGGCCCGTTATGGGTTGGAGGGCGATAATAACCCGTATAAGCGGCTGGACTTTTATACCGGTGGCGAGCTATCGGAAGACACTTACTATGCGGTGGGTGGTTTTTATCGTAAGGCCGAAGGTGCACGCCATCCGGGCTATGATCTGAACTATGGTGGTCAGATACGGGCCAATATTCTGCATGAGTACGATGGTGGCCGGGTACAGGTTAATGCCAAATACTTAAACGACCATAACGGCTGGTTTGAATTTATTCCATCAACCAACTTTAGCGATCCGCGTCCGGCTACTGGTTTTAGTACCCCCAGTTCGGTATTACCGCCGGCGAATCCTCACACCTTTACTAATCCCGATGGCAGCACCGGGTCCTGGGACGGTTCTGATCTGATCCACTCCAAAGAGAAAAGTGTCAATCTGGACTGGCGTCATGACTTACCCAATGATTTTAGTTTGAACACCTGGCTGGGCTATGCGCAAAAATCAACGGAATGGAACACCGGGGCTGTAATCTCACCAATGAACCTGACCGATATGTTTGCTGGCATTCTACCGGGTTCCTTTGGCTTGCCGGGGGAAACCGTTTACAGCTATCAGGATAGTGGCGCAGAAGCGGCGCGCGTAGCCTCTGCCACTGGCTTTGATCGCACGGTGGTTTCGAGCAACCTGCCATCGCCAACCTTATTTGATGGCGCGGGTGTGTTTACGCAGTTCGCAATGTATCAACTGTATGAAACCGATGAGGTGTTCTTTAAATCTGTGCTGAATAAAGAAGCCGGTAATCACAGCCTGGCATTTGGTATTGAGTTATCTAAAGGCGATATCGATAATACAGGGGGCTCTGGTGGTGCCGGTGTTGCGACGCTGGAAGAACAGCCTCGTATGCTGGATATTACTCACATTTTACCGGATGGCACAGAACTGATTGTCACTGATCCGGCCGGGTTTGGTGCGCACGCTAATGCGTTCTCTTCGGGGGTGAAATATCAGGGAAGTCAGAAACAGATGTCACTTTTCGTGGGTGATACCTGGTACGTGAATGATGAAATCACTATTGATGCGGCGGTACGTTATGAAAAAATTAACTACGACGCAAAGAACACGGCTGTTAACCGCAATGTGCCCGCCTCGGCCTACAATGGTGGCGGTGGTGAGGACGGCAATCCAGCCACGCTTTACGACAATCAGGCTAACGAAACTATTGAGCTGAATGTGGAGCGTGATTGCGACTACTTTGCTTATACGGGCTCAGTGACCTATCAATGGTCGGCGGATGTGAGTACCTACGTGCGCTATTCAAATTCTAAGAAAGCGCCGGATATGAGCTCTGTACTGTTACTGGATACTCCGTTCAGGATTGATAATGAGTTTGCCCAGCCACAAAAAATTGAGCAGATGGAAATCGGTATTAAGTACCTTTCAGATAACTGGAATATTGCTCTATTCCCGTTTTATAGTGGCCTGACCAACGTAGGCGCTATTCAACAGTTTACCGATGAGTTTGGCCGTAACTACCTCACGCCCACGCGTTTCGGTGAAGTAACAACCTATGGTTTGGAGGCCGATGTTGACTGGGAAATTACGTCTTCGTTACGAGTACGTTCAGCATTAACTTTACAAACCGCCGAAGCATCTGGATTTGGCGTGTGGGCGCCTAATGATCCAGGCGCCGATGACGATGTGTATACGGTTGGCCCGGATACTGACGCCGACAACGTGCCAAATGTGATGTTCAGAGGCACTATAACCTGGGATGCCAGCGATGATATTCAGACCTATCTGACGTCCAGTTACATGGGGGATCGCCCAGCTAACCGTCAGGGCGCCTGGGACTTACCTGCCTACTGGATGTTTGATGCTGGTGTTACCTGGAATGTGAACGACAACTGGAAGGTGCAGGGGCAGAACCGCAACCTGTTTGATGAAGCCGGCGTAATGTCGTGGGCGGCTCCGGGAGGCTTCCTGGCATCTCTCGACCGTCAGAGCGTTTCGCAGGAGTCTATTGCGGCCAATCCAAATGCCATATTTGGTGTGGCTTACGACCAACCCCGTTCCTACTGGGTTACCGCTACTTATACTTTCTAACCTCAAGAAGCTGCCAACCGGCAGCTTTTTTCTTTTACAGGAATTATTATGAAATCAGTATTCTCTGCGATGTTGTTATCGCTCATGGTATTTAGCATGCCCACAGGAGCACAGGAGCACAGGAGCACAGGAGCACAGGAAGCGGTTACAGCGGCTGAAGATCACCGTTTATTATTACAAAGCGACGACCCACAACTGGCTGCCAATAAACAGCTTGTATATGATTTTTGGCGGGAAGTATTTGAAGGCGGGCATCTGGAGCTTGCTGATAAATACCTTACCGAGTCTTACATTCAGCATAATCCCAACGTGCCAAGTGGCAGGCAGAGCTTTGTAGACTTTTTTAGTCAGTTCACTACCGCAAAACCCATAAAGGAAACGGTGGAGATGCCGCTGGTATCCATTGTTGCGGAAAAGGATTGGGTTATTCTTACGTTCGTGCAGGATGTAAACGAACCCGAAGGCAAAAACAGCGCTTACACCACCACGTGGTTTGATATGTTTCGCATTGAAGATGGGAAAATTGCTGAACACTGGGATCCGGCCAGAAAGATGCCGTAGCCACTGGCAAAAGCCGGGAACATCAAAAACGGTGGAAATTGCGCGAAATGGTGGCCCCACCCTGACTCGAACAGGGGACCTAACGATTATGAGTCGTGTGCTCTAACCAACTGAGCTATAGGGCCATTGTGCGGTAAACGCTATTGAACACCTGGTTGAAATACCAAGCGCGCGCAAGTATAAGCAGTTTTTCCGGGCTTGTCACCCCATGTTGGGATTACTTGATGTTTTCTTATACTGAACAATACTAAAAATAACGATCTGTAGAAGCCAGAACCTGATCAGATTTGCTGAATCCAGTGAGCAACGCCATAGCTTAGTGCAAATATACTAATAGTCTGCTATCTTTCAGCTACTTATAGATAAATACGTCTTGGTTCGGCATTTGAATTGGGAGATAACAATGACTGAAAAACCCTATTTGGTCAGTGGCCGCAACACATTAATCCATAAAATTCGTAAATTTGATCTACTGATACTAAACGGCAATGACGACCCGGCAGTAGTGGTGAATTACAAGGGCATTAAGGAATATTCGGGCAAGATCCCGGAAAACAAACGCGAAGCCAAAATGATGGATATAGAGCTGGTGGATGCTACCAGTAGCGAAGTATTCGGCGATGAAAAAACGCTGATTTTTGTGCAAACCCTTAACGGCAAAGAATACAAAATTGATTATTCTAAAGCCGGTACCTCGATGTTTATTCGCGTTCATCAGGACAGCATTTTTTAAGCGCCTGCATAACACTGTTGGTAGGCTTGTGATGGCAACCTACCAAACCGCTTTCGTATGTTAAGGCTACTCTGTTTCTCCTCTCTATGAGCCCGGCGCTACCCTAGATTTCCCCAACGGTGGGGATCCAGCGTATTAAATCCCTTAATTGGCTTTTTTTTGCCCTTGAGCTGCACGTATTCAGGTGCGTAGATAGTGAACTGGCAAATATCTTTGGGCGTGGTTTCCGATGGATTGAGTTCAATGGCGATGCCTGCCTGATTTAACCCTTCGGCTACCAGTTCTGAACAGAACCAGCGATTGCTCTTTTTACGGTTGTAGGTGATCCAGTTAAACCAGCGGTGATCGTCAAACACATCGATAGCCGCACCAAACAATTGCCAGATGTCATAATCCTTGCCCAGTTCGCCGGCCAGAAAATCGTGAAAGCCATGCCAGTTGTTCTGCAATTGCTGCTTGGCAGCATCATGCAGGGGGAGCCACCATACCTCGCCTTTGTAGTGCTTTATTCGTTCTTCCACATAGTTGTGCATTACCCCTTTTTTACCTTTTATAGAGGTAGCCTCAATCATAGTGAGGTCCTGCACATCGGAGACTGAGCGATGGTCGTCCGGCGAGTCGATGACCATTGCGGTGTGGGTAACCACCGAACGGGTCGTGAACTTGGCCCACCGCGAAAATAAGCTGGTACCACCAAAGGCAATGATATCGCCTGGCGCAATAAGGTGTTTTATATCGTGATAGGCGTTTTGAGTAAGCATGTCATTCCTGTTGCTGCCTGAGCTCTTTGCAATCCGGTTTCTGGCCAAACAGATCATCTGTTTTCGGCTTTTCTCGCTTCTTTACCGCGTACTCCTTGCTCGGGGCATCAGGGCGAATGTTACAAAGTGTGTGACACACACGATTAACAATAGGGGATTCCGGACCGTTTAACTGCAGTTATATCCCTTTTGTCGCAAAATCTCAAATAGACGTCGATTAACGCTTTGCAGGCAACCTTTTGCTGCTCTGCCCCTACTGTATAAGAGCGAAAGGAAGAGTCAGGCTTCATCTTCCACAACAGAGTCAGCGATAGGTAGAGGATAGTGTCATGCAAAAAATTAACAGTGTAATTCGTTCAGCGTTATTAGCAGGTACCACAGTAGTAGCAACATTCGGCGGTATTGCTTCCGCTCAGGCCGGCAACTTGCCTGAGGCCATGGAAGATAAATTAGTCGCGGTTTGTCAGGCAATTAAAGACGACAGCCGCATTGAGCTGCACAAAGCAGTCAGGGACAGCGGGGTAAGTTACCGTCGTCTGGCCCGCGGCCTGGTGTGTGATGGCATGGATATGTACACCTTTGCGATGCAGCATGGTGCCGATAATACCGGTGCGGTAATTGCCAAACGCACCAACCTGGAAGAACCAAGTTTAACAGCGAAGCAGTAGGGTAATGGTTTTAGTTCCCTCCCTGGGGTTTGGGCTGTGTTCTTCACAGCCCTTTTTTCGGAGTCTGATATGGAAGAGATGCAGTCAGATAGTATTGTAATGCGATTTATTGGAACACCGAGTGCGGAAGTTGATGCCTTTCATCAGTTTCTATCACAGCATATTGTGGCGCCTTTTGAGTTTACCTTTACCGCGGATCTCAACGAAGCCGCGTTGAATGAACTTATTGCCAGCCACCCGTCAATGACTTCTGGCACTTCATGTCAGCCACCAGAGATTCAAATTGTAGTCACCGATCAAACCACCATAAAACCGTTTCTTGAAACCGGTTTTCGTGGGGTAACCAGCGTAATGTGCGGCCACTCTAATCAGGATGCATTGCAGGCGTTTAACGCTGGTGTAGGAATGTTTTTTTGTTTATCGGCCAGCCTGGAGGAAAAGCGTAAGCAACTGCACCGCTTGTATTTGAAATATCAAACCCGGATTCAGGCCATGAAATGGCATTTGGTAACCGAGCAGCTCGCCCGGCAACGCGCGTGTTCGCCTGCGCGACTGATGGCTGAATTGTCTGACGTGAAATCGAATTGTTCGCGGCCAACTCAGCAAATTGCCATGCGCTGTGGCGTAGACTGGCAGTATGTAGACTGGCAAACCATTCGATATGTGGAAGCCGCGGGAGACTATATGTGTGTTTATACTCAGGAAGAAACCCTGATTGTGCGTTCAACGTTAACCGAGATGGCCAGGCGATTACCCCAACACGCCTTCACCCGTGTAAACCGCTCCATTATTGTAAACACGCAGTTTGTAAAGCGGCTTATTAAACTCAACTCGCGGGTAAACTACGTGGAGCTGCAGGATGGTAGTAAGGTAAAAATAAGCCGGCGACTAATGCCTGTTTGTCATCAACAACTGGATGCGGCGCTGTCGCAGTCCTGAGTGGGTGAGTCTGCTGGCGGGTTGTGCTGGCAAAGGGGACCGGTGCTCACCACATCGTCATTTCTTAAATTAATCCTACACATAAGTCACTACAACTGAAGTCGGGTAGTGGTTTAGAGTGAACCTCGTTATTATCAAAACATTCCTTCCCGGCGGAGCATTCTGCGTGCATGTAAAATCAACCCTGACTGGCTGGCTAATGATTACTGGCTGCTATCTGGTGGGCGAATTTTTTGTGTTAGTCACTGATTTGCCATTGCCTGGAGCCTTAATTGGGCTGTTATTGTTGCTCGGTGGTCTGCTACTAAGACAGCGCCCGGCAATCACGGTAGGGCGAGGGGCTAAGCCATTGCTTACCCATATGTCGGTGTTGTTTGTACCGGCTGTTATTGGTGTGGGGTTGTTCTGGGCAGAGGTGAGTGAAAATGCATTGGGGATTGTGCTGGCTTTGGTGGCTACCACTATTGTTGCGCTTGGCTTTTCGGCCTGGTTTGCCCAGCGCCTGATGAAATCCAGACGGTCTGATAAATGTTAAGAGCAGAGCTGGCCGTTAATCAGATCATCACCCGTTTTAGCGAGGTCATCAGCCACACCGTCACGGTTTCCGGGGTATTGTGGTTGGCCATTACGCTGGCGTTTTATGGCGTTGCGCTTAAAATCTTCCGGGCCTCCCGAGGCCATCCATTGGTACATCCGTTGAGTATCACTACTATTGCGGTGGCTGGGGTGATGTGGTTGTCTGATGTCTCCGCTGCTCAGTACCGGGAATACGCGTCATTATTGCATTGGTTACTGGGGCCTGCCACGGTGGCCCTGGCGGTCCCTATGTATAATCAGTGGCAGAATATTCGCCAGTTAGGTGCCCCGCTTGTTATCAGTGTAATGG
>NZ_CAJXQY010000157.1 GCF_913058315.1 uncultured Alteromonas sp. | reverse complement strand
TTCGAACCTCCGACCGCCTGGTTCGTAGCCAGGTACTCTATCCAGCTGAGCTACGCACGCGCTGATACACTAAATTAAAAATGGCGGAGAGGGAGGGATTCGAACCCTCGATACCAGTAATAGGTATGGTTCCTTAGCAGGGAACTGGTTTCAGCCACTCACCCACCTCTCCGTCATGTGGGGCTGCATTTTAATGACATGCGGTGGGAAGTCAATGCTTTTTTAGATAAATACATTTCGTCTGCCGGGATTTTAAACAATCGCTATATTTTGCCTAAAAAGCACACATTTACTGCCCGAAAAAGCACCATTTACCGCCAAATCCCCCACCCCACTGTGGGTACAGTTAGCCAAAACCGTCTTACCATTTAGCGTACAAAAATAAAAAAGGCCGGAAAAAACCGACCTTAATAATAAACAGTGACCAAAAAACTGGTCTAACCTCTTATTATTTACTTATTGCCATCAGGCTGACCGCCTTTTTCAGCCTGGATGCGCATATAAATTTCTTCGCGATGCACCGAGACTTCCTTTGGCGCATTCACACCAATACGTACCTGATTACCCTTAACGCCTAATACAGTTACGGTGACATCGTCACCCACCATCAGCGTTTCACCCACACGACGAGTTAAAATAAGCATTCTTTTGCTCCTGGTTCCTTGATTACATTGCCTCCGTGCGGTCTTCGACGCTTTTCACTCCGAAAAAGCGCTTTTGGTAGGATTAATGCTGGTGTCACGACAGCATTAATCCGTCCATATGTGCATTATAGCTTATCTTCTAACCAAACGTTAACAGACTGTAACGCAGAGGCTAAATTTTCCGGCTGACTACCACCAGCCTGAGCCATATCAGGGCGGCCACCGCCCTTTCCGCCAACCTGAGTGGCGATGTGATTAACCAGTTCACCGGCCTTCACTTTTGCGGTCAGGCCTTTGGTAACGCCGACAATCAGACTGACTTTACCGTCGGCAGGCACGCCAATAACAATTATGCCTTCACCAATACGGTTTTTCAGATCGTCAACCATACCGCGCAACGATTTGGCTTCAACACCTTCCAGCTCAGCGATAAGTACTTTGTTACCCTTTATATCCACAGCGTTGCCAAGTAGATCAGCACCTTGTTGACTTGCCATCTTCTGCTTAAGTGAAGCAACTGTTTTTTCTAACTCTTTTTGTTGAGTTTGCAGTTGAGTTACTTTCTCTGTCAGGCCATTTGTATCTGTTTTTAACAGCCCGCAAGTGCTGTTCAGTACCGCCTGTTGCTGCTGCACATAGGCCAGCGCCCCCATGCCTGTTACCGCATCAATCCGGCGTACACCAGAAGCAATACCGCCTTCGGTAACAATCTTAAACAAACCAATATCACCGGTTTGATTAACGTGTGTGCCACCACAAAGCTCAGTGGATACCGGTCCCATAGACACAACGCGTACTTTCTCGTCGTACTTCTCGCCAAACAGAGCCATCGCACCAGTCTTTTTGGCTTCTTCCAGATCCATCATCTGCGTGGTTAACGGATGGTTATCCTGAATATCCTTATTCACCCGTATCTCAATTTGTGCCAGTTGCTCGGCAGTCACACCTTCAAAATGCGAAAAGTCGAAACGCAAACGCTCGGCATTTACCAAAGACCCTTTCTGCGTTACGTGGTCGCCAAGAATGTCTCTGAGCGCCTGGTGCAGTAAGTGGGTAGCACTGTGATTCTTTCGAATCGCACTGCGATTGGTATCATCAATTTTAGCAACGGCTTTGTCACCCTTATTGATAGTGCCTTTTACCTTACCGCGGTGAGCAAAGGCATTGCCCATTTTTTGTGTATCGCTAACTAAGAACTCACCGTTAGCAACTTTTAGCACACCGGAATCGCCAACCTGACCACCAGATTCTGCATAAAATGGTGTTTGATCCAGCACTACAACCCCTTCCTGACCATCGGTCAGCGCGTCGCAGAAGCTGTTGCCACTGATTAACTCCACCACATTGGCATCGCCTTCAGCATCGGTATAACCGGTAAAGGCCGTTTGAGAGTCAACTTTTAAGGTACTGTTGTAATCGGCACCAAACTGACTGGCTTCCTGAGCGCGCTGACGCTGGGCCTGCATTGCCGCCTCAAAACCTTCTTCATCGATTTTATAATCGTGTTCGCGGGCCACGTCGTTAGTTAAGTCTACCGGGAAGCCGTAGGTATCATAGAGTTTGAAAACCAGCTCGCCAGGAACGGTATCGCCCTCCAGCTCGTTAAGTGCATCGTTGAGCATATTCATGCCACGAGACAGGGTTTTGCTGAACTGCTCTTCTTCTACGCGCAGTACCTTTTCGATAACCGGCTTTTGATCCACCAGTTCAGGGTAGAAATCGCCCATTTCCTCGGTCAGTGCCGCCACCAGCTTGTAGAAGAAAATATCGTTAGCGCCCATTTTGTAACCATGGCGCACTGCACGACGAATGATGCGGCGTAATACATAACCGCGGCCTTCATTGCTGGGCATTACGCCATCGCAGATGAGGAATGCACAAGAGCGAATATGATCAGCAATCACCCGTAGGGATTTATTATCCAGCTCCGTCGTGCCAACGATCTTAGCCGCAGCGTTGATCAGGTTTACGAACAGGTCGATTTCGTAGTTGCTATGAACGTTCTGCAGGATGGCAGAAATACGCTCAAGCCCCATGCCGGTATCGATAGAAGGCTTAGGAAGCGGCTCCATGGTGCCGTCGGCCTGCTTATTGAACTGCATGAAAACCAGGTTCCAGATTTCAATAAAACGGTCGCCGTCTTCTTCCGGCGTGCCTGGAGGGCCACCCCAGATATGTTCACCGTGATCGTAAAATATTTCCGAACACGGACCACACGGACCGGTATCCCCCATCGACCAGAAGTTATCTGAGGTGGAGATACGAATAATTTTTTCTTTCGGTACACCAATGGTGTTTTCCCAGATATCAAACGCTTCGTCGTCTTCTGAAAACACGGTCACCAGCAGTTTGTCTTTGGGCAGACCCAGCTCTTCGGTCAGGAATGTCCAGGCAAACTGAATAGCTTCTTTTTTGAAGTAATCACCAAAGCTGAAGTTACCCAGCATTTCAAAAAAGGTATGGTGACGCGCGGTGTAACCCACATTCTCAAGGTCATTATGCTTACCACCGGCACGCACACAGCGCTGCGACGAAACCGCTCGCGAGTAGCTGCGTTTTTCGGAACCCAGGAAAACGTCCTTGAATTGGTTCATACCCGCATTAGTAAACAATAACGTGGGATCATCTGCTGGTACCAGTGAAGAACTGGAAACAGCCTGGTGGCCATGTTGACCAAAATACTCGATAAATTTACGGCGAATATCAGCAGTTGATAATGTCATTGAAATCCTGAAATCCTTAGTTAACCTGTAGAAGCTTATATGCAGCCTGTGTGCAGTGAATTCAACTATTCAGCACATTTATGGCCACACTATTATGAGGCCGCAACAATACCATGGTTAATGCTGTTTTGTTAAGCAATCCACCGTGAAATAGGCGAATCATCACCATAGAAAATATTGATTAAGGGCAGGATACCGGCTTTCGCTATTCGTCGCCGTCGTCGAAGGCGTACTGAATGTGATCGGAGTAAAAGCCCCGATACTGTAAAAAGCGGATTTGTTTAAACTTTTCCTTATCACTTGCCGGTGGTTTAAGTCCAAAGCGCTTGCGTCTTACCTGACCCGCTAATGCATACCAATCGGTTTCGTTTTCGACCATCGCCTGTTCAAGCAACGATTCCTCAATGGAAAACTGCTGGCACTCGGCTTTGATCCGGGCAGGCCCCTGCCCTTTAGCGATCCCTGAGCGCACTTTCATTTCGGCAAAACGGGCGTCACTTTGGATCCCGGCTTGTTGAAATTCCGCGACTACCGGCACGCAATCATCCATTGCAAAACCTTTCTGCGATAATTTTCGTAACAATTCGTGATAAGCATGCTCTCGTCGCGAAAGCATGCGGGTAATCGACTCTATAATGATTTTACGTGGGTTATCTGTCATTTTAACGATGATTTTTTAGAACTTAGCACTCAATATATGCCCGGTATCGTACCAGCTATTACGCTTTACTGCGGGCAGGATATTTCATAAGACTATGCAAAAACAAGCCGCGGATAATACGCTAAAATTTACCCTGCACCACAGCATCAGCGAAATTGACGCCTCGCAGTGGCAGGCGCTGGCCCAGGATGCCGGCCCGTTTTTGCAGTATGCCTGGCTTAATTCATTGGAATCAAGCCACAGTATCGACGGGCAAACCGGCTGGCAAACGGCGTTCTGGACCGGCTCGGTAAACGGCGAGCTAAAGCTGGCGGTCCCCGGTTACCTTAAAACGCATAGTTATGGCGAGTACGTGTTTGACCATAGCTGGGCCAATGCTTATCACCAACACGGTCTCGATTATTACCCTAAGTGGATTGCCGCCATTCCCTTTACGCCGGTAACTGGCCCGCGCCTACTGGCGGCCGGCGATGTTACCACAAGCCAATGGCAGAGCCTGGTAACCCATATCGACGACTGGGCCCGAGACAATCAGTATTCTTCCTGTCACTGGCTGTTTAATCCTCTGCGTTCTCAGGCTGACTTCGCACAATTAGGCTTTGGCTCGCGCTACAGTGTGCAGTTTCAATGGATGAATCGCGATTACCGTGATTTTGACGACTTTTTATCCCGTCTCACCTCGCGAAAGCGCAGAAGTATTCGCAAGACCCGTCAGCGTTTTCAGTCGCCTGCAGTGTCTGTTGAGCGACTGCATGGCAATAAACTGAGCCCACAAGACCTGGCATTTTTTGTTCACTGCTATCAGGACACTTACCTTAAGCGCAGCGGGCACAGCGGTTATTTAACACCGGCTTTTTTTGATCAACTCTATGCCCATTGCCGGGACAATATTATGCTGGTGAAAGCCAGCCACAATGACAATGCAGTGGCCGCCGCCCTGTTTTTATATGATCAAAGCGGACTTTACGGGCGTTACTGGGGCTGTCTGGAAGATATCGATGAACTCCATTTCGAGTGCTGTTATTTTCAGGGCATTGAGTTTGCCATTGAACAAGGATTACCGCTGTTTAACCCTGGCACCCAGGGCGAACATAAAATCCTGCGCGGCTTCGAGCCGGTTTATTGTGTATCACATCACAAAATGCACGATCCGAGGTTTCATGAAGCTGTGGCAGATTTTTTACAGCGGGAAAAGCCGGTAATAGAAGACTATTTCAATCAGGCGCGTGATGTATTACCTTTCAACGCGGACTACCTGAACGAATTTGTAACACCAACAAGTAATAACGGGGCGACAATAACGCCTGAAAAATCCTAACACAGAGACAACAATATGAAGTACACATTGCTCGCAGCTACTATTGCTGCATCCCTTGCCTTAACGGCCTGTTCCAAACCAGAAACCGCTACACAAACTGCAGAGACGCAAACTGAAGCGCCAGCGGCTAAAGCTGAAATTGGCACTTTTGGTGTCGACCTGAGCGCCCGCGATGAAAGTGTTAAACCAGGTGACGACTTCTTTATGTATGCCAGCGGTAACTGGTATGAAAACTACGAATTACCGGCCGATAAAACCCGTTTTGGCGCATTTAACGCGCTGGCCGATCGCAGTGAAGAGCAAGTAAAGCAAATTATCGACGACATTATGGCTGCGGATAACTTAACCGCAGAAGCCAAACTGGTGCACGATTACTACACCGCGTATATGGATACCGACACCATAAACGAAAAAGGCATTACGCCAATTAACCCAACCCTGACAGACATCGACAACCTGTCATCGGTTAAAGAACTTACCGAGTTCTTCGGTGAAAGCTGGTTAACCGGCGCCTCAGCACCTTTGTATGGTGGCCTGTGGTACAACCGCCTGGATCCCAATGAATACCAACTGAGTGTTGGTGTGGGTGGCCTGGGCTTACCGGATCGTGATTACTACCTGAATGATGCAGAGCGCTTCACCAATATCCGTGATGCCTATGTTAAACACATTGCCCAAATGCTCGAATTTGCCGGCGTGGAAAACACCGAAGAAAAAGCGCAAACCATTCTGGCACTGGAAACTAAGATCGCCGAAATTCAATGGCCACGTGAAAAACGCCGCGACCGCGACCTGACGTTAAACCAAATTGAGCGCAGTGCGCTGGCCGACACTTATCCGGACTTCGACTGGAATGCCTGGTTAGACGCCATGGGCTTTAAAGCACCAGAGCTGAACATTTCTCAGCCTGAGCCGGTGAAAGACGTTATCGAAATCATTAACGATACCCCGCTGGAAGACTGGAAAACCTATCTGACTTACCACACGATCTCCAACAATGCGTCAATGTTGTCGGATGACATCTACCTGGCCAACTTCGATTTCTATGGTAAAACCCTGAACGGTCAGCAAGAACCACGTCCACGCTGGAAACGCGCGCTGAGCGCTATGTCTGGCACCACGTCTTTAGGCTTTGCCATTGGTAAGAGCTACGTGGATCGCTTCTTCCCGGAAAGCTCTAAAACGCAAATGGCTGAGCTGTTAGAAAATCTGCGCGCCGCCCTGGGTGAGCGTATCGACGGTCTAGACTGGATGGGCGAAGAAACCAAAGTAAACGCCAAAGCAAAACTGGCGGCGTTTAATCCTAAAATTGGTTATCCGGATGAATGGATTTCTTATGAAGGCCTGGAAATTACCGCTCAGGATTTGGTCACTAACGAACGCAACATCGCTAAATTCTTCCACGCCAAGCAAGTAGAAGACGAGCTAGAGCCGACCAACCGCGAGCGCTGGGGCATGACACCACAACGGGTCAACGCTTACTACAATTCATCATTTAATGAAATTGTGTTCCCCGCAGCTATTCTGCAACCGCCGTTCTTTGATCCAAATGCCGATCCTGCCGTTAACTACGGAGCCATCGGTGCCGTAATCGGTCACGAAATGGGTCATGGTTTTGACGATCAGGGTTCTAAATCAGATGCTAAAGGTATTCAGCAAAACTGGTGGACTGACGAAGATCGCGCAGCATTTGAAGCAAAAGCCGACATGTTAGCCGCACAATACAGTGCATACGAGCCTATTGAAGGTAACTTCGTTAACGGCCGTAACAGCCTGGGTGAAAACATTGGTGACGTGGGTGGTTTGTCGATGGCTTACCACGCTTACAAACTGAGCCTGAACGGTAAAGAAGCACCGGTTATCGACGGTCTGACCGGCGATCAGCGTTTCTTCCTGGCCTGGGCGCAGGTATGGAAAGAAAAGCGTACCGAACAGAGCATGCTTAACCAGTTACGTGCCGGTACTCACTCGCCGGGTCGCTACCGTGCCCTGGCACCACGTAACCACGACGCATGGTACAAAGCCTTTGACGTGCAGCCAGGCGATGCCCTGTATCTGGCACCAGAAGAACGCGTAAAAATCTGGTAATTAGCTACCAGCAATACCTAAATGCAAAAAGCAGCCTCCGGGCTGCTTTTTTGTGTTTGCAATACCACAACACCTAAGGCTACACAGCCAAGAAATAGCAAAAATGCCCTGCCCTCAGACAGTTTTAACACTTATGTTGTCAACGTTTGCCTCCATGCAGTGGGCTTCTTCTTTTAACACTATCACCGTAGTATGCAAAATATCGCGCCACAAACACCCGGCCCTTATTAGCATGCTGTAAAAGTGCCTGTGACCGGTTTGCTTAGGTTGTAAAAATTTGGTAAACAGAGCACATAGTCCTTACCATACACTCAGATTAAGGTCCCTCTGTGATTGCGAAGTTGAAATCGACGTTCCGCCCGGGTTTTGTTGCCACACTAACCGTACTGTTAACCGCTAGCTTTAGCGGTCACAGTATCCCCGATAAAGCAGTATCAGGTTCAGCGATGGCGGGCCAACACAACCAGCTTAGCCAGAAAGAAAAACAACAAGGCTGGCAACTGCTTTTTGATGGCGAAACGCTTAGTGGCTGGCATGTGTTTCAGTACCCGGATACGGTGCCGGCGTGGACTGTTAAGGGAGATACGCTAACCTTCAACCCGGCGGCGAGAGGTCTGCAACATGGTGATTTAGCCACCGATAAGGTGTTTGAAAACTTTGAATTAAGGTTTGAATGGCAATCTCCTGAAAACGGTAACAGCGGGGTGTTTATTAACGTTCAGGAAACGCCCGAAAGCGTAACACCCTGGCAAACCGGCCCGGAATATCAACTGCTTGGTGTAGCTCATGGCGATAACGCGGATCCCGTAAAACGCTCTGGCGGGATTTTTGGTTTTGCCTCGCCGCTCACTGCCTCTGACTTCCTGGCCAGCAGTAACTGGAATCAATCTGTTATTAAGCAGCAGGATGGCAAAGTAGAGTTTTATCTGAATGGTAAATTAACCGCCCGGGCCGACCTGAACAGTGAGCAATGGCAGTCACGGTTAGCCCGTTCAAGATTTAAGGATCAGGCCGGTTTTGGTGCCTACACAAAAGGCCATATCGTGCTGCAGCAGTGGACATCACTGATCTATTTTCGCAACATTAAAATCAAGACACTCTAGGGATTATTGTGGCGGGAAGACATACCAGGCTTGCCGCCGTTTTATTTAAAGCTTCCTGGTCAGTGCCGCTTGAGTCGCTCCGCCAACCATTCTATAAACATTACGTTGTGCCGGGTAATCAAGCTGTCTTTGTTATCAATGTAGTAGCACAAAGCGGAGTCGACAGGCGGGTATCCTGACTCCGTAAGTAATCCCGCTTTAACATAGTCCCGGGTAAGCGTTATTGAGCAAAATACGCAGGCGTTTTCCAGCAGAGCCTGCTGAATCCCAAACAACTCCTGATCGAAATAACGTATCTCAAACTGCGCGTGCGATAAATCGTTTTGGTTTAGCCACGCCTTCCATGGTACTTCGGGTAAAGCGCTGTTTTTCCAGCGGGTAGTATAAACTGTTATGGGTGCTGCCTGGTCTAATTGCGTAGTGAACCGGGCATTGCCAAACAGATTGAACCGTTCCCTTAAAAGCACATCGCTATCGGCTTGCTCTGCCACGGCACCAAGTCGTACAGGCAGGCTAAAGGGGTCGGAGCTAATTTCCTCACCACTGGTTATGTTCACTTTACTGTGCGGATATTGCTCATAATAACCCTGTAAGGCAGGTAACAGCACCAGGGCAGCAAAGGATGAAGTGGTAGCCACATTGATTTGTTTATCTTTTTGCGAAATGTTTTCGAGCGCTGCATCAATCTTTTGAAATCCCTGGCTGGTAGCAACAGCCAACTCTTTACCTGGAACGGTAAGGCTGACTTTTCTGGTCGCCCGCCTAAATAAGCTCACATTTAAACGCTGTTCAAGATTACTAATGTGGTGAGACACCGCGGTAGGAGTGATAGCTAATTCAGCAGCCGCCGCCTTAAAACTGCCCAGCCTGGCTGCAGATTCGAACGCCTTTAACGCTGGCAAAGAAACTTGCATGGTGTATTCCCGCTGATAAACAACACCAAATTAGATGAGTTTTATTCATCTGTAAATGTTTTTTACTCGTTTGTCAGTGACGTGCTAACTGCAGACAATTACTGCAATAGTTAACCCACAAAGGAAGTTACCATGAGCGTTATTTTACATGTAGACTCGAGCGTTAGAGCGATTACTAATAGCAACCCTGAGCACGACTCCATTTCAAAAAAGCTGGCCAGACAGTTTATTGATAAGTTTCAGCAAGCGGCCAACACAGATGAATATATCTATCGTGATGTTGGGGTGAATCCCCCACCTTTTATTACTCAGGATTGGATTGGCGCGGTATTTACGCCGGAACAAAAAAGAACCGCCCTTCAACAGCAGTTGCTGGCCCAGTCTGATGAGCTTATCAGCGAGGTTGCAAAAGCCGGAATCATTGTTATTTCATCGCCCATGTACAATTACGGCATGCCCGCTCAGTTAAAAGCCTGGTTTGATCAAATTGTACGGATCAACAAAACCTTCGACTTTGATTTAGCCCGCGGTGATAAACCACTTGCGCCACTGCTGAAGGGAAAAACCCTGGTAATCATTACCTCCAGTGGCGAGTTCGGTTTTGAACGCGGCGGCATCAACGAAGGCGCCAGTCATCTAATCCCGCACCTGCGTACTTTAAGTAAATATCTGGGAGTGACAGACATTTATGAGATCGCTTCAGAGTACCAGGAATTTGCCGACCACAGGCATCAGCAGTCACTACAACAAGCCAGATTAAAAGCTGATGATATCGCTCTGCTACTGGCTAACAAACAAAAAGCCGTTGCTTGCTAGTTGCTGAGTGCAGCCCTGAATTTATCGATGGCACTTTATTTTTACGCGCCATCGAACCTCGCCTTTTGTATGGCAAATATTCCGATATTCATGCATCAAATTACGAAATAGTTAACACATCCTTACTTTTATCAACTTGATTACTATCACAATAAATCACTCTGTTAAAATTATGATTTTTTATTTGCCAATTATTAACAATCGATCAACAATACAATAATAATATAATACAATAGGATATATAGAATGCAATTATCGGTATTTGGACGGGCGTTAGCCATTGTTGCAC
>NZ_CAJXQY010000156.1 GCF_913058315.1 uncultured Alteromonas sp. | reverse complement strand
TTTCAGGTGACCATAAGCGCGGGATCGCTTCAGTTAAAACCCATACCGAGCCCACAACCAGAATCAGGCCGTTGATTAATGCGCCCAGCAGGCTCAGACGTTTAAAACCATAAGAATATTGCTCGGTGGCATCCCGCTTACCCACCTTACTCAAATACCAGGCCAGACCAATCGACAGTGAGTCGCCGAGGTCGTGCACGGCATCGGCCATAATCGCTACGCTGTTGGTGAGCCAGCCGCCGATAAATTCGATAATTGTGAAGATGAAATTCAGCCAGAAAGCCCAACTGATGCGGTCTTCGGCGATATCATGGTGATGATGGTGCCCGGGGTGATGCTCGTGACTGTGGTCATGAGCGTGAGAATGTTGGGGCTGACCATGCCGGTGGCCGTGTTCGCTCATAGGGAAAACTCTGCAAAAGGATTGAATTTTAATAAGCTCACAGCATAGCCATTACCCGGCTATCGGATCAACGGGTTTATCGGCTCATAGCGAAACGTCGTTGCTTTGTCATCCGCTTGCGGGCAGCTTGGGCGAAGCCCATCCGGCCCTAACAACAACCAGTCCTCACGATGTGCTCGCCCCATAATAATCCCTTTAGTGAGGTCCAGGCAGGTGGACTCCCGACTGACGGGCAACAACAGATACCCGCCCGGATTGGCCTTTAACCACTGCCATGCAGCGTACATTTCGGTTGCAGGCGGCGTATGATAGCCAAAGTGTACGATGGGACGACGGGCAAACAACATAAACTGCTCCCCGGTATCCAGTAAGGCAATCTCACTTTCCTTTCCTGCCGTCTCATCAATAGCTTGCCAAATCGCGGCCGGCGTACGCAGCGGGTTTAACATGCTGGCAAAGCCAGTACTGTAACTGCACCACAGCACCAGCATCGTAGCTCCCCAGGCCTGCCAGCCAGCACGGCGGCGGAGCAGTACTAACACCATCAGTACAACTATTCCGGTGGTCAGCAGCAAACCACTGCCATCGACCTCGTAACGCCCGGTCAGCTTGGCCATCGGGCCGGTATCGAGTATCCCCAGCCATCCTGTTACTGTCAGACTGGCGCCAATCAGTGTGGTTAACGCCCAAAATATTCGCGACAGCCACTTTTTACCGGCTATATGAGGCATGGCTGGCGCCATAGCCAGTGCCAGCATTGGCAAAGCGGGCAGAATATACACCCCACGTTTACCCGGACTCAGGCTGAAAAATAACAGCACCAGTAGCACAAAACCAAGGGGCATTAGGATCCGTGCATCGTTGCTTTGCCAGGCGGTACGCCAGTGAGGCCATTGCCAGGGCAGCAACACTACCAGTGGCAACCAGGCCCAGGGCACAACATTCAGCACAAAATACCAGAACGGCTTAATGTGATGCCAGGAGTTGGCATAGCGGGTGACCGTTTGTTTCATCAGGATATTATCGCGGTAAGCACTGTAGGCCGGGTCCAGCCGGCCATCAACCGCCAGTAGCATGGGTAAAAGCCAGAGCAGCAGGGTCATCAGCATAGCCAGAACCCCTGCTGCCCACCATCCCCAACAGTAACGCTTCGGCAAGGTTTGCACAGCAGATTGACGCCATACTGACATGCCGTAAGGTAAAAGCATCAGCAAAGGTAAAAATCCAACCCCTTTGGTCATTATACCTAACCCCATGGCAACACAACCGCCCAACCACCACAAGGCATAGCCATCTTCACACAATGTCGCTCGCAACAGTCCATAGCAACCAAGGGTAACCCACATGCACACACTGGCATCAATTTGTGCGCTTTTCGCCTGCAGCACAAACTGCACACTGGCAAGCAGTAACCCTGCGGCCCACCAGGCCTCACGACTCCCCCATAAGCGGCGACCAATATCAAAAACCGCCAGAACGGTTACCGTACCGGCAATAGCCGACGGCAGTAAAAAAGCGATATGGAGCGATCCGGTAAGGGCATAAAAAAGGGCGATAGACCACATAAACAAGGGCGGCTTATCCGGATAAAGTTCATTACCACGCATGGGAAACAACCATTGTCCGGTCTCTACCATGTCTTTGGCAATTAACGCAAAACGGGGCTCATCTGCCGGCCAGGGGGCACGCAAACCAATCCCCATCGCCAGCAGGAAAAAGGTAATCAAACCCAGCCAGATCAGGTCCGTACGCTGATAACAGCTGAAAGAAGGCCACTTAGTCATAGTTAATCAGGGGGTAGAAATGGAGTCGGCAGGTTGCTGCTGATACCAACGGTAGAGGTGAGCGCCTAACAAAACCGAACACACCAGCAAGCTCAGACTGACACTTATCTGCCACGACGACATCTGTTCCATGCCCTGCCCCATAAGGGCAAACGTGAGCATTTGTGGTATGTAACCAAGCGCTGAGGCACTGACAAAAGCGCGGCCTCGAATCGTACTAGCGCCGGCCACGATGTTGGTTATAGCGTTGCTTCCAATCGGTAACAATCTAATCGCCAGGGTCGCCGTGTAGGGTTTACCGGCCAGTAACGGGTGGAGTTTTGCAATCACGCCGGGAAAGCGGCGTTTCACCCAGTCCTGCAAAAAATAACGGGACATCAGGAAAGTGGTGGCGCAAGCTATCGCTGCCATACCGGTAGACAGTAAAGTGCCGGCCGTAACGCCCAGCAAACCGCCACCAATAAAGGCCACAATCTGGCGAGGAAACCCCACCAACATCAGCAGCACACCAGACAATATCAGCAAAGGCCAGCCGAGGGCGCCCTGCTCTGTTAACCACTGCTCAATGGCTACCGGGTCGGCATATTCACCAAGGCTCGCCATTTTGAAAATAAAGGCTATAACCACACAGGCCAGTACAGGTTTTAACAACCCTCTGAGGCTGGCCTGCAGGCGCTTTTCACTCGTCGCTTTACGCATTAATCAGTGACTTCCTGAGGGTGGGGACATTTGGCCCGTCTAAGTAACCATATAACACCGAACAAATCTACAATGCCGACACCAAGTCGGCTCAACATAGTGTAATTAGAAATGCCGCAATGGCGGTCCCGATGATTAACTTCCACTACCAACACACGGCCTTCCAGGCGTTTTACCAGAGCGGGTAAAAACCGGTGCATATGATCAAAATAAGGCAACGATAAAAAGGTACGGCGAGGGATCAGCTTTAAGCCACAGCCGGTATCGGGGGTTTCATCATGCAATAAACGCTGGCGAACCCGGTTGGCAATGCGTGACTGAAAACGCTTCCAGGCGGTATCCTTACGGTTTTTGCGATAGCCAGCCACGCAAAAATCCGCCCCCACAGGCTGCTGCGCTGCAACGTCAATAAAACGTGGAATGTCGGCCGGATCATTCTGACCATCTGCATCCAGCGTCATAATCCATTCGTTACGCGCGTAACGAACCCCCGTCATAATAGCGGTAGACTGCCCCATGGATTTTTCATGCTGTACCACACGTAACCGCACCGGCAATTCACCTGCAAGCTCACGAATTTCGCTGAGCGTGCCATCAGAGCTGCCGTCGTCAACGTAGATAATTTCGAACCCTACACCTTTTGGCGTATGTTGAATAATTTCGCTCACCAACGGCCTGATATTACCCTGTTCATTTTTTGCAGGGACTACAAATGAAACGTTCACAATTCACCACATGTTATTGTTTTCACAATAAGCTACCTAAGTTTTCTTAAGGAAACCTTAAGCCATACCGGGCGGTTAAATAATGCCCGTGTCAATCACCGGTGTCACCCAATAGCGAATGCGATGCTGTAAGGATAATCCCGCCAGCGCCGCAGTAAGATTATCCAGCTCAATACACTGCAAGCGAATGTCCAGGCGGCAAACTGAGCGATGGCCCGCTACCTGCTCACCCACGGTGTAATTCGCATGCTCTTTGCTGTAGCCCTCAATACGGTGCATAGAAAAACCGCTGACAAAAGACTGGCATAATAAACAATCCACCACGCTATCGACTGTTTCCGGATCCACAAAGCAGCTAAAAATACATTGGTCAGTCATGATGTTTACGCTCCATGGTGAAATACAGGATTGGCAGAATGATCAGTGTTACCAATGTGGATGATAGCAGGCCACCAATCACCACAATGGCCAGTGGCTTTTGAATCTCTGAACCCGGACCGGTGGCAAACGCCAACGGCATTAACCCGAATATGGCCGTTGTCGCCGTCATCAGGATTGGCCGCAGACGGTCTTTCGCCCCCTGAATAATGAGCTCTTTGAAGTCCCCGGCAAGCTTGGCCAGTTGCTGAAAATGCGACAGCATTACAACACCGTTGAGCACCGCTACACCAAGCAGGGCGATAAAACCTACCGAAGCCGGTACCGACAGATATTCACCGGTAAACCACAGGGCAAACACACCACCGACCAGCGCAAACGGAATGTTAGCCAGAATAAGTAACGCCAGCTTAAGCTCTTTTAGCTGGGTAAATAGGATAATCAGGATGACGCCCAGCACCAGCGGAATAATGGTTAGCAGGTTATTGGTAGCGCGGATCTGATTCTCAAACTCCCCGCCGTAGCTGACCGTATAGCCAGTCGGCAGCGACACGCTGCGGCCGACTTCGCCAGCCACCTCTTCAACAAAAGAGGCCAGGTCGCGATTTTCCACATTGGCGCTCACCATCACATAACGCAAAGCATCTTCACGCTCAATCACCGCCGGGCCGGCAACACGTTCGAGCTCGGCAACCTGAGACAAAGCCAGTAACGTGCCATCGGGCAGTTGAATTGGCAGACTTGCCAGTTCAATATCGCTGCCAATCGCAGCGATACCGTCGCGTTGATGGGAAAACATCAGCGGTGTAATAATTCGGCCATTGATAATATCGGTCACCTGTACGCCGTTAACCTGCATTTGCAAATAATCAGACAGCTCGGTGAGTGACATATCAAACATCAGGGCAATATCCATTTTGGGTTTGATACGTAAATAATCGCCGCCTTCCATCAGCGTTTTATTCACATCCACAGCCCCCTCTATGCCCTCAGTTACTTGTGCAACCTGACTGGCCACTTCGGTAAGCTGGACAATGTCGTCGCCAAAAATCTTAATGCTCACCATGCCGGTACTACCGGTTAGCATTTCAGACACGCGCATCTGAATGGGCTGGGTAAACCCATAATTAATGCCCGGAAAACCTTTTAATACGTCGCGAATCGCATTGGCAAGCTCTGCCTTGGTGTCGAAACGCCACTCATCGGTTGGCGCGAGCTGCATAAACACATCGGTTTCGTTCAGACTCATGGGATCCAGACCCAGTTCGTCGGAACCGGTACGCGCCACAATTTGCTTAATCTCCGGCACTTCAGCCAGCAAAGCTTCTTCAATTTGCTTATCCAGTGCTAACGATGCAGACAAAGACAGCGTGGGCGATTTTTCCAGCTGCACTATCAGGTCGCCTTCATCCAGAGTCGGCATAAACGTTTTTCCTAACTGTGTAAAAGCCAGCACAGTGAGGGCCAGGGTAACAGCCATAGCAATAAACAGGGTTTTCGGCACCCCAATGGCTTTGCGAAGTGCGCTCTCAAAGCCATTTTGTAACGCCTGCAAGTAGCCTGGCAATTGTTGCGGCGCCTTACTGACAAAAAACGATGCCAGCACCGGGATGATGGTAAAGGCACTCACCAGAGCCACCGCCATGGCAAACATAATGGTCATGGCGACCGGGCTAAACAGTTTTCCCTCCAGGCCGGTGAGCGTGAGCAGCGGGGTAAACACTACCAGCACAATCAGTGTACCGGCGATAACCGGCGTGGCAACCGCTTTGGCAGAGCGATAAATCACATGTAAACGTGGCAACGGGACCCCACGGGAGAGTTGCGAAACGATATTCTCAACTACCACCACTGAGGCATCGACCAGCATACCAATGGCAATTACCATTCCGCCAAGACTCATCAGATTGGCAGTGAGGTGGGTTATGCTCATTAAATAAAAGGTGATGAGTACCGCTACGGGGATCACGCACGCAACCACAAAGGAAGCCCCTATCTGGCCAAGGAATACCGCCAGCAACACCACCACAATCACAATCGCCTGTCCCAGTGCACTGGTAATGGTGCCCACCGCGGTATCGATAAGGTTTTTACGGTTGTAAAAGACATTCACTTCAGTGCCTGCAGGTAAACCAGGCTCAATTTGCGCCAGCTTTGCCTGCACGGCTTCCACTACCTCAGCGGTATTGCTGTTTTTCAATGCCACAATCAGCGCTTCAGTAGTTTCTTCGCCATCTTTGGTTACCCCGCCATAACGGGCCAGACTGCCTACAGACAGCCGTCCAATATCATCGAGCCGGATAGCACCGCCGTTTTTAATCGCGATCACCCGTTCAGCCACATCTTCCAATCGGGTAAAACGCCCTTCACTGCGAACAATTAAGGTATCGTTTCCTATTTCAATGCGGCCAATACTGCCGTTTACGTTAGACCGGGTCAGTGCATCAGCCACTTCAGGCAGCGTGAGCCCCATGGCGCTCATACGCTGTATATCCGGCGTAAACTGCACGGTTTTGGTATAGCCTCCCAGAACGTTCACCTCGGCCACACCGGCAACCGTGCGTAATGCAGGCCGGATTTGCCAGTCGAGTAAATGCTTGCGTTCCATTAATGACAGATTCGGATTCTCGAGCGTTAGCATAAACATTTCGCTCAGCGGTGTGCTCATCGGCGCAATGCCACCATCTATTGTGGGCGGCAGTTCGCTCCACAAATTATTCAGCCGCTCCGCCACCTGTTGACGCGCCCAGTAAATATCGGTGCCCTCGACAAAATCCAGAGTAATCGACGTAATGGCATACTTAGTGGTTGAGCGCAGCACCGCTTTGTCGGGAATGCCCAGTAACTCGGTTTCCAGTGGCTGGGTGATTTGCGCTTCAATTTCTTCAGCGGTCATCCCCGGTGCTTTAATAATCACGTTTACCTGAGTGGGAGAAATATCCGGAAACGCATCGACCGGCAGCTTCAGCCAGGCATTCACTCCCGCCGCCAGGGCAACGGTAAACATCGCCAGCACGAAAATGCGCTGGCTTAGAGAAAATTGGATCCAGCGGGCAATCATCTATTCGCCTCCCAGACCCAGTAACAGACCTTGCACAGCACTTACCGAGGAGGTCAGCACCTGCGAGTTTTTCAGCGCCATGTTGTCGGCAATCAACAACTGACCTTCATGACGTCCCAACACAGTTACCGCAACAGGCAACAACTCTGCCCCGTCTTTTGCCAGAGCGTAATACTGATCTTCAAAGAAATAGACACTTGAAGCAGGGATAGCCAGGCCCGCCTGCTCAATCACCGGCGTCACCATCATCGAGTCTGCATACATCAGTTCACATTCGTCGTTAGCGGTGACAGAGGCACTCCACAAACGGCTGACAAGCCCTTTATTCAGGCGCTCGCGGTAGGCCACCTCAAGGTGACAGGAGCCTACTGTTAATGCAGATATTTTATCGGCGAGCTGAGACGGCAGTTGCACTTTCAGGCGCAATGCGTCCTGCTCAATGACCTCACCATAGACAAAAGCCTCAGTGTCGAGTTGTTCACCGGCCGGAATAAAAACCCCGGCCACTGGCGATATCAATAAGGCCGCATCGTCATCGTTGGCACTTTGCAGCAACTCTTTGGCATGCTCAAGATGGCCCAGCTCCAGCTTGCTGGCAAAGTAATGGTCGGTAATCGCCTGCCAGGATTGCTGGTTGATGGATTTGCTTTTAAATAACGGCAGATTTTGTTGGTACCGCTGCTCAGCCTGGCTGTAAATCTCCTTTTGAGCTCTTAGCATTTCGTAGAAATGATGAACCTCACTGCCAGAAAGTTTTACCAATGGCGTATTCGCCGAAACATAGGCTTGTGGCGCTACCAGGTACTGCCGTTGTAACACCCGGAACGGCAACACCAGTTGATAGCCGTTGCCCGGTAAATAGCTAACTTCTCCATTCACTGCCGGAGTCGGTACAGAAGGCACTATTTGCGGTGCTGCAAAATTAAGCGACAGCCGGCCAAGGGACTCAATAGAGATACGTTGCGTCTGTGCTGACGCGGAAGAGACTGTCAGCACCAACAAAAGAAAAGAGAAAAACAGTTTCATAGCACTTGCCCTGCCAGTTGATTAATTTGTGCAACCCGTTGTTGCTGAGAAAGTTTGAGCTGGTCTAGCTGATAGGTTCGGTCGCGCTGCTCCAGCAACGACTGCAGCCAGTTGCTTTGCTCCAGTTCACTGCTTTGCCTGAGCTGGCCTAGCTGCGCGACAATTTGTTCGCCAATCGCAACTTGTTGTTCACCAATCGCGATTTGTTCATCCAGCGACTGCAGATTGCTCAGAATGGTGCTTACCTGTTGCTGCAGCGTAATACGCAGGTTCATAAGAGTTTGGGAAAGCGCCAGGTCGGTTTGTTGCCATGCTTGTAAGTCCTGAGGATTAGCGGGCATCTCGATCGCCAGTGGTATGCCCACCGCAATGCCAATCTGGTTTTCATCCCCCATCATACTCTGTAAGCGGCGCGCTACCAGGGCAACATCCCAGTTGCTCTGACTTTGCCGGCCATACTGATAAGCCGCCCCGGCATACTGTTTTTGCAAACTCAGCAGCTTCAGTTCGGGATGACTATTCAGTGCACTATCAAGGCTGGCGGGCACCGTTTCATGTAAATCGGCGGGTAACTGCTTCGCTCCGGTGAGTTCGGTATAAGCTCCCATCGCAGCGGCTAAATCCGCTTTGGCGACCACCAAAGCCTGTTGTACATCGAGTTGTTGCTGTTGCCATTGCAGATAAGCCAGACGAGCCAGCTCTCCGGCTTCAAAGCGTTGGGTTAACTGTTTGCCCAACTTTGCCAGCCATACCTGTTTATCACTCAACGCTTTGACCTGTTGGTGCGCTATCGCCGCCGCCCAGGCTCGTTGCCTGACCAGGCCAGAAACCAACAATGCCTGCTGGCGCTGCTGTGCAACAAGTATGGCCTCGTTAATCTGTTCCATCTGATCAAACAAATCAAGGTTGTCCGGACGTTGAATTTGCACGCCAAGCCGTACTTCGAATTCATCAGTGCCGGTGGCCTGATTTGACTGCAAAGCGGAGATTTCCAGCGTTGGGGCACCAATGAGCCAGCGACTCAGAGACGAACTTTGCTGCGCCATCCACGGTGAAGAATACTCCCGCTCTATACGCTGTTGAGCTTTGATTCTTAGCGCTGATAATTCGGTTGCCTCAACCGTCTCTGAGGCCACAAGGTAAGAAGAGAAACAGCCACACAGTAAAGCGATGATACTGGTGGTGAAAAAAACAAACACACGTTGAAAATACATAGCAATAGTCCCTGTAAGAGGGAGTCAAAATGACAGATTGTGCGCCCAAAGCCTATCGGGCATCTGGCCCATAGAGGCTCAAGACATTGATTTAAAATAAAAAAATCAATGGAGGTGTTGAGCCTCAAAAGTGCGATTTTGATATGTTAAAAGTACCCCATCGAGGTCAACACCGGCCCTGTCGCCTGCCAGCTTTATCTCTTGTTGGCTAAGCCCCTGAGCCAAACGCGCCAGAGCCCACAAATGTAATACCCGCGTACCGGTACGGCATATTGCATGCACCCGCCCTTTTGCTTTAAGCAGGATTTGACCAAAAGTCGCCACCTCCTGTTCGTTATAGTTACCGCTTACAACTGGCACAAAGTAGTAATCCAACCCGGCTTCCCGGGCCCATCTCTGCAAGATGGCATCAGGTATTTGGTCGGGCTCCTCATAATCCGGACGGCCGTTAATTAAGGTGGTTACGCCGGCCTCTGCGAGGGCATCCATGTCGTCCCTGGTTAACACTCCTGAAACACTAAAATGATGATTTATCGTGCGAATATTCATACTGGTACCTCCACGAAGTGCATAGCGTATAAAGAGGAAAGAAAAATAAAGCTACCCATCACAACCAACATCACGCCAAAGCCTTTTTTCAGTTGCTGCTGTGGCAGGTGTCCTCCCAGTTTCGTACCGAGCAGAGAGCCAGCGGCGCCAATCCCCACCATCAGTGCAATGAGCTGGAAATCAAAGGGCAGTGCGCCCTGTTGACTGAATAGATAAAAGTATTTGCCAAACCCCACCACCGACTGCAGCACAATGATAGCCAGACTGGTGCCAACCGCCTCGCGCATAGACACACCACCCAGGGCCAATAGGGCCGGCACAATTAAAAAGCCGCCGCCAACACCAACCAAACCGGCAATAACGCCCACCACCAGCGCTGCCGGGATTAGCTTAGCCAATGACACCCCATCACTGGCCTTTACACTGATAGGTTTAAGCATAAAACGGCTGGCCAGCAGCATAATGACAGCGAATAACACCAACTGCGCCAGACCACTTAAATACTGCGATAACAACGCGCCAAAGTAGGTGCCCACCATACTGGGTAAACCAAAGCTCGCCACTTTTTGCCAGGCCACCTGACCAGCTTGCTGCTGACGCCAAACGCCGACCAGAGCGATCCCACCGACAATCAACAAGGATTCAGCAATGGCCACTTTCGGTGGACGTTCAACGATATAAGTCAACAGAGGCACAGTAAGAATGGAGCCACCTGACCCCAGTAAGCCCAGGCTTACACCAATTACAATGGCGCCGATAAAAGTGAAAATCATAGTTA
>NZ_CAJXQY010000155.1 GCF_913058315.1 uncultured Alteromonas sp. | reverse complement strand
ATTATTACCTACAACCGTGACTTACTGGCACGCCTGATTTATCCGGTAGCCAACCCACAGTTTAACTATGAATTCTGTAAGGGATATTACGCCCGCGTAGCCGACGGCAAAATCAACGGCCGTGTATCACGCTTGCTGGTAACGCCATTGCTGCGAGCGCTTAAGCGCACGTTAGGTGACAACGAATACATTGAATTTATGGACAGCTTCCGCTATCCACTGGCAGGTGAATTCTCATTCCGCCGCGATGTACTTAACGATATCCGTATCCCAAGTGACTGGGGACTGGAAATTGGCGTGCTGTCTGAAATGCACCGCAACTACTCGCACAACCGTTTGTGTCAGGCCGATATTGCTGAAACCTACGATCACAAACATCAGGACCTGTCACTGAACAATGAGCAAGGCGGGTTATCCAAAATGTCTATCGACATTACCAAAGCCTTGTTCCGTAAGTTAGCGACTCAGGGGCAATCATTCAGCAATGAAATGTTCCGTTCGATTAAAGCCACGTATTACCGTATTGCCCTGGATTTCATTGAAACCTATCACAACGATGCAGTTATGAATGGCCTGACACTGGATATTCACAGCGAAGAAAAAGCCGTTGAAATGTTTGCCAGTAACATTATGAAAGCCGGTCAGCATTTCCTTGAAAACCCGATGGAAACACCGTTTATTCCAAGCTGGAACCGGGTAACCAGTGCAGTACCCGACATTCTTGACCGTCTGCTCGAAGCGGTTGAAGCTGATACAGAAGAATTTAAAGGATAATCAATGACAAAACGCTGGGATTACTTACACGAAAAAATTAGTCATCATCTTCAGTTTATCTACGCAGATGTGGTTACTAGCACGCCTATAGGCGATCTGGCCACAGAGCTGATGAATACCATTGGCCTGCAAAAAGAAGATGACATAGTGATCCCCGAGCCACACAGAAACTATTGGGATGAGCAGGACATTGTCATGATCACCTACGGTGACAGCGTGGTCAACGAACACGAGTCACCGTTGTTTACCTTGTTCAGGTTTTTACACACCTACTGTAAAAGCACGATCAACAAAGTGCATATCCTGCCATTCTTTCCGTTTAGTTCTGATGATGGCTTTTCGGTAATAAACTATTCAAGTGTAAACGAATCACTGGGTACCTGGTCAGACGTACATCGTATTGCAGCGGAGTACGGCCTGATGTTTGACCTGGTGATCAACCACTGCTCGTCGCGCAGTATGTGGTTCGACAACTTTATTAAAGGCGAAGGCCCGGGCAGTGACTTCTTTTTAACCGCCGATCCAACGGCCGACTTAACAGATGTTACCCGCCCCCGCACGAGCCCTTTACTGCGTGAAACAGAAACGGCAAACGGTACCCAGCATGTATGGTGTACCTTTAGCCACGACCAGGTGGATTTTGATTTTAGAAACCCGAAGGTCCTGATCACGTTTATCCAAATCATCAAGCATTACATTGATAACGGTGCCAAATTATTCCGCCTGGACGCAGTGGCTTTTTTATGGAAAATCATTGGCACCAAGTGCATTAACCTGCCGCAAACGCACGAAGTGATCCGCTTAATGCGCACGCTGATTGAGCATGTTGACCCGAGTATTATTATTATTACCGAAACTAACATTCCCAATCGTGAAAACCTGACCTATTTTGGTAATGCCAACGAGGCCCACGCGATATACAACTTCTCGCTGCCGCCGCTGTTGGTTAACACCATGGTAACCGGTGACTGTACTTACCTGAAAAGCTGGATGATGAGTATGCCGCCGGCCCAAAACGGGACGACCTACTTTAACTTTATTGCTTCCCACGACGGCATAGGGTTACGCCCGGCTGAAGGCCTGCTGAGTGACGAGGAAATTGGTACGCTGGTGCAGTCGATGCAAAACTTTGGTGGCCGCATCTCATGGCGCTCCAGTGAGCATGGTCAGCAAAAGCCGTATGAAATTAACATTACGCTATTTGATGCCATGCAAGGCACGGTTAAAGGGCCGGATAAATTCCAGGTCGACCGTTTTTTATGTGCTCACGCTATTATGCTGGGGATGGAAGGTATACCAGGCCTGTATATTCATAGTCTGCTGGGTACCTCCAACGACTACGATAAAGTGGCAAATACCGGCCAGAATCGTTCCATAAACCGCAAACGTTGGGACTATTCAGAGCTGGAGTCACAGCTGGACTCACCTTATTCGCAACATCATAAGGTGCTCACTCGTTTGTCGCAGTTAATCCGCATCCGTAAGGCTCAGGAAGCTTTCCATCCTAACGCTACGCAGTTTACCCTGCAGTTAGGCGCGACTCTGTTTGGTTACTGGCGTCAAAGCCTGAATCGCAAACAAAGTATTTTCTGTATCTCGAACGTAACTGATGAAGAACAATCTATCCTGTTATCTGATCTTAACCTGATTGGCACCGATAACTGGATTGATTTAGTTACCCGTGAACAAATTGATGATGTACTGGGCTTTATTCAGTTAAAACCCTATCAAACCGTATGGTTAAGCAATATGGATTACGAAGAGTACCGAAAAAATCAGTAATTAATATAAAGGCTCCCAAGGGAGCCTTTTTAATGCGCTGGCGAGAGCCACCGGGACTTGAGTACAGCGTAGAGGGGCATCACTACAAGAAGAATATCAACAGACAGTAAGAATAAAAACATAATGGGCGAAGACTCAAAGGTGTACTCTCTACCTCTTTGGCCACTTATAGAGCCGGTCTGTATTGCATTGAATGCAAACCATGAAAAGAGAACAGCAATCAACACAGAAAAAAACTGTGCCGCAGGCCCCAGTGGCTTTTTTTCCTCCTCAGGCTGCTCTAACTCTTCATCAACCGGTTCTACCGGCTCGGAATAGCCCTTAAGTGTTAACTGGGCCTTTATCGATTCTACCCGCGCCGGATAAACCTGTTTATCAATTGAGTCCAGCGCCTCACAGAGTTCATCGACTGTATAGTTTTTGTAATCCGGTTCCATATGTTGTGTTTTTATTGCTTCTCGGGCTTAAGGTTTTTCACAAGATTTAGCACCTGGCATCAGTGATAACCATATTGGTGATCATGCTTACCCGGCTTTGGCTATCGCCATCACGCAAATCAATATCAATCGTTCTGCCCCGCTGTAGCTGCTTTCTCAAATCATCGTGAACACAAACCAGGTTAAGAATAGAGGTTTTCCACTCAGCTTTGAGTGGTTGTTTATTCGGACGTTGATAGTTTGTGAGTGAAAGATCGGTACCATCAGAATAAGTAAAGACTAGTTTGATCACCGGTTGTGAAGTGCTGATGCGATTAAAAGTAATATGTTGTAATTCCGGCTCGAAAAACTGCTTTAAGGCTTCGTGGTATTTCTCATCCTGCCATTGTGGGTAATTACCGAAAAACAGGGTAAACAAAAAAGAAAAGACAAACACACCAAAAACAATGTAGCCGTATTGTTTGACAAAAACCGCAACCGCCCACCCGGCTTTCTGTTTAAACCGGCCGGTTTTCACAACAACTAAATCCGCATAATAAACCGATGAGGATTATCCCAACGTTAATCCTGGCTGGCCGCGTCCATTGGCAACTACGCATCATCAGGGGGTTTGCTCCTCGTTGCCTCGCTTTTGTAACTCATTTTGGTACTGCCGCTCTGTAACAAACCATAAAACAATGCCAAACAGGCATCCCCCGACAGTCCATACTATGGCTCCGATAACAATATGAGCCCACTCAATTTGACCTTGTTCATCAATGACATCATTAACTATAAACGTCATAAGGATAAACATTGGGACACCCCAGGCCAGCAAGCCTTTCACCAGGGTAAATGTTAATGCCCCCTGCTTTCTTGCTTCTTGCCAGTTTTTGAATTCCTTTTCTTTCATCGTATCTTAGCTCCCTATTAACGCTTACTCTTTGCGCCACCAGCACATCTGCCGGGATATCGCCAGGCGCAATTGTTTGCGGCAAGACGCCAGAAAAGCCATGTTACGCAGCATCTTTGTGGCTATGACCATAAAAATACCCTGACAAAGCAATCAATATAGCTTGCAGCGCAGCCGCCGGGATGACAATAAACAGATCTATCCGGATATTAGCGTGTTTAGGCAAAGAAAGCTCCAACACCAGCCAGGCACAAAGCAGCAGCATAAACATACCGGCTGAGAATACAAAAAGTAACTGACTGCGCCGGATAAACGCCGGCCTCGTGATCCTTACCGCAATAAGCGTACTAAGTGAAATAACCGGCACCATGCATATAGCAGAAAGGGCAATGAGGTAAACCGTTCGCCAGGGTTGTTCGTCACTAGTTTCAGGCACTCCGATTAAAGCGTTGCAGCCTGCCAACATAAAACAACCCGCCAATAATACGACTATTCTCACTGTGTACCTTCCATGATTTTTAAAATTATTCCACACTGATAGTTAACCGTTAGCCCAAACAATGGGTCACAGTACAGTAGGCTTATTGCTTATTGCTTAACGCCCTGCGAGCTAAATATCATTCAAACAACAAAATGCGTTGCTCAATTGAGATCTATTTCAGGGTGGTCCTTAATGCCATACATCTCTTCCATCAGCTTTTTATAAAATGCTAAAGGTGGCATGTTCATCTCGGCTCTTCTTTCGTCTACTGTATCGATATTTGCAATGGGCATAAACACTATCTCGCCATCTTCAAGATTTGCTTGGGTGCCATACCGTTGCTTTTGCCCTTTATGAATAAGTACACGGTCGGTCAATAATGCGACCTCCTGCCCCGATACGCCTTCATTATTTAAGTAGGATGTCTTTAATACCGGCAACATCTTTTCCTGAAACGCCGTGTCGGGAGAGTGCTGAATTATCAGAAAGGCCGCGCCAATACCTTCCTTGCCGACTTCATCCATAGAAAACCATTGCCGGTGTCTCAAGAGCATTTTGAGCTTTTCCGTATTGTTATGGTCGATGGTTGATAATTTGTTGTGTAGCGCTTTCGGCGCTTCGTTCCAGCCTGCGTCTGCCAATTGTTTGCGTGCCGATTGGTCTAGTTTGGCCATTTCTAACAGATCGCTCCGTAGGGTCTGATCGATTTCAGCGAAAACCAGAAAGGGCATGAAAAGAAGAAAAGAGAGTAAGCGCATATTTTGCTGTCCTTATGAACACTACACTGCCCTATCCGGGGCAGTAACACGTGGGCCCGAAATCAGAAAAACGCAACGCTGCCCACGAGCGTTCCGGTTACTCTGCAAGCCATTACAGAGGGTTGATAATGGTTATTTTCTAACACCTGTCGCGGCCCCAATCAACTACGTTATTCAAGTGCGTGTAGTCTTTTGCGTATATCGTCGAGCACCAGAAAGTCACCTGGAAGTGCGGCGCCAACTATTGCGGCGACTAACAGCTCTAATAACCCACCGATTAAACCGCCCGTTTCAAAACCCACTGCAAATCCTGCAACCAACATTACCCACAATGCAATTTCGAGCGAGATAGAATACAGCTTAACGACAAGTCTGGATAGTATTTCACTTGCCTTTACTTAATTGATTTCCTTTGCTTTTAATTAATTCTGCAAAAGACCAGACAACCGGCTCCACAATAACGAGCGGTTATCCGAAGCCGTAACGTCTTTTGATTTCCACTACCTCAACGCAATAAGAGGAATACCATTTTTCCTGCCCCCATTTTTGGGCTACGGCATGCTGAGCATCCTGGTGCCAGTTTTGGATATCGATTTCTGAAAGCCAGTAAGAAATCGCTATTTCTTGCTCGCCCTCTGTTACTGCAATGAAGTCCTGGCAGTTGTATTTACTGAACGCCAATTCTCGCATTGTGGCAACGGTATCGGCGTAGCGCTGATCCTGATTGCCCGTTTTGGCTTTGAATATCACAGCAAACAATTTATAGACTCCCGGTTTAACGCATTAGCACATAACGCCACGCGATGACGCGCCATCGTAAACTTTTAAGCTTTACCGTTAAATGCAATTACTTCTATCTCTACTAAATGGTTAGGGCTATACAGGCGTTTAACTTCGACCAGTGTAGAGCTGGGGTACTGATTGTTGGGAAATTTTTCTTTGCGAACCTTTCCCAGCTTTTTAAATGACTCAATATCAGTAGTGTAGATCACCTGCTTAACGATGTGCTCCATCCCTAAGCCCTGATCACGCAGGGTGTTCTGGATCAGGGAATAGATCTCTCTCACCTGCTCTTCCATAGTTGGCTTATCGCTAGCGATGCCAGATAAATACACGTTATTACCTGCAACAACCACTTGTGAGTAGCCTATTTCTGCTTCCCAGGGGTTGTACACCTTTCTCTTTATCTGATTGTCAGCACAGGCAGATAAACTCATCATTGCAAACAGAAACGCAAATAAAAATGTTAGGCTTCGTTTATAAAACACGCACTCTCTCCAAACAACGTATCGCCCTGATTTTGAGGCGTAAAACGTGTAGTTAAATACTGCGAAACAGCCCCTGAGATCCGGTTAACGCCACCAGGAACGGGCTATTAACGTTTGAGCGGGCATGCTAAGTGCACCTGATGGAGCATCATTCTCCCAATGGAGGCTCCCAAAGCTCGACCTTATTTCCTTCAGGGTCTATTACCCAGGCAAATTTACCAAATTCTGATTCTTCGGTTTTATCGAGGACATTACAACCTTCAGCATGAAGTGCGGTTAATAGGCCGGGCAAATTATCCACCCGATAATTAACCATAAAAGGAGACTCGCTCGGCGCGAAATTTTCACCATTCCCTATCATCCAGGCAGTGGTACCTGCGTATGGCTTTCTTTCACCATCGACCCATTTAAAGGAGGTTCCCCCCCAGGCTTGCACATCTATCCCTAGATGTTTTTTGTACCAATTCTGCAGCATCTCTGGATCTTTGGCCTTTATAAAAATGCCGCCTATTCCTGTTACCCGAGTCATGTTATCGCTCCTTAGGTGCGCTCAGTTATACATTTATGTACGAAAATGTTTTGTTACCTTTGCTTGTTAGTTTTTGTCCAGCGTTTGCATGAGGGCTAAAAGCTCGTTCATAACCAGCTTTGGCTCATCCACCTGAATAAAGTGGCCACTTTTTTCTGTCAGAACAGCCTTTCCCTGTGGAAATGCACCTGTCCAGCTTTGCCACAGTTCCCCCCACTTCTTCCTGCCTTGATCGGTAAAAAACAAATTAGCCGGATTAGTGATTTTCCTAACAGAAGCAATAACCGTTACAGGCATATCTTTAATCTGTGGATAATCAGGTAGCGGCCTTTTACTCCAAAAATCGAGATACTGGTTCGACATACCATCAGCCATATCAAAGAGTTTGATTTGAGCAATTTGCTGGTTCCCTTTTTCCAAATCAATTGCACGCATTATATCAACATCATGTTCAGAGGATGGGTCTAACATTAATAGGGCTTTTATTTGTTTTGGATATGCCGCAGCAAAATCTCGTGCAATGCTGCCACCATACGAATGAGCTACTAAAATAACAGGTTGTTTAACATTCAATTTGACTAAAAGTTCACTTGCATAGCGGGCATAATCATTCGACGTAAAATGCTGCTTAATCGCTGTTGATTTACCATTGCCTACTCTGGAATAGCGAATAACCGTTGCATACTCGGCGATTTGATTAAAAACGGAGTCCCAATCAGACATTCCGGCGCCACCACCAGCTTCCAGCAAAACAGTATGCTTACCTTTTCCCGCCACTTCGTACTCCAGCTCAAACTTGTTAACACTGAGCAGATTTGGCTGGGCAGAAAGCGAGAAAGACAACGTAATGGCAATTAGTAAGATGAACTTCAAAATTTCTCCTTAAATCACTCACGCCTTAAACAGCGAGTGACTGCAGTGTTCAGTTAGATTTTGAGTTGCTCTCGAACCGACACCAGGATTTCTCCCAACTTATTTAAACCAGTGCCGTTTTTTCCAATTCCCCAATAATAATCACCTGGTGCGTTCTCTACTATATTTTGATTACCCGTAAATAATAGTAATTCAGATAGCTTAGGGTGAGTTTTGAACTTTTTTAACACCGCGCGAAACATCATTTCTTCTTTCACTGTTTCCCAGTCTTCTCTAATTGCCACCTTTCGGCTTCGGCCCAATTCAGCCGCTTGCTTAGGTGAATGAGCAGTCCTGATTTTTTCCTGATATTCCTTGTCTTCGAATTTCTGAGCCTGAAAGTAGTGCTCTACGGTTGGCCACCAGAGTCCATCTACCTCTATTCCATGTTTGGAAAAGTTTGAGAATTCACCATATGCGTCAGTTTTTGTATAAAAAAAGATGGTCATAATTAAGTACGGGTAAAACTTCCTACAAAGGGGCGATAACACATGGGCTAAAATTAGCAGCGAATTAACGCAACAGGTGTATTAATTGACTTGTTATGTGCCAGCACACTTTTACTGCTGCCATAGCTTTACGGTGCCCAATAAATAAAACGTACCATAGATACAGCAAATAATTGAACTTATTACCCAAAACGTCATTGAATTTTGATGTACCACCGGGTCTGACGTAAGAAAGGGGCCAATTAAGCCAGCGACACCGCGCACCAAATAAATAGCAGTAATTAAAACCAAACCTGTTTTAAGTAGCGGAAATTTAAATATCACACCGGCACCAGATAAAGCATACAAGCCCCAACCAGCAAGAATTGCAGCAATGACTAATGTGGCAATGGTTGGATATGGGTCCCCCTGAGCAGCGAGTTGAGCCATTCTTTGACCAGCCCCAAAAAAGAGATACCAGTCCGGGCCACCAAAAATACAACTAATGTGTAGTAGTGCAGCTAGTAAGCTTAAACTGCCAGCGATTATTAACGGTTTATTCCTGCGCATTCAAAATCCTTTTGGCACATAACGCCCTGCTTAAGGGCGGAAATAAATGGGCAATAAGGAGGAACACCTTGAGGCAGCCCATGTGTTTGCGCCCCATTGCGCCGGCAGTAAATTATCAGGCTTGCTGCCAACTGAAATAATGCTTATTCGAAGGCCTAAAATCAACTAAGAATCTAACGCCTATACTCGGAGGCAGACCACGCAAAAGGCTGTCGCGACTTTCATTTTGCCAGGCGCTCGAAAGTACTTTCCGGTAAACCAGATTTTAGGATGTACTGGTATACTGTCATTCTTTAGTAATTTCCAGCAATTGATAACGCTCACGCTCTAAGCGTATGTTCAGCTGCTTGAAGTTGCTTAATTCCGCAGCGTGCTGGCCCTCACCCTCTGGATAATTTACAAACATTATGACGGTTTCTGCACTTTTATGACCCTCTGGCAATAGTACCGAACTTATTACTGAAGACGGCGCTATCTCGAAGCTAGCTAAGAGGACTTGCTGCTGATAAATCATCATAAGTTGCTGTTTGTTAGCAAACCATTCAGGTCCGCTTAACGATGTTAATTGCGGCAACAGTGTTGAATCACTAATAAACAGTAAATCCAAAGCCACCGGCATAGAACGATTAGCGTTGGCCGTAGCCTCAATACTCACTTCTCTTAAGGAGTTACTGCGCATGGCGGAGCAACTTGCTAGCAGAACAACGATTAACAACAAAGATAGGTATTTTATTGCCTGGTGCATTAAGAATTTCATTTTGCTGTGTCCACTGTAAAATGAGTTTCCCCTAGAGGTGCTGGTATTTCGCTTTAAAACGGCGCATCATTTTAGGCTATGTGGCAGGCTTAAATACCGAGCGAATTGCAGGATGCCTACGTATATTTGCCCCTAGCGAGCGTAGCGAATGTTAGTGCGTTTGTATGGATAATTGACGCTAAGCTTTCTTACTTTTTTTTCCAAAAAGCCAACCACCTAACCCAGCGCCAATGAGAAGCCCCATATAACCATACATAGCCGGAATATTAATTTCCTTTGATGCAACAATTAAGATTCCCGACAAACCCGCCATTAGCCAAGCGATCACTTCAAATATCGAGATTTTTTTACTGAAAATTGATTTGTTGTTGCCATCCGTGTTCATTTTATTTCCTTTTCATATAACGCTAAACTTTGACGCGCAGGAGCGGGGCTATATTCGTAAAATGGCCCCGTATATGCGTCCCACGAGCGCTAACGAGTGACTTTATTTGCTTGTTATATAGCAAGACCTCGGAACCTACTTAAGACCTTTTCATCGGGTATTTGACAATGCTTTGTACCACCGAACAGCTTAATGCGATTCCGGGCAAAGACTTTGTAGAAAAAGTCTCTAAATGAGCTCGGCACGATTTTAAATATACCGAATAAAAACCAGAACCCAGCTAGGTCTTTAGCTATTTCTAATGCAGCGCCCGACCACAGAAAGACTTGACCGTTTTTAACCAGCATAAAAGTATCAACACCTACGGTATCGACTTTATAGCGTTCGATAACTTCTTGTGCATATTCTGATTGCATTGGTGAGAATATAAAACGCTCGGTTTTGTCGCGCTTCAAAATAAATGCAACTGCTCCATTACAAAAGTTACACACACCATCGTAAATAACCAAGTCCTTGTCTTCCACTGAACTACCCCGTGATAAGATGCCTCGTTTAAGGGGCAGAAACATAGGGGCTAAAATACGAAGCAGCCTATGAGTTTGTGTCCCAGCGAGCCTGCGAGCAACTAAAGCAGTTTGATACTCATTGAGCCTCCTCCCTATCAGCATAAACAGAGTTTATCCTAATA
>NZ_CAJXQY010000154.1 GCF_913058315.1 uncultured Alteromonas sp. | reverse complement strand
CTCCTTAATGTAACCATAGCCACCGTGGATCTGCAGCGCTTCGTTGCATACCGTAAAGCCCACATCAGTAGCAAACCGTTTCGCCATGGCACAATAGGCCGTAGCCTGAGGGTCCTGCTCATCGAGCTTAAACGCAGCAAGGCGGACCAACTGTCTGGCCGCTACCAGCTCGGTTGCCATGTCTGCCAGTTTAAACTGCAGCGCCTGAAATGCCGCCAGTGGTTTGCCAAACTGCTGACGTTCCTGCATGTAATCGCGCGCTGTATTTAACGCCTGTTGCGCCGTACCAATAGAACAGGTAGCAATATTGATCCGGCCGCCATCGAGCCCTTTCATCGCAAAAGTAAACCCCTGACCTTCCTCTCCGAGTAAGTGACTGGCTGGAATGCTGACATTATCAAAGGTGATCATCCGCGTAGGCTGGGCATTCCAGCCCATTTTTTCTTCTGGCTTACCGTAGCTGATACCCGGCGCGTCTGCAGGTACCGCGAACGCGGAAATGCCTTTCGCGCCATTATTGGCTGTGCGGGCCATTACAATGAGTAAATCGGTGCTGCCCGCCCCGGAAATAAACACCTTACTGCCGCTAATCTGGTAATGGTCACCCTGGCGCTCTGCTTTAGTGGTTAAGCTGGCTGCATCGGAACCGGCCCCAGGTTCGGTTAAACAATAAGAAGCCAGCTTATTACCGCTGACAAGGTCCGGTAACCAGGCTTCTTTCACCGACGCCTGGCCGTAAGACGCCAGCATCCAGGTGGCCATATTGTGAATTGTCAGCATCGCCGTGGTGGCAGTACAGCCCATCGCCAGCTGTTCAAAAATAATCGATGCATCAAGGCGGCTGAGCCCCAATCCGCCGTCAGCTTCAGGGGTATAAAGCCCACAGAATCCCAACTCACCGGCTTGCCGTAAAGTATCGACAGGAAACGTATGGTCTTTGTCCCATTGCGCGGCATAAGGCGCCAGCGCCTGTCTGGCAAACTGCGCCGCCACATCAGCAAACGCTTGTTGATCTTCGTTCAGATTAAAATCCACTGACTGTCTCCCTAGCGTAAATTAATCGTTAGATTCGGACCAGCCGGAATGCTGTCTTCGGGCCAGCGCGAGGTAATGGTTTTGGTTTCGGTATAAAAGCGAACCGCCTGCTTGCCGTAAGCATGCAAATCGCCAAAGAAGGAGTTTTTCCAGCCGGTAAAGGAGAAAAATGGCAGTGGTACCGGGATGGGTACGTTAATCCCTACCTGACCAACACTGACTTCAGACTGATATTTACGGGCCGCCGCGCCACTGGCGGTAAAGATAGACGTGCCATTGCCGTAAGGGTTGTCATTTACAATGGCCAGGGCCTCATCCAGCGAGTCGACACATAAGCAACATAACACCGGGCCAAAAATCTCTTCCTGATAAATACGCATACTGGTTGTTACATCACGAAACACCGTTGGGCCAATCCAATGGCCCTGCTCATAACCGGCAACTGAAGTCTGGCTGCCGTCAACCAGACAGGTAGCGCCCTGCTCTTTACCCGACTGAATAAGGGCCATCACCCGCTCTTTAGCTGCAGCGCTGATCAGCGGGCCGAATCCGGCGTTCTTGTCATCCCACAAACCTGGCTTCACTTCGGCAATGGCACTGGCTAGCTCATCAATCCACTGTTGCGCCTCACCCACAAACACGGCTACCGAGATAGCCATACAGCGCTGGCCTGCAGCGCCCACTGACGCACCAACCAGATTATTAATTACATGCTGTTTATTGGCGTCTGGCATCACCACAGTGTGATTCTTCGCACCGGCAAAACACTGCGCCCGTTTCATATTAGCGGTGGCGGTCTGATACACATGTTTGCCTACCGGAACGGAGCCGACAAAGGATACCGCGGCAATATCCGGGTGATTGAGTAACTGATCAACCCGCTCGCGGCCGCCATGGACGACATTGAGAACCCCTGGCGGGGCACCGGCCTCGAGGAATAATTCGGCCAGTAACGTGGGCGTTTGCGGATCCTGCTCAGAAGGTTTCAATACAAATGTATTGCCACACACAACGGCAAGAGGAAACATCCACAAGGGGATCATCGCCGGGAAATTAAACGGTGTAATCCCCAGGCACACGCCAAGGGGTTGAATAACACTGTAGGTATCGATGCCGCGGGCAACGTTTTCTACCGTTTCCCCCATCATCATACTCGGTGCATTCATCGCCTGTTCAACCACTTCGATACCGCGCCAGACATCGCCCATGGCGTCGTCAAACACCTTGCCTGTTTCGCTCGCCAGCACTTTAGCGATCCGCTCCTGCTCGCGTTTGAGGATGGCCTGATAACGCATCATCACTCGCGCCCGCTCGGTTACCGGTACATTTTTCCAGGTGCTAAACGCTTGTTTGGCCGCTTCAACCGCCTGTTCGGTCTCTGCTGCTAATGCATCCGGCACCCGGGCAATGATCTCGCCACTGGCAGGATTTGTCACATCAATCATGTGTTGACTGGCGGAGGTTTTGAATTCGCCGTCGATTAAAAGTTTAACGTTTTGCATTACCGTTTTGTTCTCTGTCGTTAGTTTCCTTATAACGCTATAGCATGACTCCGTTTACGTAAACGTAAGCACACGTGAAAGCTACGTTAACGATGTAAATAAATTGTGACATTGTTACCCGGACCCATACCTATTATTGAAATTGCGCTTTTAATTTAAGTCGCTGCTGATATGCTTAAGCGAGGTAACACTGACAAATAGTGGTAAATGAATGGTGCAAAAAATCAGAGTCGCTATCATTGAGGATAATGCGACGGCCCGGGCCACCATTCGCAGCCACCTGATCACTATGGGAAATCTGGAAGTATCGAGTTTCAGTACCGGTAGTGAACTTCGAAATGTTCTGCGTAAGCAGCACTTTGAACTGTTGATTTTCGATTTTCATTTGGGCCAGCGCCGTAACGGCGTAGAATGGGTTCAGGCGCTCAGGCAAGCAGACTTTATCCGGCCCAGTACCGGTATTATTTTTCTTACCGCCGATCGAATGCCTCAGACCATTGGCCAGATCATCGATATTCATCCCGATTTACTGCTCCTCAAACCCTACACCATTAACTCGCTGCAACGAGGTCTCAACCACTACCTGGAGTACCGCGAACAAGCCAGTAAAGCACTGTTGTACCTCGACGATGGTTACTGCGATAAAGCCATTAGCCTGTTAGAGGAACAATTAAAAGGTGCGCTGTCGGCCAGACTGCGTTCAGATTTAGAGAAATTACGCGCCAGGCTCTTACTGCAGGAACACCGCTATGCTGAAGCACTCAGTATCTATCATCAGGTGCTTCAGCAGTCAGATAAAGTGCTCTGGGCCCAATGGGGCAAACTCAAGTGCCAGTTTTTAATGGGTAACTGGCCGGACTGTCAGGAATCGCTGGATGCCATGCTCGATACCCTGCTAACCCGCGACAAGGCGTTTGAATGGCTGGCCTGCCTGTCTTTTGAGCAAGCGGCTTATGAAAAAACCGAATACTACCTGGATCATATTCAGGACAGCGATCTCAGCCTGCCGGCCACACGCTTAAAAACCATGACCTATCAAAGGCAGAACCGCGTAATAGAAAGCATCGACCTGCTACAGAAGAAACGTGAGTACAATCGTTCAACGAAAGAACGCTTTGATGAATTTACGTTTGAACTGGCCGAGTTTTATCTCAGTATTGCGCAAGACAACCCTATGAATAACCGCGCTGAGAGTCTCACTCAGGCCAGAAAACTGGCCGGCGTAGCGGCACGAAGTCAGGGGGACTCACTAGTCAGGCAGCGCCATGATTATCTGCTGGCCTACAGTTATGTGCTGGAGGATCAGGGGGCTAAGGCCCGAAACCTTACGCAGCGCGAACATATGCAGGTATTTAACCGCAGTTCTGCTAATACCCTGATCACAGCAGCAAGAGTGTTCAGCGCTCTGGGCAACGAGACCCAGGCGTTGTATCTGCTTGATATGGCAAAAGTAAAAAGCGAGCTGGGTGAAATGCCGGCGGAGCAGCAAACGTTGCAAAGCCGCTTAATCAGCGCAGAAAAAGAATCGGGGCTCGCTCACAGCCGTGCCGATGTCTTTAATGAGCAGGGCCAGCAATTGTTTGTGAAAGAGGCTTACCAGGAAGCACTGGCGGCCTTTTATCATGCGTTACAACTGCGTCCTGCGATGCCTGCCATTGCCCTGAATATGTTGCAAACCCTGCTGGTAGAGCAACAAAACAGTTATCGTAATGTCTACCTTAATCATTTGGTCCAACAAATTCAGCAAAGTGAGTTGACGGAAACCAATCAGCAGCGCTTTGCCAGATTACAGAAGAAATTTCCGCAAATAAACGAGGTCTTGAGGGCGGCGGCCAACCCAGATACCGCCAACCCCGTTGCGCCGGATTACCCCTGATGTAAGCGGGTTAGCAGACTCGAGGTATCCCAGCGTCCACCGCCTTGTTTCTGCACATCAGCATAATATTGATCAACCAGTGCCGTCAGTGCCAGCGTCGAGCCGTTCTTGCGGGCTTCATCAAGGGCGATAGCTAAATCTTTACGCATCCAGTCCACGGCAAAGCCAAATTCATATTCACCTTTGATCATGGTTGAAGCGCGGTTGTCCATCTGCCATGACTGCGCGGCGCCTTTGCTGATAACGTCTATGACGGTACCACAATCAAGCCCGGCCTGTTCGCCGAAATGCAACGCTTCCGCGAGCCCCTGAACAATCCCGGCAATGCATATCTGGTTCATCATTTTAGCCAGTTGCCCGCTGCCGTGTCCGCCAATCAGCTGGCTATGACGGGCATAGGCGTCCATGACCGGCTGCGCGCGTGCAAAATCGGCCGCTTCGCCGCCCACCATAATTGTTAACTGACCATTTTCAGCGCCGGCCTGACCACCGGACACAGGGGCATCCAGAAAGCCCACTTGCTGGGCGCTGCAGGCCGCCGCCAGTTCACGGGCGAGTTCGGCTGATGCTGTGGTGTGGTCGACCACCAATGCACCGGCAGCCGTACCGGCCAGAATGCCAGACTCTCCGTAGATCACCTGGCGCACGTCATCATCATTGCCCACACATAAAAAGACCAGTTCGGCGCCTGCTGCGGCCGCTGCCGGAGTGGTTGCCATTCTGCCGCCATACTGGCTCTGCCACCGCTCAGCCTTACTGGCAGTGCGATTGTAAACACATACGTCAAACCCCTTGGACTGCAAATGTCCGGCCATGGGAAAACCCATAACCCCCAAACCAATAAAACTCACTTTCATTATTTTTCCTTTGTGCAGAAATGATGATACGGCTGCTGTGACAGCTAAGTGTAACACGCCGACAAGTCAACAAAACAAGCTTAACTTGACTGTATGGCGCATCCTAATAGTATTAGCGGTACAGGGAAAGACAATGAGATTTCAAATGACCAATCCACCGCGCATTGCCATGTTCAGTGCCCAGCAGTACGACACACACTCGTTCAGCCAACACCCGCTGTTTGAACAAATAGACTTAACCAGCTTTGAGACTTCGCTGGGGCCTAAAACCGTTTCACTGTGTCAGGATTTTGATGCGGTATGTGCGTTTGTGAACGATAACCTTAACCGGGATATTTTGTCGCTGTTAAGCAGTCAGGGGGTTAAGCATATTGCCTTGCGCTGCGCGGGATATAACAATGTTGATAGCGAGGCAGCAAAATCACTCGGCCTGGCGGTCTCGCGGGTACCGGCCTATTCCCCTGAAGCGGTTGCGGAACATGCGCTGGCGTTAATTATGACCCTTAACCGGAAAACCCATAAAGCCTATAACCGGGTGCGGGAAGGCAATTTTAATCTTAACGGACTACTGGGCTTTACGTTACATGGCAAGAAAGTGGGTATTGTAGGGACCGGCCATATCGGCGCCGCGCTGGCCCGCTTGCTGACCGGTTTCGGGTGTGAGATTTATTGCTACGACCCCTACCCTGATGACGCCCTGATTCAGCAGGGAGTGAAGTACACCAGCCTCGGAACCTTGTTTAAGGAATGCCATATTATTAGTCTGCATTGCCCGCTAAATGAACAGAGTCACCATCTTATTAATGCAGAGTCGCTGGCCACCATGCGTGACGGCGTGATGCTTATCAATACTTCCCGTGGCGGGCTTATCGACACTCATGCGGTAATCGAAGCGCTGAAAAAACACAAAATTGGTTATCTTGGCCTGGATGTGTACGAAATGGAATCAGAACTGTTTTTCCGCGATCACTCCAGTGAAATAATCCAGGACGATGTGTTCGAACGGTTGCAAACCTTTCATAATGTATTGATTACCGGCCATCAGGGCTTTTTTACTGCGGAAGCGCTTAACCAGATTGCCGAGGTCACGCTACAGAATATTCTGGCCTTTACTAACGGTACTGCAGACCGCGACCGGTTTATTGTATTACCGGATTAAGCCGGGCGTTTTTCCAGCCACAGGTGAAAATATTTGCCCAGCCATAAATAAGGCTCACGCTGGCCGTATTCACGTTCCAGCGCCAGTAATTCATCGTACTTGGAATCCGCCATCTGACGGTCTCGTAAGTAGTCGTGGAAACAACGAATACCGCGCATGCTTTGCACTTCAAAACCGAGATTTTCCACTTCAGCGATGACCGCCTTGGGAACCAGCGGTTGCTGAGGATTTAAGCGCACCTGATTCTTTACTTTCATGCCACGGGCGATGTAGTCAAAATTGCCATAGACAGCATTACTGAACAACGCCGCATCGCGATTAAAGAAAGTCAGGCTGAGCCGCGCACCCGGTCGCATGCGGTCAGCCAGTATGCTAAGAGCTTCAAAGGGCCTGGCTAGCCATTCCAGCACGGCATGGCAAACGACTACATCAAACTCGCCGAGGTCATCAATGGCGAATAAGTCGGCCTGCCTGACAGCAATACCCGCATCCAGTTGCTGGCGGGCGATAGTTAAAATATCTTCTGAAATATCAGTCAGCGTTAGCTGATGACCAAGCCCGGCAAGAAAGGCAGACATCACGCCTGTGCCACCACCCAGTTCAATAATGTTTTGCGCCGGCTCATCGGCCAGCACTTCACTTAACACATCGCAGAGCAACTGATGGCGTAAACGGCCTTTGGTAGTACCGTAAATATTACGGTTAAACTTTTCCGCCAGGCCATTAAAGGATTGATCTTTCAACGGCGCGGTCTCAGGCCGGGTTATCAATGTCGATGAAGGTCACCTTCAGGCCAAACTCACCTGCCAGGTGCTCACCCAGTGCTTTAACGCCATAGCGCTCGGTGGCGTGATGGCCGGCAGCAATAAAGGCAATGCCCATTTCGCGGGCGATATGGATCGTCTGCTCCGACACTTCACCGGTAATAAATACATCGCAACCGGCCATTGCGGCCTGTTCGATAAAACCTTGTCCGCCGCCGGTACACCAGGCAACCTTGTTAACCGGCTTATCAGCTTTGCCTTCGCAGACTACCAGGGGTCTATCCAGCTTTTGCTCGATTAATGCAGAAAGTTCACCGAGAGTGGTTGAAGTTTCGCCCTGGTAAACAATACCCGCAGGGCTTACGGCCTCTAAAGGCGCAACGTTGCTAAGTTTAAACAAGGCACCAAGCTGCGCGTTATTGCCCCACTGATGATGCATATCAATGGGTAAATGATAGGCCAGCAGGTTAATGTCATGGCGTAGCAAACTAGCTATCCGGCGCTTTTTCATGCCAACTAAGGGTTCACTCTCGCCTTTCCAGAAATAACCGTGATGGACCAGTATGGCATCCGCCTGCACGTTAATCGCCGCGTCAATCAGTTGCTGCGATGCCGTGACGCCGGTCACGATATGCCCGATAGTATCACGGCCTTCTATCTGCAAGCCGTTAGGACAATAGTCCTTAATGGATGAGACCTGCAATTCCTGATTAAGATACTCAACAAGTTGGGAGGTAAGCATCATTTAAAACTCATTTTGATAACCGTCGCCGCTGATGCCCTGGGCAACAAACGGAAACAGATGTTCAATCACATCAGCGATATCAATGTCCTGCTGATAGTCGGCTTTGGCAATGTCTTTGAGCGCCTGGCTGGATGCCATGGAAAAAACAAAACTGCCAATCGCGAAATGCAGTCGCCAGAACAATTCGTCAGCCGGAATCGCAGGCAGCGCCGTACGAAGCATCGCCAGTATGGTTTGTACGGTATCACCGTAACTGCCCATGATAAAGCGACGCAGGTGGCCCTGGGATTCGGTATATCCCTTTCCTAACAGCTGAACGAACATTTCGGTGCCATTGGGCTGCACCGCATTAAGGTTTAGCAGCGGTCCTTTAAGATTTTGTAGCACCTGATCCACACCACGACGACCAACGCTGGGCACTAGCCTGGCCAGGGCATCATCAATTTGCGGCATCATCACATCAAAATAACGTTTGAGCACCGCCTGGATCAGATTTTTCTTACTGCCGAAATGGTAGTTAACCGAGGCCAGGTTCACATCTGCCCGGGCAGTAATTTCACGCATCGAAGTTTGTCCGTAGCCCTGCAATGCAAACAGGTATTCGGCTGCTTCAATAATTCGCGCTTTGGTTTGCTTGCTCATTTACGACTTTTTAAACCATTGTGGAAGTTGACTGACCATTCGCATTGCGGCTCTTTCTGCGCCCTGGGCAAACGACATGCCCAGTTTCTCTGCGACGTTTTTCTTTTGCATAAATTTTACCGCAAAAATATCCCGCTCAGGGTAAACATTCATGATGTAATCATCTGATGTGCTGATACCGTCTATCAGGCCCAGTTCCAGTGCCTGGCTACCGTACCAGTATTCACCGGTTGCGACTTTCGCAATGTCCAGTTCCTTACGATTGGTACTCACCCAGTCCTTGAACATAACATGCACCGCTTCGAGTTCTTCGCGAAACTTTTCGCGGCCTTCATCGGTATTTTCACCGAACACCGTTAACGTTCGTTTGTACTCTCCGGCGGTATGCTGCTCGTAGTCGATATCATTTTTCTTGAGCAGTTTATGGAAGTTAGGTAACTGAGCCAGTACCCCTATAGATCCAATAATGGCAAACTGACTGGCGATCAGATGATCGGCAACACAGGCCATCATGTAACCACCACTGGCAGCCACTTTGTCGACCGATACGGTGAGCTTTAACCCCTTATCCCGGATACGTTGTAACTGAGCCGCTGCCAGCCCGTAGCCGTGAACCACGCCGCCACCGCTTTCAATTTTAACCAGCACTTCGTCTTTTTGTGTGGCAATGCACAACACGGCCGTAACTTCCTCGCGCAGTTTTTCTACCTCGTGGGCGTCCATTGAGCCCTTGAAGTCGATAACAAAGAGTTTACCGCTGTCTTCTGCCGGCTCTTTATTTTCTTTCTGCTTTTTCTTTTGTTCTTTCGCCAGTTTTTTAAGGCTCGCTTTGTCCAGCGTAACCTGTTGGGCATAGTGCGTGATGTCTTTTAACTGCTCACTCACTGAATGAATTTCCAGTTGCCCTTTACCTTGTTTTTGTTTTGCCGCAGCACCTGCTGCCAGGGCCAGAACAATCACAATTGCGGCAACCAGTGTGACTGCCTTTGCTAAAAATAGTCCGTATTCGTATAAGAATTCCACAAATGCCTCTTGTGTTATTGTTTGTCTGATTTTTTCAAGCTGAATCATACCAGTGATCGTGTTCGCTGACGATACACAAAGCCTATTCAGCGTGCTGTTGCTCCCCCGCCAGACAAAAATAAAGCCAGCAAAGCTGGCTTTATTGGATTCACGTAGGTGAAGTAGAGTTAGTTGGCCACCACATCGGTATTAGTGATGGGTAATGCCTGTGCTTCAGACTTGATAAAACCACCCACCTGCAATTGCATCTCACGGGTAACTGCAGGGTCGGCAGCCGGACTTAAGCTGGATGCATGCGCACCGCTGTTAAAGCGTACCTGACCACTTACCGTACCGGTCTCCGAAGAGATGGTAGAAGTCACCTGTTCAAGACCAATCATAGCAGCCATTGGGTGCTGTCCCGCCAACGGCAGGGAGGTTACAACAGGGTTAACCTGATCCGGCAGATTCTCACCGCCATCACCCACTACCGACATAAAGTGCACGGGCGTGGTAGCACCAAGCATTCCGGCATAAGCAGTCGGATCCCCTGAGTCAAGGATGGTTTGGGAGGCAAAGTTAAACTGCGCAAACAGCGCTTCAACTTCTGCTCTGGCATCTGCATCCAGCAGTGCTACGAAATCGGTGTAGGCCTGACGAAGCTGGGCTTCTGTGGCGTTTTCGCCATATACCTGGCCAACGTAAGCAACAAAGTCTTCCGATGATTCACTCAGTAACAGGGCTTTGATTAACGGCCCGAAGTCCGGTGACTCCATCAGGAAGGTAGCAATACCACTGGCCGGTGACTCAAGAGAAGCAGCGTTAATGGCAAACATACCGTCAAGGGTATCGTTACCCAGAGTGCTGTTTGCCATAGCAGCAAAGTTGGCACCGGTAATGGCTCCCAGTGAAACGCCCATTACAGACACTTTTGACACATCCAGATCAATGGCCTGTGTCGCCGTCATGTCAGCTACAGCATTTAAACCAAGGCGTAAGCCCAGCAGGTCGGCCATACCCTGACGCACGTTATCACGCGCAGTGGGCAGTGAAGCCAGATTCATAAAATGCGTAGGCGAAACGTAGGTTGCACTGATATCGTCGGTACCATCACCGTCTACATCAAAGCCACGGCTGCCGTGTAATGGTAAATCAATGGCAACAGAAGCAATACC
>NZ_CAJXQY010000153.1 GCF_913058315.1 uncultured Alteromonas sp. | reverse complement strand
GGTGGCACGCTACTGCGTTTTTATACCGATGACGATGCTTTTTTGCAGGTGGTGTTAGATGGGGGCATGAGCGAAAATCACATAACTGATGTGAAGCTCTGGTATTTCTACTCCACCACTACCATTGGCAATCAGTCTCAGTGGCAACAATGCCTCAACCAACAGATTTCATGCCCCACCTATGAGCTGGAAGGCCATAGCTTTAATCGCGTATGGGATGCTGTGGGCGAAGAATCACCGCCGGTAGCCGTGACCGAGAAAACCTGGGAAGAAGACGGTGATGTCAGTGAGACTGATCAGTTTATGATGCTTTACGAACGTGAAATAGATAACGACAGAACAGAATCCCTGCTGGTCGCAGGTGAAGAGAAAATCGTAGGTTCGAATGCTGATCGGTGTTTAGTGATCAGTACGGGTTTTGATATTCACCCTTCCGACATTCGCATAAACGGCTAACAATAAGGAACACACATGGAAATGATTACTCAGTCGATGGCCGGACTTTTAAACTTCGCGCTGTATTTTGCGGTCTCCATTATTTACCTTTTCATTTTCAAAGTGGTGTACGCCATGGTGACGCCCCATGACGAATGGAAACTAGTAAAACAGGAAAAGAACGTGGCCGCGGCAATTGGCTTTGGCGGGGCAATGGTAGGCTTCAGCCTGGCGCTGGCGAGCGCCGCATCAAATTCACTCGGGCTAATCGATTTCACGCTTTGGGGTGTAGTAGCGGTAATAGCTCAAAGCCTGGCATTTGCATTGTTGCGCTTTAGCTTTATGCCGAAAATTGCTGAGCGAATTAACAACAATGAAGTCTCTGCCGGTATCATGCTTGCTGCCATGTCGATTGCCGTGGGTATTTTGAACGCCGCTTGCATGACTTATTAGGAGTTTTGCGATGAGCCATTCACAAAAACGTTCTAAAAGCATTCACCTTCACCAACTCCGTAAGGCGTTTGCCCTGAAGCCATTGGCCGTAGGCGTAGCCGGTATTATGCTATCGGCTTGTGGCGGCAGCCGGGAACAATCGAATATTTATGTGACTCCTGAAGATTGCCAGCAGGACAACCCGGAAGCAACCGGACAATGCCTCGCAGCTTACGAGTCGGCGCTGCAAGAGCATAATCGCACCGCGCCAAAATTTAATTCGCAAAACGATTGCGAATATGAGTTTGGTAATGACCGCTGTCAGTATGTGCAAAACTCTTCCGGTAGCTTTTTTATGCCCTTTATGGCCGGTTATATGGTTAGCCAGTTATTGCAACCGCGCCCTTATTACTCGCAGCCTTTATATACTTCATTTTCTCCTTATTCGCCGTTTCGTTCGCGGTGGGTTACCTCAAATGGCTATGTGTTTGATGGTGATATCAGAAGACGATCCTATAACGCTCCATCGTCTGTGTTTGAGAAAAAACCAACGGTTAACCGAACTATAAAGCGCGGCGGTTTTGGCAGCTCCGTTCGGGCTAAATCCAGTTGGGGCAGTTCAGGCAGCAAGTCCAAGGGCTGGGGCGGCTAATATGTTCAGGATGGCCAGTCAGCCGCGGCACAACTGGCAACAGTTAGCGGCTGAATATGGTTTTCACTTTCACACGATGTATGGCGAGCCCTACTGGGATGAAAGTGCTTACTATCAGTTTACCTTACCGCAAATAGAGCAGGACATTGAAGATCCCAGTGCAGAATTACATCAAATGTGTTTGCATGTGGTGGATAAGGTCGTCAATTCTGAAGCCCTGCTTACACAATGCCAGATCCCGCAGCAACACTGGGATTTAGTCGCCACCAGCTGGCGTGAAAAACAGCCGTCTCTTTATTCACGGCTGGATCTGGTGTATGACGGTCAGTCACCGGCCAAACTGTTAGAAAACAATGCAGATACCCCCACTTCTCTGTACGAAACCGGCTTCTGGCAATGGCTATGGCTGGAAAACCTGGTGGATGCTGGCAAGATTGCCCGCCATGCTGACCAGTTTAATTCTTTGCAGGAAAAACTGGTCTATCGCTTTGAGCAACTGCGACAACAGTATGGCTATCAGCGCATTCATTTTAGCTGTTGCGAAGACTCAGTTGAAGATCGCGGTACCGTGCAATATTTGCAGGACTGCGCCAGTGCCGCGGGCATAGACGCGCCGTTTCTCTTTATAGAAGAGATTGGTCTTAGCGATACCGGCTATTTCACTGATTTAGACGACCAGGCCATCACCCATGCTTTTAAATTATACCCGTGGGAGTTCATGCTTCGGGAAGAGTTTGGTGATGCCATTAGCGCTGCCGATGTGGGCTGGCTGGAACCTGCCTGGAAATCAGTTTTGTCTAATAAGGCATTATTGCCGTTATTATGGCAGGAGTTCACGAATCACCCGAACTTATTGCCAGCGTTTTTTGAAACAGATAAAAACCGGGCCAGCGGCGGACAATGGATTAAAAAACCATTATTTTCCCGCGAGGGCGCTAACATATCGTTACTTAACGATGATGACTCCCCAACTACCCTATCTGACGGGCCATATGGCGAAGAAGGGTTTATCCTGCAGCAATACCATCCCCTGCCCCGCTATGGCGAACAGTATGTCTTAATCGGGAGCTGGCTGATAGATGATTTACCTGCCGGAATCTCAATCCGGGAAGATCGTTCACTTATTACTCAGGACCTGTCGCGCTACATGCCGCACATTATTTTATGAGACAGTTTACTTTATCCCAACAGCTCAAAATTTTAGGCGTACTCGCTCTTGGATTACTGGGAACCGAGATCATTAATCTAATACTCTCGAACTGGTTAAATCAATTTGGCATTCGCCCTCGCGATCCAGGCAACCTGCCGGGGATTTTCCTGGCCCCATGGTTACACGCAAACCTGACGCATTTCGCCAGTAACTTTTTGCCCCTATTGCTGTTTATGTGGCTGAGTATGCAATGGGGTAAGGTGACTTTTATAAAATCTACCCTACTTATCTGGCTGGGTGCAGGGCTGCTGGTGTGGTTATTGGGTCGCAATGCTATGCATATTGGCGCCAGTGGTATTGTTTACGGTTATCTCGGTTTTTTGATTCTGGGTGGCTTTTATAGCAAAAAGTTACATTTATTGATTATTTCGGTAGTGATAGCCGTGCTATATGGCGGTATGATATTCGGAGTGTTGCCCTTACAGCGTTTTGTCTCATTTGAATATCACTTGTTTGGCTTTGTCATGGGCTTATTGAGTGCACATTTATGGGCAAAATCCTCTTAACATCCGGGCATTGAGCCTTTTCTATTCAATAAAGAAGTTACCTTATGTCAGACACTTCCCAGTCAACCGCTAAACCTCAGAATCAGGGGTTTCTGCCGAATCTGGCATTTAATATTGTTATCCCCGTTGTATTAATGAGTTATGCCAGCTCTGAAGACTATCTGGGCCCGGCCTGGAGTATTGTGGCAGCACTGACTTTCCCGCTGGGCTATGGCTTATGGGATTTAAAACAAAGCGGCAAAGTGAATGGGTTTTCCGTGCTGGGGATTGTCAGTGTATTACTGACCGGTGGGATCAGCTTATTAAAATTACCGGCGGAATATATTGCCATAAAAGAAGCGGCTATTCCGGCCCTGATAGGCATTGCGGTGCTGGTAACGCAGGCAACAGAGAAACCCTTGGTTAAAATGCTCATTCTGAATGATCAGATTATCAACTGGCCAAAATTAAACGAAGTGCTGGATCAACAAAACAAGCAGCCACTGTTTAAGGAAAAAATCCGTCATTGCTCTTATATTGTTGCCGGCTCATTTTTCTTATCCTCGACCCTTAATTACATTCTGGCCAAAGTGATCCTGGTCAGCGAACCCGGTACCACCGCATACACTGAAGAACTGGGCCGCATGACGGCGCTGAGTTATCCGGTAATTGTTATTCCTTCCATGGTGCTGTTGATTGCTGCGCTATGGTATCTGTTCAGCCAGATAGGTAAGATCACCGGCGAAGACATTGAGATGTTCATCAATCAGTAATCAACAACCTGATGATTTAAGACCGGGTATGACTTTAACCTAGCTCATGCTGGCTCAGAACCACACCCGGCAATCGCACTGCGCGACAGGGTTTACACTGCTTTAGTAAACACGCTTTATGGTTACAATGGCCACCGGACCTTGCCAGTCATAGACCGATTGAGCCAGATCGGCTTCTCCGTGGATCCCCGCCGAAGGAAAGACATATCCCTCGCCTAAATCGGTATCCGAAAAGGCTTCTCCACCACAGTCAGGTCCGGGAATAAACGCGCATTCCTCAGAATTTGTTTCGGTACCAGCATCGTATGCCATTGCCATTACCGTTGTTTCAGAGCTTACCGCCGACGGTAACTCTGCGGCCTGCACGGCGACGATGTTATCATTGGTTGGCAGCAACATTGAAACCAGGCTGAGCTTATTCTTGCCCCCACGCGCATCGATAGAAACCGTGACTGACTCACCCGGCCCTAACAGTCCAGCGGAATTAGTAGTTTGATAAACGCCACCCGACGAATCCAGCTCGGCCTGTAGAGCGGCGGTATCACCGCCTTCAGCAACGTTGCCCAAAGCCAGGGAGGCAGGTGCGCCCAGTTCAAACAGGCTCACTCTCTTGTTGTGCGTGGCAACTAAAAAAGGCGTAAAACTGATACCGGACGTCACATTCTGGATCGTGACCTCATAGGTTTTTGCCGCAGCCATCGCCGGGGGGGTAAATGTCAGTACTGCAGGAACCACTAATGAAAACAGTATTTTTTTCATTTTCTTTCTCTCCGTATTAGTCAATAGGTTGGGTTGTTTAGCCTGAAACTGCATCGACTCCTACATCCACAAAGCAGTAGATTAGAAGCTTTGTTTCACACCTTAATCACGGAAGTATCACGAAACTATCACGGTCAAATTTCCATCAGCCTGGCTGGTCCTCATGACTTCAGGCAACATCCGGTTACCTGAAATGCGCAGTAAGCTGATTGATATTACCGCCATACGCAAAAAGAAAAAATCAACTAAAATAGTAAGTTGACACCAGGTGTCGTACTGGTAACGTAGTCGTTACGGGTAAATTTCGTCAGGAATCAGGGGGACTTTTGTTAGCTTGTAATCGAGCCAACGGAGACCCTCAAATGCAATTGAAAATTAACGCAGATAAACTCAAACAACTCAGAGAAAGCCGCTGTTGGTCTCAGCAACAGCTCGCTGACATGGCGGGGTTGAGTTTAAGAACAGTACAGAGAATTGAGGCTAAATCAGTCGCGTCACAAGAGAGCATAAAATGCCTTGGCGCGGTGTTTGATATTGCCATTACAGAACTGTTTGCCGACAACGCGTTAACAGACAATCCGGCACCCGACTCTCCGCAACCCGACGAGGAAGCAATCTCCGCTCCCTCGTCGATTGAAAATGACCACAATAAGTCCCTGCAAACTGAACAAGGCAAGCTGGAAATCAGGAAGTTACATATCGCATTTTGGATTGTACTCGCCAGTCACCTGTTCGGTTTTTACGGTATTTTTAGCGCCTTTGGCGAACAACGCATTGATGAATCCACATTTCAGCTGTTAAAAAATACGGTTTCCATTGCGCTGGTCTTTTCCGCTATCGTTTTTTTCTTTAAACATACCCGCCTGAAGAAAAAATACGGGCTTGGCTCATCTTTACTTTAAACCACCATTAACAGGCAAATTGCCCTATTGCTGTGCGCTTTGCCGTAGAAGGAAGAAAGATGAACACTCAACCACTCAGCGTAAAATCGTTAGTTATTGTATTTTTGATCTATGTTGTTACTACTGTCATTCTGGCCGTGGTGCTGTCGGTATTCTGGCAATCCGGTATTGATACCTCGGCCTACTCGCAGCAACAATTAATCGACATGGCAGCGCAGTCAAACCTGTTGACGGTCGGCTCAATGACTATTGGCAGTACGATGGCGGTAATTTGTGCCTATTTTATTACCCGGCGCACCGGCAGCGACGGCTATAAACATGCTATGTATTTTGCCGGAGTGCTAATCCTGTATGGCATCTTAGGCATTTTTTTACACCCCGAGCACCACATTATTCAACAAGCTGCCAAACTACTCGCACCTGTCCCTTTATGCTTACTGGGCGCTTGGCTAGCATTAGCAAATACGAATAAGAAACACGATAACATCTCGCACGAGGCGTGCTAATAAGGATAAATGACGAACAGGGAACTGTTCGTCATTTTTAATGGTTCAAAGATTAGTCTCTGAAATAGCGATGAATTACTCGCAGCGCCAGTCGGTTTCAAAGTCGCACTGGCTTTTTTCTTTTTTAGGAACCGGTGTGGTTGCCTCAGCTTTGACCGCTGATGTCATTTTTGGCAACAAGCCGAAGAGCTTTTTAGCGATGTCGGTATTGTCGTACTGACCGTAAAACTGGCGACTCCCCGCCCCGAACGCAAAAACTTCCACATCGACCCCCGTATGACCGGTGGTGGTCCAGCCTGTATTTGAGCGGATATCGAGTAAGGCCTTAATACCTGCGAATCGTGCTTTAAGGTCGTCCTGTTTTGCGAGCTCTACTACCTGTTGTGATTCTTTTTCGTTTAGTTCAAAGCCCAGTGCGTCACTAACATACACTAAAGGTGAGTCCACCTCGGTTATATTCTGGGAAATGGTTGCTGGCGATTGCTTGAGGTTTTGCAGCCATTCAGGTGCCCAGCGATATTCGCCGCGCGCACCAATAGTTAATCCCCCGGTGCTGTGATCTGCAGTGAGAACCACCAGTGTATCCGGATGCTCTTCCACATAGCTAACCAGATACTCCAGAGCAAGATTCAGGTCGTGCATTTCTGCCATCGCTGCGGCAACATCATTAGAATGGCCTGCCCAGTCAACCTGGCTGGCTTCCACCAGTAAAAAGAAGCCCTTATCGTTTTCTAAATGCTTAATCGCGTGCTCAGTAAGATAAGCCAGACGATTTTTACGTAAATCATCCAATGCCCAGGGCAGCCCTACTTCGGCAAAGAGTCCCAGCACATTTTCGCCGGCAGGCAGCGTGGCCAGTTTGTTGTAAGTATCCACATAAGCATAGCCAGCGTCGATAAATTCAGCGGTGACATTGCGGTCTTCGCGCTCGAAATAGCGGGTGCCGCCGCCCAGCATGACATCAGCAACAAACTGTCCGTTGATGCGATCGTCAAAAAAGCTATCGGCCAGTTCATTATAATTCTGCCGGCTTTCATTGTGCGCCACATAAGAGGCTGGTGTGGCGTGCACAATTTGCGATGTGACGGCAACGCCCGTGCGCATGCCCAGCTGCTTTGCTCGCTGTAAGACAGACGTCACCGGTTTTTTATCTTTATCGACGCCAATCGCACCATTATAGCTTTTCACGCCTGAAGCCAGTGCCGTAGCCGAAGCTGCAGAGTCTGTCACATAGCCGGAGACCTTATCAGGATAGGTACTCGCGTTTCCAACAAAGATATCGTCTAACACGACCTTTTCCACTGCGGGTGTTGCAGGGTTGTCACGAAAATTACGATAGGCAGTGGTATAGGCTGGTCCCATGCCATCCGAGACAATCATAATGATATTTTTCGGCGTCGATGGGGTTTGTTTTTCTGTGGTGGATACGGTATCGGCAGTATTAACGCAAGCCGACAACGCAAACGTTGCGGCCACTGCCACAAGCAATTTCTGTCGCACGATAGGTTCCTTTTTATATTCTTAATATCGCAGTGTAACGCTGCTATCTTACATCCGCATGAAAAACCGATAAGATGTAAAAACAACAGGTTGATTAAATCTGGAGGCTAATTATAACGTTATACTCAGCAGTTGCCCATGCCATGGCCCAGTCTCTAGAGCAACTCTCGCATTCGTTGTTGAACCACCTCCACCAACATGTCTGGCTGAAATTTTGAAATAAAACGATTACAGCCCACTTTTTCAACCATGGCCTGATTAAAGCTGCCGCTCAGAGAAGTATTCAGGGCAATAAACAAATGTGCCATCCGAGGGTCTGCCCGAACTTCGGCGGTTAAACGGTAGCCGTCCATTTCCGGCATTTCGGCATCAGTGAACATCATTAATATTTCATCCGTAACGGTTTTGCCTAAATCAGCCCATTCCTTGAGTAACCCTAACGCCTCTGCACCGTTATGGCATTCGAGGATATGTAAACCGAGCTGTTCGAGCGTATCGCGGATTTGTTTTCTGGCTGTTGATGAGTCATCCACGATCAGGACTTTACGCCCTTTAAGATGATCGACAACCTCATGATCGAGGACTTCTTCAGAAATTGAGACATCATATTCAATGATTTCAGCAAGCACTTTTTCCACATCGATAATCTCGACTAACTCTCGCTTACCCTGAATATCAATTTGAGTGATGGCGGTTAGAAAATTAGACTTACCAATAGATTTCGGGGGTGGCTGAATATCTTCCCATGAGGTATTAACAATACTCTCCACATTGCCAATTAAAAAACCCTGCACGGAACGGTTATATTCGGTAATGATCACGTTACGCTCTGTGGCCGCGGTGTCATTGTCGAGCGCCCGCATTCTTATTGCCTGGCGTAAATCAATCACCGGAATAGTCAGCCCGCGATAGAGGGTTACGCCTCTGAGATTACCATGCGTACCGGGCATCATATTCAGCTTAGGCACGGTGATCACTTCCTTCACTTTAAAAACATTGATCGCATAGGTATAACGGGTGCCCAACCTGAATAACAATAACTCCAGGCGGTTCTCCCCCACTAGCTTGGTCCGCTGATCAACTGACGAAAGTATTTCACTCATGATTTATGGCCTAACGACTATCTTTTCCTAATAATAGAATTTTTTTGTACATTTTGCGCGGAAAATCCTTAGTAATCACGCTGTTTAGAATTTCACCAACAAACATTCACAAGAATTATTACGATAATGAGGATTATATATTTCTGTTATTGAACCGACCGCTCTAGGATGGAATGGAAGTCGATGACAACCCAAGGGTGTTATCAGCAAAAGATTCATTCTATTTTCGGGAAGGAGAGACAGTCATGTCAGAATACCAAAATGCAATCGATCAGGTTGCCACGCTTAAGAGTCAATATAACGGTACTTGGGATGCCATCAGTCCAGATTTTGCTGCACGTATGGTTGTTCAAAACCGCTTCAAAACCGGTTTAGATGTTGCTAAGTACACTGCCAAGATTATGCGTCAGGACATGGCCGAGTACGATGCAGACAGTACTCAATACACGCAATCCTTAGGTTGCTGGCACGGGTTTGTTGGTCAGCAAAAAATGCTGTCCGTGAAGAAACATCAGGGCACTACCAGTAAGAGCTATCTTTATCTGTCTGGCTGGATGGTTGCCGCACTGCGTTCTGAGTTCGGCCCACTGCCGGATCAGTCAATGCACGAGAAAACCTCAGTTGCCTCATTAATCGAAGAACTATACACCTTCCTGCGTCAGGCTGACGCACGTGAACTGGGTGACCTGTTCAAGCAGTTAGACGCTGCTAAAGCAAACGGTGGCGATGTAGCGGCTATCCAGGCGCAAATCGACAACTACGAAACACACGTTGTGCCAATCATTGCCGACATCGACGCCGGTTTCGGTAACGAAGAAGCCACTTACCTGCTGGCTAAGAAGATGATTGAAGCGGGTGCGTGCTGTATCCAAATTGAAAACCAGGTATCTGATGCCAAACAGTGTGGTCACCAGGACGGTAAAGTTACTGTTCCCCATGAAGACTTCCTGGCCAAAATCAACGCAGTGCGTTATGCCTTCTTAGAACTGGGTGTTGACGACGGTGTAATCGTTGCCCGTACTGACTCATTAGGTGCTGGCCTGACGCAGAAGATCCCGGTCTCTACCAGCGAAGGCGACCTGGCTTCTCAGTACAACGCATTCCTGCAAACTACCCCGGTTAACTCAGTAGCCGACCTGAACGAAGGTGACCTGGTACTGAAGCAAAATGGTGAACTGGTTAAGCCTGAGCGTTTGCCTAACGGCCTGTTCCGCTTCAAACCTGATACCGGTGTCGCGCGTTGTGTACTTGACTGTATCACCAGCCTGCAAAACGGCGCTGACCTGCTGTGGATTGAAACTGAGAAACCTCACGTTCGCCAAATTGGTGACATGGTTGACCAAATCCGTGAAGTGGTTCCGAATGCCAAGCTGGTTTACAACAACTCGCCATCTTTCAACTGGACACTGAGCTTCCGTCAGCAAATATTTGATGCATGGTCAGAAGCCGGTAAAGACGTGTCAGCTTATGACCGCGCTAACCTGATGTCTGTTGAGTACGACGAGACAGAGTTAGCAGCCGAAGCGGATGCGAAGATCCAAAGCTTCCAGGCTGATGGTGCACGCGAAGCGGGTATCTTCCACCACTTAATCACGCTGCCAACTTACCACACAGCGGCACTGTCTACCGACAACCTGGCTAAAGGTTACTTTGGTGAAGAAGGCATGCTGGCTTACGTTAAAGGTGTACAGCGTCAGGAAATCCGTCAGGGTCTGGCTTGTGTTAAACACCAGGCAATGGCCGGTTCTGACTTAGGTGATACTCACAAAGAGTACTTCTCTGGTGAGCAAGCCCTGAAAGCCAGTGGTAAAGACAACACCATGAACCAGTTCGACTAATTCGACTCATTCCCAACTGAAACAAGTCGATTCGTGTTAAGCCTCCTTCGGGAGGCTTTTTTTATGACCATGCGAACTTAAAAAATAGTCGTTTTATCGGTTTTATTCACCATAATTATTTATTTTAAATCATTCACAAAAAGCATTCGCATATCAAAACACCAACATTAACCAATTAAATCATTTAGTTAACAATAAAAAGCAATAAAGCACTACGACCAAAGGCCTATCTGACAAGCACTGAGACTATGAGTATAATAGCGGCGTTTAATAAAACTAATACAGGCTATTACAGTTATGAATATTGCAAAGGTTGATTTGAATTTATTGGTATATCTGGATGTCCTTTTGCGAGAAGGCAGTGTTACCC
>NZ_CAJXQY010000152.1 GCF_913058315.1 uncultured Alteromonas sp. | reverse complement strand
GATAGCTTGCCGTATCATTAGAGAGAGAGATTATGGCTCGAAAAGTCAGAACCGAAGAGGAAGATGCAGCGATTGATATGACGCCCATGCTGGACATCGTATTCATCATGCTGATCTTCTTTATCGTGACAACGGTTTTCGTTAAGGAAGCCGGTATAGAAGTTAACAAGCCCGATGCGAGCCGAGCGTTCTTACATAAAAATGCTAACATTTTCATTGCGATCACCGAAGATGGCAATGTTTGGTTAGATAAACGCGAGGTGTCTGTTGACAGCGTCAGGGCAAACTTAGAGCGATTACTTACGGAGCAACCAACTGATTACGTGTTTATACAGGCTGATATTAAGGCTAAACACGGGGTGGTTGTTGAAGTTATGGACCAGGTCAAAGCCGCAGGCATTGACCGTATTGCAGTAGCTGCGAGGAACTAGTATGGGTAGAATTATCGCCTCTATTGTTATCGGTGCAGCCGTCGCTTTTGGTCTGTTCGTAATAATGGCTAAACTTATTGAGAACTCAGCGCGTCCGGTTGATGAAATTCCGGATGCACCGGTTATCGATATCGTTATGCAGCCGCCAGAAGAGGATACGCAAACACGTACTCGTGTTCCGCCACCTCCTCCTCCTCCGCCACAACAGCCGCCAAAAATGGAGCCTGTTGAGCCGGAAGAAGCTGAGCCGGATGCTGACGGATTCAGCCTGGATATTCCAGGTGTTGATACCGGTGGTGTTGGTGTAAACATTGGTGGTGTTGGTGCGATGCAGAGTGATGGTGATGCTACACCTATCGTTCGTATCGATCCTAAATACCCGCCGCAGGCTGCACGTGATGGTAAAGAAGGTTGGGTTAAACTCCAGTTTACTATCATGGAAGATGGCTCGGTTGACGATATCGATGTAATCGATGCGGATCCGAAGCGTATCTTTGACCGTGAAGCCCGTCGTGCTCTGGCGAAGTGGAAATACAAGCCTAAGATCGTAGACGGCAAGCCTGTTCAGCAACCAAATATGTTTGTACAACTAGACTTTAAACTGGAGCAATAATCATGTTGAAATCCACAATGTTTAAAAAGTCACTGGTAGTAGCGGCATTCACTTTAAGCTCAGCTATTGCGTTGCCAGCCGCAGCGCAAAGCTCAGCCCCTGTGGTGTGCCCGGGCTACGAGAAAGGTACAACCAATCTGGTTGGTGAGCGTGTAGGTAAAAAAGTACAAAAAGCTTTCGAGGCTTATAACGAAGATCTGATTGATGAAGCAATTACAATCCTGTCTGAGATAGAAGCAAAGGAAGACTTTGACGAAGCTTATGTTAACCGTTTCCTCGGTAACATCATGGCCACTAAAGACGGTATGGGGCCAAAAGCCCTGGCCCTTCTGGTGTCCTCAGTTGAAACTAAGGTGTTAAACGACCTTGAGCATTCACAAACGCTCAAACTGGTTGCTGACCTTAGTCTGCAGGAAAAGGAATACGAACAGGCGGTTAAGTACTATCAGGCTTATTTAGACTTTACGTGTAAAGAAGATCCTGAAGTGTACACCCGTATGGCGAACGCTTTTTACGAGCTGAAGCAATACGACAAGCTGATCGATCCGGCTAACAAAGCTATCGCATTGTATGAAGAGCCAAACAAGAACCCATATGTACTGAAGTTATCTTCTTACTATGAGCGTAAGATGTACAAAGAGACTGTTGGCGTCGCGGAAGACATCGTTAATACGTTCCCTGAAGAAGGGAAGTGGTGGGTTCAGTTAGGCCAGTTTTATCTGATGATCGAAGACTATAAAAAGTCACTATCGACATTAGAAATTGCCTACAGCCAAGGGTTTTTAGAAAAACCAAACCTGATAAAAATGTTGTCTCAATTGTATGCAACAAACAATATGCCTTATCGTTCAGCCAAAGTGCTGGCGGAGAATATTGCGAACGGCAAAATTGAGAAAACAGCAGAGAATCTGGCGTCTGTAGCGAACAGCTATCACCAGGCAATGGAATATGAAACTGCTGCACAGTATTATCAGCAAGCGGCTGAGATGTCGTCTGATCCAGAATTTTACCGTAAGCAGGGCGTACTGCTGCTGGTTGCAGAGAACTACAAAGGTGCAATTACTGCCCTTTCAAAAGCTCTGGAACGTGGCGTGGAAGACCCGGGCAAAGTTCACTTTAGTTTAATGGAAGCTAACTTCTATGCCGGAGACTTCAAGCAAGCCTACGAGCATATTAAAGAAGCTAAGAAGGACAAGACATTACGTAGAAATGCGAATGCCTGGGAACCTTACATTAAGCAAAAAGCGAAGAACCGCGGTATAAATATCTAATTGAAAAAGCGCCTTAACGGCGCTTTTTTTTATCTCTGATATCTTTCAATAACCCCGCTAGTAAGCTTCCAGTAAACGGCTCAGGTGCTTCGTCACCCATGCTTCCGTTTCACGTTTACCACTTAATTTATAACGCCGGGCTAATGCATCCGTTGCGTTAACATCAGAAATAAAGTCTCTGACTACCGCTATGCTCTCTGCGTTCATGTGACTAGTGGTTTGGGTCTTAACAAACCAAGCAACACTGCCTCGGGCATGCTGAAGGCTTCGGCTGCCATTTACCACTTGGTGCAGGATGTTCACAGAACAGGTCTTGATTTTATCATTGAGGTTAAAGGCGGTGTCAGCACTGCCACAACCAAAGGTATCCGCAGCCGGGTGAAGTAATAACTCCTGACTAAATCGCTGTGTTATCAATGCCTGTTCAACACCAATGCGCTCACTCAGAGGTAATACCATTAGTAAACTGTATTCACCGCTCGAAGCGTCTCGTTTTAAACCAGGTTTGGCTGGCAGAAACCGGTTAGTTTGCCAAAAGCGGGTTAACTCGGGTGTCGCACCGTATGATGTGGTCAGGGCATCAATGCCAGCCTGCCGGGCCTGCTCTGCCAGTAGATGGATTAGCCTGCTGGCCACGCCCTGGCGTCTGTATCGGGGGAGGACTGCAATGCGATTAATTCGCCAGAAAGTGGCAGTTGCGATACTGGCCGAAGCAAGTAATACACTTAAGCCTTGTGCTGACATGTGGCCATTGACCCGTCGGGCGCCGCTGGCTATTCCAGTGGCTACGTCCTGCAACAGCGCGCCGCCTTCCTGTTGATAATTGATTACGCCGACGACTTCTTTATCTGCCATGGCCAACAGGGTATTGTTGGTTGGTGCGTCGTAAAGTCGAACCAACTCATCTGCGGTGGTCTGATAATGAGCCTGCATAAGCAGTGGTAATAACTGACGGCTCGTTGCGTCATGATATTGCTGTTTAACCAGTGGCTGATAATGGCTGACTTGATTGATTGGTTCGTTGCCCTTTTCAGCGGCTGCCGGTCGGGCGTCTTCAAGGCACAGTGCTTGATACCAGAATCGTTCCACGGGGTCGCCTTCATACCAACGAATAGGGCTGAGCAATTCGTGGTGTTCAATATCCGGGCGATGCTGACGTAGCCAGGGTATAAAACGGGTAATAAAGCCTCTTCCTGAGCCCTCATAACCTCTCATGGTTGAACTGAGCAATACAGAGCCCGCCTGACTGCAAAGCGCGGTAAGTTGTGGAACAGGAATGCTGGCCGCTTCATCAATCAGCAGGACGTCAGTATCATCTAAAGTCGTCAGCGCGGGATGGTCCAGCGGCAGCCACTGACAGGACGTATCCTGATAAACCATTCTGTGCCGGTCGGTGCGGATGGCTTTGGGGCAGGTTAATAATAATCCCGCAAACACCTGACTAACCGATTCAGCATACCGGCTGGTAAGCATGACAGACTTATTCTGGATGGCCAGACAGTGCCCGGCAATCATACCAAGTAAGGTCGACTTGCCTCTGCCCCGGTCAGCAGTCAGCAAGGCATTGTGGACGGGTTTATCCGCGGTAAGGCGCGTAAACAGTGTCTGTTGCTCCGTAGTCTTAAATGGGAGCGTCGTTTCTGGTCTTGCACTGGCAAGCCTGATTTGGGGTAAAATTAGGGGGTGGTGTTCCCGCGCTATGGCCACGCTCGGATCAGTTTTGAACTGCTCAATCATGGCAGTGCGAAGAACACTGCACTGAAGTTGTTCTCCATAGCTTAAATAATGGCTGGTACTGACTTCCTGATAAGCAGGCCAATGGGCAAAGTCAGGGCAGCACAGTACCAGTAATCCGCCTTGGGTGACCGTGCCGGCAACAGCCAGAATGGCATTGGGACGAAAAGCTTCAAAACTATCAACCACCGCCAGGGCGTACTCAGTGCCGAGTATGGTGCGATAGGCCCCCATACCCCGGGACGTATTTTCAGGAAATAGCGTTTTTCCCAGCAGCAGCGTATCGTCGTGGCACAGACTGAACAGGTGCTTTACTACGTTTTTACAATACTGAGCGGTGCCACTGACTACCAGCAACTGTCGGTGAGCAAGCTGAGTATGCTGATGGGAAGCACGCCATTCAGATAGCGCGGCTAACGTCTTGTCGGTGGGCATGAAAACATGAGTGATTAAATAAAAACGCTATTGTACCTGTTTGACGCCGGCTGACCAATGGCGCCACAACCACTAGCGCCGGATTACCACTTTGCGAGAACGTCTTTGGCCTCAGTTAACTGCTGCTCTGTAAGGGCAGCGGCCAGCTGTTCATTGTGAATGTCTGTGTGGTTAAAGCATAAGCTGTTAAATGCCAGTTCATGACAGCAACGGATCCGCTGGTTAAGCTTAGCATCGGGCTCCTGACACAAACGCCATAACGTCTGATTCACTTTACTGGTGAACCCCCATCTGACCAGCAAAAGCGATGAAGCGCCATACAGGCAAAGGTTATGCTCGGCCGCCAGACCCGACTGGAATTCGTCAAACCCCGAGGCCTTTTGCCATTGTTCGAAAAACAGCGACGCATCGAGATGTTCGGTATGAAATATTAATAACAGTGCCAGCGGGCCAAACAGAATGAGTTGGGCGACCAGGGCTTTATCGTCGTTGCTGTATTCAGCTGCATATAAGCGCTCAAACAAGGCGTTACTTAACAGCATGGCATCTATCAATCGCTCGATATTCGGATGAACGCTTTGTACTGTCAGGTATTGCTGGGCGGCAAATAAAACGGCGAGATTTCTGACATTGTTAACGCCCAGGTTACGACCGATAGCCTGTTCAAGGGACTGCGGTACTGAACCGTATAAGGCTTTGCTGGCTTTGCCGATAATATGTGCCAGAAATACCGGATCCGGTTCTATTAATGTTACCAGCCGGCTAACTGTAAGCTGCTCATCCGTTAGATTTACAATATGACTGATGGTTTCCGGCAGCGGAGGGAGGTTTTCGGTCACTTCAATGAGTGCCTGGTTTCCGCGCTGAAAACGTAACCGACTGCCCACCTGGCGTAACTGACCGGGACTGATTCCGGTGAATTCTTTGAAACTGCGATCGAATGAGCGGCGGTCGGAAAAGCCGAGCCGTTCGGCCAGCACATCAACCTTTTCACCGCTTAGCAGGCCGTTTATGCTGCGTTCGTGAATATGCGATTTTAGCAGGGCGCTGAAAGACAGCTTCTCCTGTTTGAGTTTGCGTCGAAACACCGACTCAGACATGCCCAACAGTTCACCAACCGCTTCAGAGCGAATTCTGGCCGGGGTATCAAACTGTTTAAACGCATCGACTAAATCCTGTTTAAATCCGCCTTCACCGGCAGGTTGCAAGTTTTTAACCAGTACCAGTTGCAGTTTCGGGCTGTAAAAAAAAGACGGGGTGGATAACCACTGAGCATCGAAGGTAACCTGCAATGCAGGTTGCTGATCGCTGTAACGAGCCTGGCTGACTGACTCTAAAAACCACACCGGATGGTTGTGCACCAGTGCAATGTGATCGAAATCGAAATTTCGGCCGGCAAGGTGGCGGAACAACGCTAATAAGAACGCAATAACAAAAGGTTCCATTTCGGGCAGTATCCCGGCTTTAAGGGTCAGAGTTACCCGGGTGTCGGTTTTACTGATTTGGATCTGTTCAGAGGCTTCAAATAAAGGGGTGTCAAAGGTATGCAATGCATCCAGTGCGGCGTTTATATCGCGGGCCATCGACAAAAAACAATGGAAGGTGCCCATTTTGTTAAAATCGAGATAGCCCAGTAAAGATTGCCCAATCCGTTCTGGTGAATCGGTTTTACACAGAAGCGCGAGTTTGTCGCTTAGGGCTGAAACCGGGTATTCACCGCTTTCAATATCGCCGAGGGCAGAGAGTGCTGTAGCTTCTTCTTCTGTGGTCAGTGCTTTATCCCGGCGCAGTGATAATAACGCCCGCGTAACGGCTGACCAAAACGTTCCTGTGTAGGTAACAGACATAACAGTTATTGTATCCCTTTCAATTCTTTCACCATAATAACGACTTTTGCCCGGCTGTTAAGTCGGCTCGGACAAAATTGTCCTATAGTTCGATAAAATGTGTCCTATTTTGATTTTTCTGCTGCGTTACCATTAATCCCGAAGTTTGATGATGCACAAAGCCAAACTTGTTGTGAAGCAAGGACGGAAAGCCACGGGCCTTTGAGTTCCAAAGGTGGCCGGGTTACTCAGAGTCAGTACAGTTTTTACGTATTGATTAGTAGTTAAGGATTAAAACATGAAGTTGGCCAGAAAATTATGTTCAGTAATCGTCGCCTGCGGTATGGCAGCCTCTGCCAACGCTGGTGTTATCAATTACGATGTGGACTTTGATGCGGCAACCTTTGAAGGGATGAGCCGTCAGAACAACGTCGACAGTGATTATTTCGTACAAAACAATGGGGCGATTCGAATCTATTCAGATTCCTGGTTTGCTATTGATTTGGAAGATACGTTCGGCATTGATTCAGTTAATCTGGACGACTCGCTGACAAACTATACGCTGGATTTCAAATTCCGGTTGTTCCAGCGCAGAGGTGATGGTGGTCTAGACCGAGGTGAGCCAACGTCACTACCTGAAATCGGCGGTTTGTTCTTTGCTGATTTCTCCGGTGGTCAGACTGATGCGGTTTCCAGCCAGTCGTTTAATCTGATTGGTACACAGAACTGGGGTCTGGATGACTTTTCTTACACCAACGATCGCTGGCAGCGTTTCTCGATCGATCTGGATAACTACCTGAGTGGTAGCTTTACCCACATCGTGCTGGTTAACGACTGTGATAATGAGTGTGGCAACACGCAAGTACGTTTTAGAGATATGACGTTGTCTGAGGTTAGCGCGCCAACCGCTTTGTCGCTGGCAGTACTCGGACTCGGCATAACAGGCTGGCGTCGTCACCGCCGGTCTGTATAAAGCTCTTTATCCGGGAGCAATTAAGTAACGCCCACCACGTCACGGTGGGCGTTCTTATTTCTGCTGCTAAATACCTTGCTGCAACAATCAGTTAAACAGTTGCAAATCTTTTAAGTCTTGGTAGACTCCATCGCGCATTAACAATGCATTCGCCAAGGGGTGCCGGAAACGGCTGAGATCCACCGCGTGGGAACCCTTAAACCTGATCCGGATAATACCGGCGTAGGGATGGTTACAATCAAGCCTGATCACCTGCCGTTAAAAGCCGGATCTTTTGGACATCATTGCACAAGAGATCCAGTATGAGTTTACCTAAAGCATTATTTTCTTTATCTCTATTGAGTTTATCCGCCAGCGCCTTAGCCGCTGAGCAAAGTGACATCGAAAAAGTTACCGTATACGGTGATTTTCACCAGCGAGCGCTCGCTCAGCTGAGCGCCAGTGCCTCCATTATTGATAATGCACGTATTCAAAGCCGCCAGGCTGTGCACATTGAAGACTTACTGCGCATTGCGCCTAACGTCAATTTTTCCACCGGAGCCTCACGTGGCCGCTTCGTGCAAATTCGTGGCATTGGTGAGCGCAGTCAGTATGCCGAGCCAATCAATCCGTCCGTCAGTATTATGGTTGATGATTTTGACTTTACCGGACTTGGCGCTGCGGCATTGTTATTTGACACCCAGCAAGTTGAAATCTTCCGAGGCCCCCAGGCCACGGTATTCGGCACCGGTGCACTGGCTGGTGCCGTGTTAATTAAATCGACCCCGGCCGATGACCACAATGCTGATTATGTGCAGTTTACTGCCGCCACTAAGAGCAGCTATGGTGTGGAAGCCGGCAAGAGCGTTGCCGTGTCTGATAACCTGGCCATTCGCGGCGCGTTGGTGCACAACCAGAGCGACGGCTTTGTGCGCAATACCTTCCTGAACCGCGACGATACCAACAACATTGACGAAAGTGCTATTCGGTTAGCGGCGAGCTACGACTACAGCGATGAAGTATCGTTAACCGTTAATTATCGCTGGTACGATATCGACAATGGCTTTGATGCTTTTTCACTGGATAACACCCGGGAAACATTGTCTGACGAGCCCGGTTTCGACCGTCAGCAAACTCATGCTATCAGTGCCAATTTACTTACCAGACTGGAAGGCGGCGACCTGCACTTTATAGTCACTCACGCCAGCCATAATATTGGTTATGCGTATGACGAAGACTGGACCTATGATGGTTTTCATCCGTGGGGTTACACTTCTTTCGATGCTTATTACCGCGATGTAGAGACTAACACCGTGGAGTTACGCTTCGTCAGCGGCGATCAATGGCGTTTGTTTAACGACACGACCTCCTGGGTTGTCGGCACGCGGGTTAAGAATAATAAGGAAGATTTACTTCGTCAGTACACTTATGCCGATGGCGATTTTGTCAGTCAGTATCAGCCCATTACTCAGGCTGTTTACGGTCAGCTGGAAAGCCAGTTAACCAATGACTTATTGCTGACCTTTGCTTTACGTGCGGAAAATTACGATTTCTCTTATGGTGACAATGCCGGTCTTAATGGTGATCACGACTCGACCATGCTAGGCGGCAAGCTGGCACTGAGTTACCAGCTTGGCCAGCAGCTTGTTTATGCCAGTATCTCGCGAGGGTATAAAGGGGCGGGGATTAACCCCGACCAGAACGTGACTATCGACAACCGTTTTTATGACGAAGAGTACAACTGGAACTACGAAATTGGCATGAAAGGCCGGCTGACCGACCAGTTAACGTCCCGGGTAGCCGTGTTTGTAATGAAACGGCAAGACACGCAGGTCAGTGATTATGAACTGCAATACCGGGATGACGGCTCTGCAGAGTTTATTGATATTATCAGTAACGCCGATTTAGGTACTAACCAGGGCGTTGAGGTAGAGCTTAGCTACCAGGCAACTGACAACTGGAGCGTGAGTTTCTCGGGGGGATATCTGGATGCCTATTTTGAAGATTATACCCGCGCTGACGGGACCACTGTGACAGAACAGCAGCAGGCTCAGGCACCTGATTTCACCGCCAATTTACTCAGCCAACTGGATTTCAACGAGTCACTGCGCTGGAATGTTGAAGTGGATTTTGCCGATCGTTATCGCTTTTCTGATGGTCATGATGTGACCGCACCTTCGCGCACCTTAGTGCATACCCAGCTAAGCTGGCGAATGGAGAACTGGGAAACACAGCTGTGGATCAACAACGCGTTTGATGAAACCTACTATACCCGCGGATTTGGCGGATTCAGTAACGATCCCCGCGATTTTTACGAATTTGACGAGCCGTACTTTCAATTAGGTAATGGTCGTCAAACCGGTGTCACGGTTCGGTATCAGTTTTAGGAGAGCAGACTATGCAAGTGATGGTTGAGTTATCGCTGTACCCATTGGTGAATGAGTACCTGACGCCGATAAAAGCTTTTATCGCACGTCTTAACAGTTACCAAAACCTGACAGTGACCACCTGTTCTACCAGCACCCAGGTGCAGGGAGATTACACTGAGGTCCTGCAAATTCTGGGCGTTGAAATGCAGCGAACCCATGAAGAAGTGGGTCAGGCCGTGTTTGTGGCTAAATTTCTGAACTTTGATGCCATGAGCAGTAAGTAGGACCGTATGGAGCAGACCGTTTCTCAATTAGTTGAACAAATTGCTGCAACGTCTCTGGCGGAATGGCTGGCCGTTGTGCTGGCCATTGCCTATGTGCTGCTTGCTGCTCGCCAGAGTGCCTGGTGTTGGTTGGCAGCCCTCACCAGTACGGCCATTTATACCTGGTTGTTCTGGCAGGTGGCGCTGCCATTTCAGTCGGCGCTTAACCTGTTTTATATGGTGATGGCAGTATATGGCTACTGGCAATGGCATCATAAACCCGGCGAAGAGAGGTCAGTTCAATCCTGGCCTGTGAGCTGGCATGTGCTAGCGGTGTTCGGTTTAACGGCCGTGGCAGTGGGACTAGGCAAGCTAGCGGCTACTCAGTTTAACAGCGAATACCTATGGCTTGATGCGGCGATAAATGTGTTTAGTGTGGCGACTACCTTTATGGTGGCTCACAAAATATTGCAGAACTGGATCTATTGGTTTGTGATTAATACAGCCGCTGTGTTCCTGTACTGGCAAAGTGGATTAATTCTGTCTGCCGGCCTGTTTTTAGGGTATGTTGGCTTTTCGGTTTATGGGTATAACCAATGGAAACAGGAATGGTCAGACAGGTATCTGACAAACAGCTAAGCGACTTTATTGCCAGTGAGTGTGGATCGTCGCAACTCACTTACGAGCCGGTTCGCCAGGGATTAGCCAATAGCGTATACCGCGTCAGTAGTCACTCGCAAAGTTGGGCGGTAAAGTTGTTAGGGCCGGCCACCTTTAGTGCGGTTAATTACACCGTGGTGAATAAAATCCAACAGCAACTGGCCGTTTGCGGGCTGGCTCCGGTAGTTACCGCCTATAATCCCGACCTGCGCATTTGGATTGAGGAGTGGGTAGATACTCCTGAACAACAATCCACTGATACAGAACAGCTGGCGCAAGTGCTGGCCACGATACACCACAGCGATATTAGCGCGCCAACGTTAGCGCTGTTACCTTGCTGGCAACATTATCTGGAGCAATTGCCTGGCAGGGCAGGACGCGCCTTTTCGGTGGAAAGGGATAAGTTGGTGCCGGTGATCTCTCAATTCAGTCATTATCAGGACTTTTGTTTTTGTCACAACGATTTATCGTTTGCACACCTGGTTGGGGCATCACGCAGTAAGGTTGTTGACTGGG
>NZ_CAJXQY010000151.1 GCF_913058315.1 uncultured Alteromonas sp. | reverse complement strand
TTGCAAAGGTAACCTGCTTGTTTGACCGTTATGAAGCCGGTGAACAGGCTATACTTGTTCATGTAAATTTTGCCGATGAAGACAGTCGCGAAGACTTGGCTGAGCTGGAATTACTGGTTTCATCGGCGGGCGTTAGTGCTGTTGATGTACTGACCACGTCCAGAGGAGCCCCACATCCAAAGTATTTTGTTGGATCGGGTAAAGCTGAGGAGATCGCTGCTGCAGTGAAAGCCCACGAGGCCAATGTGGTGATCTTTAATCATGCGCTGTCTCCTTCTCAGGAAAGAAATCTTGAAGCCATTTGCAAATGCCGGGTGATTGATCGCACCGGTCTTATCCTGGATATTTTTGCGCAGCGGGCTCGTACGCATGAAGGTAAGCTTCAGGTGGAACTCGCACAGCTCAGACATATTTCTACCCGCTTGATCCGAGGCTGGACACACCTCGAGCGTCAAAAAGGCGGGATCGGTTTACGCGGACCGGGTGAGACCCAGCTTGAAACTGACCGTCGCTTATTGCGCGGCAGGATCAAAACTATTCTTCGTCGCCTTGAAAAAGTCGCTAAACAGCGCGAGCAGGGCAGACGTTCCCGTAAACGGGCAGAAATTCCAACGATGTCACTGGTTGGCTATACCAACGCCGGTAAGTCTACCCTCTTCAATCACATCACCGATGCGAATGTTTACGCCGCAGATCAGCTGTTCGCTACATTGGATCCAACGCTTCGCAAGCTGGATCTCAAGGAAGTGGGGCCAGTAATTCTGGCTGACACGGTTGGTTTTATTCGTCATCTCCCCCATGATCTGGTAGCAGCTTTTAAAGCAACGTTGCAAGAAACCCAGGAAGCCGACTTGTTGCTGCATGTGGTGGATTATTCTGCCAATAATTATCTGGAAACCATGGATGAAGTTAATACGGTACTCGATGAAATTGATGCCGGAGACATTCAACAACTGATTGTTTGCAATAAAATAGACCAGTTGGAAGAAGTTGAGCCTAAAATTGACAGGGATGAACAGGGCACACCCATCCGGGTTTGGCTGTCGGCAAAAACCGGCCAGGGGACGGAGTTGTTGTTTGAGGCAATTAATGATTGTCTGGCGCAGAGCATGGTAAGTTACACCCTGAAAATCCCTCCGGCACAGAGCCGTTTGCGCGGTGTTCTGTACGAACTGGATTGTATATCCGAACAATCCTACGATGCTCAGGGGGACTGGGTGGTTGATGTGCGAATGCCGGCAGCCGATTGGAACCGGTTAGAAAAGCGTTTGGATCATGGTTTATCAGAGTTTGTAGTAAAACACTGATTTGACAGTTTCATATATTTTGAAATCTAAAAACAATAGAATTCAGTATTAAATAATTAAATTTTCGGAGTACTAGCATGGCTTGGAATGAGCCGGGTGATAAAAATAATGACCCGTGGAAAAATCGCGGAGGACGAGATCAAGGTCCCCCGGATTTGGATGATGTGTTTAAGAACCTGTTCGGTAAGCTCGGTAAAATGGGCGGCGGCGGTGATGGCGGCTCAGGCAAAAAGCTGGGCGGCATCGGCGCGGCATTCCTGATTGGCCTGCTGGCAATTATTTACTTTGTCAGTGGTTTCTACACCATCCGTGAAGCAGAATCTGGTGTTGTGCTGCGATTTGGTGAATATAACTCACTGGTAGAGCCGGGTTTGCGTTGGAAACCAACCTTTGTTGACTCGGTTATTCCGGTCGATGTGCAATCCATTCGCTATCAATCATCTTCAGGTTCAATGCTGACCGAAGACGAAAACGTGGTAAGTGTACAAATGGAAGTGCAGTACCGGGTTGTCGACCCGTACCGCTGGACGTTTGCGGTAACCAGTCCGGAAATGAGTCTGAGTCAGGCCTTGGATAGTGCGATACGTTACGTAGTGGGTCATTCCACCATGGATGATGTGCTGACCGATGGACGTGAAATGACCCGTCAGCGTGTCTGGGAAGAATTGGAAGGTATACTTGAACCCTACAACATCGGCGTAGCCATTGTTGATATGAACTTCAAGGATGCCCGACCGCCAGAGCAGGTGAAAGATGCGTTTGATGACGCCATTGCCGCCCAGGAAGACCAGCAGCGCTTTATCCGTGAAGCCGAGGCGTATGCCCGTGAGATAGAACCGCGTGCCCGAGGTCAGGTCAATCGTATGAACGAGGAAGCCCAGGCTTACAAAGAGCGTGTAACGCTGGAAGCACAGGGTGAAGTGGCACGCTTCGAAGAGTTATTGCCGCAATATGAAAAAGCGCCGGAAGTTACTCGCCAGCGTATCTACCTGGAAACTATGGAACAGGTGTTCTCGAACACCAGTAAGATCATGGTCGACAGTGGTGACGGCGGCAACAATATAATGTATTTGCCGTTGGACAAGATTTTAGAAAATAAAGGCGCGGAAACAAAATCCTCCCTGGAACGTATGCGCAATACCCTCGAAGGTTTGCAGAATAACGTAACCAACTCGACGAATACCTCGCGTAACTCAACAGTATCCGGGTCGGGCTTGCGTGGCGACAGCAATCGTGGTGGGAGATAAGACAAAATGAAAAACTTTATTATCGCAATTCTTATTACCCTGGTGGTACTGGCTTCTGGTTCATTGTTTGTAGTACGTGAAGGACAGCGGGCCATCGTCATTCAGTTTGGAAAGGTACAGCGTGATGCCGAAACCGGCGATACCAAGGTATTCGAACCGGGTCTGCATTTTAAACTGCCGTTTATCGATACAGTTCGTCAGCTTGATGCGCGTATTCAAACGTTGGACGATTCGCCTGATCGCTTTGTAACCTCTGAGAAGAAAGACTTAATTGTTGATTCTTACGTTAAGTGGCGCATCGAAGACTTCGCCCGCTATTATCTGTCGACTAACGGCGGTAATAAACTGCAAGCTGAAGCGCTGTTAAAACAGAAGGTAAATAACGGTCTGCGTACTGAGTTCGGTAGCCGTACCATTGCCCAGATTGTGTCTGGCGAACGTACTGAGTTAATGGAACAGGCAATGGAGCAGGCCTCAAGTTCATCTGATGAGCTGGGTATCGAAATCGTAGATGTGCGGGTGAAGCAAATCAATCTGCCTACCGAGGTCAGCAACTCCATCTTCCAGCGTATGCGGGCTGAGCGCGCGGCAGTGGCTCGTGAACACCGTTCAGAGGGTCAGGAACAGGCTGAAGTTATCAAAGCGAATATAGAGGCCAAGGTAACCGTTATGCTGGCCGATGCTGAACGTAATGCTCGTCAGCTTCGCGGTGAAGGTGATGCAACGGCAGCGCAAATTTACGCCGAAACATACTCGAAAAACCCGGAATTTTACGGCTTCCTGCGCAGTATGGATGCCTATCGTGCCAGCTTTAACAGCAAAGACGATATTCTGGTAGTAGAGCCTGACAGCGACTTTTTCCGTTACATGAATAAGCGCTCTGGTCAGTAATGCTTTCGACCTTAGTTAAAAACCGGCTTTTATAGCCGGTTTTTTTATGCGCAAATTTTGCCGCTAAAAGTGGCCAACTCTGCCAAAGAGTATCGATTTAAGGTAAACTGCCGCTATAAAAAACGGCCGGAGTAATGCTCAAAGGCCAGTAAGATAATACTATCACCGGCCAGGGACAGCCGGACTGCATTGACCGAATCTGTTCAGCGAAACAGAACGGTGAATGCAGCCATAATAAAAAGACTGAGGAATTGTTTTGACAGAAAATAATATAACGGCAATAGATGACAATAATAAGGGATGGTTTTCCCGGTTTTTAGCAATGGTAGAGTGGTTGGGTAACCTGTTACCTCATCCGGTGACTCTGTTTGCCATTCTTACCGTGTTTATTGTACTACTGAGTGGTTTTTTAAGCTGGCTCGGTGTTTCTGTTGCCGACCCCAGACCCGAAGATGCCCAGACCGCATCCGGCACTATCGAGGTCGTCTCGTTAATGAGCGTGGAAGGTCTGCATTGGATCATCACCCATGTAGTGACAAACTTTACTGGTTTTGCGCCGCTGGGAACCGTACTGGTAGCTCTGCTGGGGGTCTCGGTGGCCGAACATTCCGGGTTGTTATCCACGGCGATGCGGGCATTAGTGCTTAATGCGCCCCGTCGACTGGTTACTTTTATCGTTGTATTAAGCGGTATTTTGTCCAATACGGCCTCCGAACTCGGCTATGTAGTACTGATTCCGCTGGCGGCGATGATCTTCCATTCTCTGGGACGCCATCCTCTGGCGGGTCTTGCCGCGGCATTTGCAGGGGTATCCGCCGGTTACAGTGCTAACTTATTTTTAGGTACGATCGATCCATTGCTGGCGGGCATAACGACCCCGGCAGCACAAATGATTGATCCGGACTACGTGGTTGGCGCAGAGTCAAATCACTTCTTTATGATTGCCAGTACCTTTGTTATCGCTGCGCTGGGTTTCTTTGTTACGGATCGGATAGTAGAGCCGCGACTGGGCAAGTTTGATGAGTCTAAATCGACCATGGTGCTGGATGAAAAAGCCATGGCGTCGCCGAATGCCCAGGAAATGAAAGCCATGAAAATGGCCGGTCTGGCGTTTTTGGCCCTGTGCATCTTAGTGGCACTGGCAGTCGTCCCGGACGACGGACTATTGCGTAACCCTGAAACAGGCGGATTAAAGGGCTCGCCGTTTTTAAAAGGGATTGTTGTGTTGATTTTTGTCATGTTTGCCATCCCGGGTTTTGTGTACGGTAAAGTGGCAGGTACGATGAAAAATGACCGCGATGTCATTGAGGGCATGGCACGCAGTATGAGCAGCATGGGCCTGTATATTGCGCTGGTCTTTTTCGCTGCTCAGTTTGTTGCGTTCTTCAAATACACCAACCTGGGGACGGTACTGGCAGTAGAAGGGGCGGCTCTGCTTATTCAACTGGATTTGAAGGGGCCGGAAGTTTTTCTGTTATTCATTCTGATGTGCGGCCTCGTTAACCTGTCTCTTGGCAGCGCCTCGGCGCAATGGGCGGTCACGGCACCCGTCTTTGTGCCAATGCTAATGTTACTGGGTTATGCACCTGAAGTGATTCAGGCGGCTTACCGTATCGGAGACTCGGTAACTAACGTTATCTCACCAATGATGAGCTATTTTGGTTTGATTATGGCGATGGCCGCCAAGTATAAGAAAGATGTCGGGATGGGCACGCTAATCGCGATGATGTTGCCTTATTCCATGGTATTCATTGTGGGCTGGACATTGCTGTTTTATCTGTGGGTCTTTGTCCTGGGTCTGCCTGTGGGGTGGGAAACACCTACTTACTATCAACCCTAGCAGTCCAATTTGGCTGTTAAGCCGTATTATTAGCAGTTAACTATTTTACTATTGAGATTTGATATTTATGAAGTACACCAGTAACGCGGGATTCAGCCATGGTCAGGCAGATAAAATTGGTGTTGTGATTACCAATCTTGGTACGCCGCAAGCACCTACTAAGGATGCGCTTAAGCCGTACCTGAAAGAGTTTTTATCTGATCCAAGAGTGGTAGAGGTACCGCGTCTGATCTGGTGGTTTATTCTGAATGGGGTTATTTTAAATATTCGTCCCAAACGGTCGGCCAAAGCTTATGAGACCGTCTGGTCAGAGCAGGGTTCACCGCTGATGGTACATACCAAGGCACAGGCCGAAGCCCTGGCGAAACGATGCGAACGCGAGTTTGGCGATGACGTAGTGGTAGACTTTGCAATGCGTTATGGCGAGCCTGCGGTGTCAAAAGTCATCGAGCGTATGTTAAGTCATGGCGTCAGAAAGCTGCTGGTGCTGCCGCTTTATCCGCAGTACAGCGCCTCTACCGTGGGATCTACTTTCGATGCCATTGCGGCCGACTTTCAAAAACGCCGGTGGTTGCCCGATTTTCGCTTTGTCAGCCATTATCATGACCGCCCCGGATACATCAAAGCCGTAGCCGAAACGATTCGCCAGCACTGGGAAATCAATGGGCAGGCCGAAAAGCTTATTATGTCCTATCACGGTGTGCCCCGTCGGTATCTTGATAACGGCGATCCGTACCACTGTGAGTGCCTTAAAACATCCCGCCTGGTAGCCGAAGAACTTGGCCTGGACAACACCCGCTATATGACCACATTTCAGTCGCGGTTTGGTCGCGAGGAATGGTTGAAACCTTACACGGATGAAACGCTTAAAGCGCTGCCCGCTGAGGGCATCAAATCAGTGCAGGTGGTGTGTCCGGGCTTCTCATCGGATTGTCTGGAAACCATTGAAGAGATTGGTGAAGAGAATCGCGATTACTTCATGGAAGCCGGCGGTGAGCGCTATGAATACATCCCGGCACTTAACAGCGAGCCGGCTCACATTTCAATGCTGTTCGAACTCGTAAAGGAAAACCTGCACGGCTGGCAGGCAGACTCTGACGTGGAATTGCGTGCACAACTGGCCAAAAAACACGGATGTCCAAGATGAATGACTACCCGGGCTCTGCGCCCAAACCGTTACTGAAAGCACAGAAGCTAGCTAACCTGCTGGATACGTCGGTTAAAATTCCACTGATTAATTTTCGTATCGGCCTGGATGCACTGGTGGGATTAATTCCCGGGGTGGGTGACGTGCTAATGTTGCTGGTGTCTTTTCGGATAGTGCAACTCGGTAAGCAAATGGGACTGCCTAAAGGCCTTATTAAAGTCATGGTTCGCAATTGTTTGCTCGATTTCGGGTTGGGGTTTATTCCGCTGGTAGGTGATATTGCCGATTTTTTCTACAAGGCCAACCAGGCGAATGTGCGGATCATGGAAAAATACTGGGTGAGCAATAATAAAGACGCTATTGATAAACGCACCCAAGACGCTCTGGAAAACTGGAAATCCGCCCAGTAAATCGTGCTAATTGATTGTTGAACTAAACTATTTATCGCCGTCTGCGTAGCAATTACTATTGAGATCCAATAAGCAGAAGGAATATGAAAGCAGCAGATTTATTTGTGCAAGCCCTGGAAGCCGAGGGCGTCGAGTATATCTTCGGCATACCGGGTGAAGAGAATCTGGATTTACTCGAATCCTTACGCCACTCTTCGATTAAACTGGTCCTCACCCGACACGAACAGGGCGCGGGGTTCATGGCTGCTACCTATGGACGGCTTACCGGCAAAGTTGGCGTTTGTTTATCCACCCTCGGGCCCGGCGCTACCAATCTGGTAACGCCAGCAGCCTATGCCCAGCTCGGTGCGATGCCGATGCTCATGATTACTGGGCAGAAACCGATTAAAACCAGCAAACAAGGGCGTTTTCAGGTTGTGGATGTCGTTGATATGATGCGCCCGATAACCAAGTACACTACGCAAATTGTGAGCGGTGAACGTATCCCTTCGGTCATCCGTGAAGCATTCAGACTTGCCGCTGAAGAACGGCCCGGCGCGGCTCATATTGAGATCCCTGAAGATATCGCCCGAGAATCCACTACGGCCCCACTATTAAAGCAAAGTCAGTCTCGCCGGCCGGTGGCCGAAGAGAAAGCCGTAGAGCGGGCCAAAGCAATGATAGAACAAGCTTCTGCTCCTTTGCTGCTCATTGGTGCCGGCGCCAACCGTAAACTCACGGCAAAGATGCTACGCCGGTTCGTGGACCATACCGGTATTCCATTTGTAACTACTCAAATGGGTAAAGGGGTGCTGAATGAATCCGATCCATTGTTTGTCGGCAATACCGCGCTGTCAGACGGTGATTTTGTTCATAAAGCCATCGAGCGGGCTGACCTTATTATTAATGTTGGCCATGATGTGGTCGAGAAACCCCCTTTCTTTATGCATCACAATGGCAAACAGGTTATCCATATAAACTTCGAACCAGCGGCTGTGGATCCGGTGTATTTTCCCCAGTTAGAAGTGGTTGGCGACATCGCTAACAGTGTCTGGCAGATCAATGAGCGACTAACGCCTCAACCCCACTGGAAGCGGGATCTCTATCAGGATGTGCATGATGCCTACGTACAGCATCGTCAGGAATCAGACAGCGATAACCGCTTTCCGGTGCTGCCAGAGCGATTAGTCAGCGAAGTGCGGGCCGTCATGCCCGATAATGGTGTGGTCGCACTGGATAACGGTATCTATAAAATCTGGTTTGCACGTAATTATCCGGCTTATGCACCCAACACTCTGCTGTTGGATAATGCGCTGGCATCCATGGGAGCCGGTCTTCCTTCCGCGATGGCGGCTAAATTGGTTAACCCCGAACAGCCTGTGATGGCAGTTTGTGGTGACGGCGGCTTTATGATGAACAGTCAGGAAATCGAAACGGCCGTGCGCCTTAATTTAGACCTGGTAGTACTGATTCTGCGAGACGACGCCTATGGCATGATCAAGTGGAAACAGGCGCATATGGAATTTGATAATTTTGGACTCGATTACGGCAATCCGGACTTTGTTACTTACGCACAAAGCTATGGCGCCAAAGGTCACCGGGTGACAGCGACAGAAGAACTCGGGGCACTTATGCGTCAGTGTATTGCTGAGCCAGGGGTTCATATTATTGATTGCCCGGTCGATTACAGCCTGAATGATCGTAAACTGAATCAGGATATTCGCCGCCTGAGCGAACAGTTATAAGTGAATTCTTGCTATGCTGGATAAAAGCAAAGTCACTGGCACCGTGGGCGCCGAAAACGTATCACACGAAGAGGTTGCGCGATTTAACGCCCTGGCGGAAGAGTGGTGGGACCCCAATGGCAAATACAAAACCGCCCTGGCGTTTAATGCGGCGCGAACGGAGTATATTGTTCGCCAACTGGCACATTGTCACGGGCGGGATCCGAATACTGAGCATTGCCTGAAAGGACTCAGTATTCTCGATGTGGGCTGCGGCGGAGGTCTCATCAGCGAAGCGTTGGCCAGCAAAGGAGCGGTAGTCACCGGAATCGATGCCAGTGCAATGAGTATCGAGGTGGCCAGGCGTCATGCGCAACAATCTGGTCTGACGGTGGCGTACCGCCATTGTCTGGCCGGGGAGTTGCTAGCGCAAGATGAGCGGTTTGACGCTGTTATTAATGCCGAGGTGGTTGAACATGTCCCGGACCAATCGGCGCTTATCAGCGAATGTTCGAAGCTGGTTAAATCTTCCGGCACGCTGGTACTGGCAACCCTGAACCGCACAATGAAGTCGTGGATAATTGCCATTCTTGGTGCTGAGTATGTGATGCGCTATTTACCGGTGGGAACCCATGACTGGCAGATGTTTGTTAAACCCGAAGAGCTTCAGGCATGGGTTATACCGGAGCAGTTTGAACTGGTCAGTGAAACCGGTATGAAGCTAAACCCATTGACCGGCACCTGGCGATTATCATCGTCTCTGGCAGTTAACTATATCCAGATTTATCAGCGTTGAAACAACGTCAGGTAACCGTTCTGTCCAGACAGGACCTGATTCAGTAAAGGCATTGTAATGCCAATCTATCTGATTCTTATTGCGAATTCGCAGGATTCTGTTGACAAAAAACAGAGGTGCGTATATTGATTGCATTTCCCAGTCTTTTCATCGGGATCAGTTATTTTAAACCAGAGTGAACCATGACGGATAACGTAATTGCTTGCAAGGTAGCAAAACCCGACATCGCTATGCGACTGCGGCGAGAAACCCGGGACGCACACTGTCAAATTGAAGCTGTAATGAGTGATCTTCTCTTTACTACGCCTATCGATCTACAAGCCTATAAGCGTATGCTCAGTCGCCATCGCGATTATTATGCACAAATTGAAGCCAGCCTTTCAGAATTTAACAGTACCGCTGTGATGATTAGAGAGCGTTCCAAAATCAGCTGGTTAAACAGTGATATCGATTACCTGGAAGACGGTAGTGAACAACACCGCAAAGAACAGCCGTTGGATTATGCACTGACAACTAAACTGCCGGTTAATGAGGCGCAGGCCTGGGGCTTTTTGTATGTCTTTGAGGGGGCGACACTGGGCGGCGCTCATATTCTTGATAAGCTGCGCCACGAACCCTGTTTCGACGCGGAGCAGGGGTTGCGGTTCTTTCACAGTTACGGACGGAAGACGCCCGCAATGTGGCGGGCGTTTCAGTCAGCCCTGCAGCAATTTGTTGCCTCAACCCCTGGCAGTGAAGAGCAAGTCATCCAAGGGGCCAACCAGTCATTTTCGAATATGAATGACCTCATGAAAGGAGTTCAGGTTGACTAATCAATTTGAAGTAACCCTGGATAACTGCCACGAAGAACCCATTCATATCCCTGGTTCTATCCAGCCTCATGGCTATTTGCTGGTCGTTGACCCGGCTACCATGACGTTATCCTGTGTTAGTGAAAATATCACTGACGTGTGTGGTGTGGCGCTGGATGAGTGTATTGGTAAAGGGTTGGATGAGCTGGTTGACGATGAGTATTGCGCTATTATCAACCAGCACTGGCACACTGAAACCTTACAACTTTTCAACCCTACGTCGATTGCGCTTAAGCATTCTAACGGGCAAAGCCACAGGATGTCAGCCATTGCTACTTATAATGGCTCGGTGCTCCTGATTGCGCTGGAGCCGGATTCTAAAGTGAATGACAAAGCTTATGAATCTGTGCTCAAAATGCTCAAGAATTCCGTGCAGTCATTGATGGGCGTTCACAAACTGGATTTAATTTATCAGAGCGTTGTGGAAGAGGTAAAACGCTTCTCTGGTTTCGATCGCGTGATGCTCTACCAGTTCGACCATGAATATAATGGTGAGGTAATAGCCGAGGCGAAAGAGCCTCACCTGAATGCGTTTTTAAAACAGCATTTCCCTGAGTCTGACATCCCCAAGCAAGCCCGTGAACTCTATATCAAGAATCCCATTCGACTATTGTGCGATGTGGATGGGGCCGTCGCCAGGTTGTATCCGGCCACTCCCCATGTTGATTTAAGTTACTGTTCATTACGAAGCGTCTCACCGATCCATATTCAGTATTTACGCAATATGGGCGTTAAGGCCTCGATGTCTATCAGTATTATTATCAATGGCAAGTTGTGGGGGCTGATTGCCTGTCATCATTATTCCAGCAATTTCGTTCCCTTTGAAATACGCGAAATTGCCCAGTATATCTCGGTCATGTTGTCACAACTCATTGCCGTCAAAATTCAGGAAGAAGACACCCAGCGTAATGCCCGTCAGCTAGCGATGCTGGGGCAAATTTCAGCGGCCATGGCCGAACAACAGGACTATCAGGATGCGCTGCAGATTAAAGCTGAGCAGTTGTTGTCGCTGGTGGATGCTACGGG
>NZ_CAJXQY010000150.1 GCF_913058315.1 uncultured Alteromonas sp. | reverse complement strand
TGTGGTGTTTATCTTTATTCAGGGCATCCGCTTCAATTTTCACCTGGGTTAACATAGCGGCCATATCCACGGTATTTTCATACACCCGCTCAGAGCTGGCTTCTATGCGTGACAGCACCAGCAAATCTTCAATCAGACTTTGCATGCGCTGAGTCTGGGTGCTCATTTCCATGTAGGCTTTTTTAACGAAAGGATTTAACTGCTCGTCAGCATCCGGCAATATTTCCAGATAACCATTAATTACCGTGAGCGGCGTGCGCAACTCGTGGGATACGTTAGCCACGAAATCTTTACGCATTTCTTCCAGTTGACTCAGGCGCGTAACATCCCGGGCAATCAGCAACAAGTGCTCTTCACCATAGGGCATGATCCGGTACTCGAAGGATTTTAACGGATTCAGTGGCGACGGTACTTCTATTGGGAAATGGTATTTACCGGCATGAAAGTACTCAATAAATTCGGGGTGACGAATCAGATTGTCCAGGCGGCGTCCGGCATCCGATGGCCAGCGCAACCCCAGCTCCAGACGGGCCAGTCGGTTACACCAGATAATACAGGCTTTAGAATCCACCACCACGGCCGCATCGGGCAAGGCTTCAGAACCTTCGCGGAAGCGTTTAACCAGTGCGCCAAGCTCTTTACGCTTGTTGCGGTTACGCCGCTGCAGATAGTAGATCCCTTCGTAGATATGTTCCCATAATCCACTGACCGACGGTGGCGACATTTTTCGGCTGTGCCACAACCAGCGATTCAACTTAAACAGCTGCCAGTAGTTAACCAGAAGCAAGCCGGTAGCGCCCATGGCCACAGCCAGCAGCATGTCTTCCACATACCAGCCAATGATCGCAAAGAAGATAAGAAACAGGACGAGTCGCGCAACTGACTTGATCCACGAAAAGGGGTAGTACATCCCGGTTGTTCCTTTCTTGCGCGCTAACGATGGGGCAGACTATACCTACCCCAAGGACGAAATGAAATTAAAGCTTAGTCGAAAAACGGTAACCTGCGCCTCGTACCGTCTGGATCATGGCGTCGTGTCCCTGACCACCAATGGCTTTACGTAAGCGACGAATATGCACATCAACCGTGCGATCTTCGACGTAAACGTTAGTGCCCCAGACATTATCCAGTAGCTGCTCACGGCTGTAGACCCGCTCTGGATGAGTCATAAAGAAGTGCAGTAATTTGTACTCCGTAGGCCCCATATCCAGTGCTTCGTCATTAGCCATCACGCGGTGCGAGATAGGTTCCAGCTTGAGGCCGTTAAACTCGATGGGCTGCTCATTTGAGGTGGGCGTAACCCGGCGCATTACCGCTTTAATTCGCGCCACCAGCTCCTTGGGCGAAAAGGGCTTGGTAATGTAATCGTCGGCACCGGCATCGAGACCGCGGATTTTGTCGTCTTCTTCGCCGCGAGCGGTCAGCATGATTACCGGTATATCACGGGTAAACTCATGCTGTTTAAGGCTCTTGGCCAGTTGAACGCCACTGCCGCCAGGCAGCATCCAGTCCAATAAAATTAAATCAGGATAAGGTTCTACCAACTTTTGCTGCGCGATATCGTAATCTTCTGCTTCAATAGTCTCGAATCCGGACTGTTCCAGCACAAACGATAGCATGTCGCGGATAGGCGCTTCATCCTCTACCAACAAGACTCTTCTTGACATAGATTTTTTCCAGCTCATAACAAAACGCCGCTATTATTATCAGGGTGTGTGACAATTTTATTAAACGATTACATTTATATGTCAAGTTTGTGACTGTGATTACCTGATTTATTGGGATTAATGCGTAAATAATTATGTGCGATAAGCTCAGGCGCCACTATATTGCACCACAAAAAGTAAACAACATTCCAATAAAAAGAAGCATGGCGTACTATGTAAGTGATTCGTTCATATCGCAAATCACTAAGAACTCGGGCTAAGAACTTGTCTATTCAGCAATTAACACATATTCTTGAAAGAGTTCAAAATCTCATCAGTATTAATAGATAGGTATCAGATGGCGTCGGTTCAGACAGGATTGTCGAGAAAGCTACTAACACGCGTGTTGTCGGTATACTTTTTTCTGACTTTCATTGTGACCGTTGGGCAGATTTTTACCGAATACCTGAGCACCAAAAGCCACATAGAATCTGAACTGCAAACCCTGAAAAACACGTTCTCCACCAGTCTTACTCGCGCTATCTGGGAAGTAAACATTCCCCAGGCGCAGTCGATCGCCGAAGGATTGATGGAACTGCCAATTGTAACCGGCGTACAAATTCGCGATGAGAACGGTGAGTATATTGCCGATCTGGGCGTTACCATTGCGCAAATTCGCGCACCTTTCACCAGCGGCGAGCTGGAAGATCATGACGGCGGTCTGTTTAGTTACAGCTTTCCGCTGATTTTTGAATTCTCAAACCGAGCATCCACTGTTGGCGACGTTACCCTGTATTCGAATTTCGATATTATTTTTGGCCGTATCGAAGTGGGAATTTTCTTTTTAATTGGCAACGCGATTGTTAAAACCGCCTTTCTGGTCTTTCTGTTTATGACAGCCTTCCGCCGGATGTTGTCGGACCCGTTAATGGAAGTCACTCAGAAGATGAGTGCATTTAACCCGGATAACCCGGAACAGTCGAAGATTTATTTAACCCTCGACGATGAGAATGAGCTGCGTTTACTGCAATATTCCTACAACCAGGTCATTGATGATCTGATTGTTTCCCAGCAACAGTTGAAAAATACCCAGGGCGAGTTGCAGCGGGTCAATAAAAAGCTGGATGACCAGAATTTGTTACTGGAACAGGAGGTTGCTAAGAAAACGGCGTCTCTCAGCCAAATCATGCTGGATTTGGAGCGCCAGAAAGATGAGTTAATCGCCAATCAACGTGAACTGCGTCAGGAAAATGAAAACCGTCAGTACATCGAAAATGTACTGCGGGATAAAAACAAAGAGCTGGCCCAGTCCATGGAGCACCTTAAACTGGCGCAGGATCAGTTGCTCGAGTCAGAACGGATGGCGTCTCTTGGTGGCCTGGTAGCCGGTATTGCCCATGATGTGAATACACCACTTGGCGTAGGTGTGACGGCCGCCAGCTTCCTCAATGAACGATTGGTTGAAGTACGCAAAAGTTATGAAGATAAGTCGTTAACCAATAAAACGATGGCGTCTTTTTTAGATGAAGCAGAACAAACCACCAGCCTGCTGTTGACCAACTTAAACCGGGCTTCCGATCTTATCACCAGCTTTAAACAGGTCGCGGTAGATCAAACCAGCGAAGCTGAGCGGGTATTTAATTTAAATAATTACCTGCATGAAATTTTGCAGTCACTCGGCCCGTCGTTTAAACACACCCAGCATAAGGTGAACGTTCAGTGTCCTGATGAGCTATATATCCGCTCAGCCCCGGGGATTATTGCTCAAATCATTACTAATATGATTATGAATTCCATTATCCATGGGTTTGAGAACAAAACCGATGGCCATATTGATATTGAAGTACTACAGGATGGTGAAGACGTTGTGCTCACTTATCAGGACGACGGTTGTGGGATCCCTGCAGATCAACTCGGCCGTCTCTTTGACGCGTTCTTCACCACCAAACGCGGCCAGGGCGGCAGTGGCCTGGGAACCCATATTATGTATAACCTGGTGACACAGGCACTCGATGGCAATATTGAAGCCAGCAGTGAACCTGGCCAGGGCCTGCGCTACGAAATCCGCTTCCCTGCCCGAACCTGATACGCTCTTCGCAGAATCGGCAAAATCCACCCGCAGTAGTTGCGCAGTTACCAGCGCGCTGCTAACCTTTCGGCCTTTTCAAAATGACAGATCTTCTTTATGTGGTTTAAGAATATAAAAGCCTACCGGCTCACCCAGCCGCTGGCATTAAATGATGATGCATTACAAACAGCGTTAAATGAACTTGCCTTTCGCCCCTGTGGCAGCCAGGAAAGTGCCACCATGGGGTTTGTATCGCCATTACACGATGCCGGCCAAAATTCCTTACTGTTCCATCAGACACAATTGCGCTACTGGATCACGCTAAAGAAGCAAGAGCGGTTATTGCCTTCTTCTGTAGTGAATTCAGAACTGGCCGACAAAGTGGCTCAGATTGAAGCAGAAACAGGCTCTCCCGTGGGTAAAAAAGCCCAGTCTGACTTAAAGCAGGAAATTATTACCCGCCTGTTACCTCAGGCCTTTGTGAAGAACTCTTATACCAACGGCTTTATTTCTATTTCAGATAACCTGGTTATTGTAGACGCCAGCGCCGACGGCAAAGCTGAAGCCTTTCTGGCGATGATCCGAAAAGCATTAGGTTCGCTGCCGGTAGTACCACTGGTTCGCCACAGCCTGCAAAGCGAACTGACCCATTGGTTAACCGATAAGCCACCAGCCAAAATTGAATTACTCGAAGAAGCTGAGTTTAAATCTACCGATGAAGTCGGCAGCGTGATTCGCTGTAAAAATCAGCCGCTGGACAGCGAAGAAATTCAGCTCCACCTGGACGCCGGAAAACTGGTGCAAAAAGTGGCTTTCGACTTCGACGAAACGCTGGAAGCCGTTATTCAGGAAGATGGTTCGGTGAAGCGCATTAAGTTTACCGACCGGATAAAGGAAGAAACCCAGGATATTCCGAAAGATCAGGTAGCGGCCCGTCTGGATGCTGAATTCAGCCTGATGTCTGCCGAGATGTGCGCCTTCGTTAATTTCTTAAGCGAAGCACTGGATCTCGACAAAGACAGCTAGCCTAGCGGTGCTGGTCCCGACGCTGCAGCACTGGTTGCCACCGGCGTTGGGCCAGATTACGCCACACCCGCTCCATTGGGCCAGTCACAAAGTGGTTGAGCCACCAACGTGAAAGGAGCAGCTGAAAAGCCCATATTGTGATTACAATCAGGGTAAGCGTAAGCCGCCCCAATTCAGCAAATAAGCCAAGCCCCCAGCCGTAAAATATGGCGCAACAAATTACCGTTTGCAGCAGGTAATTGGTTAATGCCATTTGTCCTACCGGTACCAGGTAATTCACTACACGGCCCTGCCAGTTGCCGTTAGCGACTTTAACCAGCCACATCACCAGACACAAATACCCCCAGGCCGATACCAGCGCGCCCCAGTAATTAGGAAAACGATAAAGCGTCATAAACTCAGGCAGCACAACGCCATGCTGTTTTATCAGTGCAGCGCCAACGCCACAAATTAGAGTGCCGGCCAGTATTCCCAGCACACTGTTTAGCGCATAAAACTTCAGTGAACGACTGGCAGTCAACACTCCCAGTTTAAACAGCGCCATCCCTACCAGCATTAACCCGCACATCCGAAACTCAACGGCGATCAGGGAATTCACATGGAAATCCAGTGTCGTATCAACTCGCATCGCCGCTCTTTGCCACCAGCTGCCCTGATAGGCTGCGATTTCTTGTTGTAGTTGTACCAATGGCGGATTGATGCTCTGGATTATCTCCAGTTGTTCAGCATCAGACATTCCTCCCCAGGAATAGTAAACCAGCAGTAACAACAGCATTAGAATACTTTGCAGGAAAAGACCAAAGCCCAGCAATTTCTTTACCGACCAGTTTCGGCACTTAAATACCAGCAGGCCGCCAAGTGCATAGGTCACCAGTATATCCCCCCACCACAAGCCATAAGCATGCAATAGGCCTATCAACAGAAGCCAGAACATACGGCGTTTATGCACGCTTTTGGCGGTGACAGGATCCGGCTGCCGCTGCGCCATCATGGCAATTCCTGCGCCAAATAACGTGGCAAACAGCGCATAGAATTTTTCAGCAAATAGCACTTCGATAATAAACCACTGCCATTCATTTGCTGTGCTTAAAGACCCCAACGCAAACGGGTTATCGTAAACCGCCCGCGGATAAGCAAAAGCAATAATATTCATCATTAAAATGCCCAGTAAGGCAACGCCCCGTAAAGCATCCAGACTAATATAGCGGGTGGCAGATGATGGTTGATGACTCATTGCTTATCCTTAAGCATTTTCGGTTTCCCTGATTATTTAGTGAGGTGTTAGCACTAAGGTTAGGTTCGCCAACACGGGGGAATGCTTCGGCAGGCTGGTAGCTGTTACGCCAGACAAAAAGCCTTTTATTGCCAATAGTGGTTATTGTACATCAATAAAGCACCGAAAACCCTGCCCCGAAGTTTAGAAACTGCATTTCTGCTCGACAAGGGGAATCGGGCGAAAGTTACCCTGCACCAGTTGTGCGCTATAGCGCACAATGATATAGTGGCTACCGGACGTTATAACGCACAATTTTATTTTTGCAAACAGGTAAGCGGTGCTATGAACCATTCAAATTCGCTTCAGCTCAGTCACGTAGCCGCTGGCTCGGCAGCCGTTATTGTGGGCTACAGTAGCGCGGTAGTGATTGTCATCGAAGCGGCCAGGCAAGCGGGAGCCAGTGAGCCGCAGTTGATTAGCTGGTTACTGGTGCTGGGGCTGGCAATGGGATTAAGTACGCTGTTTTTTTCCTGGCGCTTTAAGATGCCGGTGATCACAGCCTGGTCAACGCCCGGCGCCGTATTTTTAATTTCTACGGCAGGCGACTTTTCCCTGGCTGAGATCACCGGAGCGTTTTTGTTTGCCGGCATACTGAGTCTGGTTGCTGCTCGCAGTCGTTTATTAATGCGAGGCATTGAACGCATCCCGCCGGCGCTGTCAGCTGCCATGCTGGCGGGTATTTTACTGCCCTACTGTCTGGGAGTGTTTACCAGTGCCCAGAATTATCCCGTACTGAGCATCTTTTTTATTTTGATATACCTGCTTGGCAGTCGCTGGTTTCCCCGTTATCTGATGTTGGTATTACTGGTGGTAGCCGCATTGGCCGCCGTGATGCTGTCTGAGACTGAGACCACTGCCCTGCACTTTTCACTCCCGTCGTTGGAGTGGGTGATGCCAGCTTTCAATAGCGCGGCGTTAATCAGTATTGGTGTGCCACTCTTCCTCATCACAACGTTATCGCAAAACCTGCCGGGCATCAGTATCCAGCATAGTCATGGCTATAAGCCAGACAACCGCTACATTCTAACGGGTATAGCCCTGGTTCAGCTGTTCAGCGCCCCCTTTGGCGGTTTCATGATTAATCTGGCGGCAATCACTGCGGCAATTTGTATGGCAGAAAACGTTGATGAAAACCCGGCAAAGCGCTATCTGGCAGGTATTGTTGCCGGGGTAGGCTATTGTCTGGCCGGTTTGTTTGCTGTGACTATTACCCTCATATTCACTCAGATGCCGCCGGTTGTTACCAGTTTACTGGCGGGCATTGCACTGTTGTCTACGCTGCAGTCGAGTTTATTACGCAGTCTTGAAGATGCCCCCTTTCGTCAGGGCGCCCTATTAACGTTTCTTTGCAGTGCATCGGGATTAAGTTTAATGGGTATCAGTGCGCCGGTGTGGGGATTGCTAGCGGGGATGGTGACAGTGTGGCTGCACCCGCGGCTGCACCCGCAATGGAAGCAGCCAGTTGAGCCATAGGGCTGTGCCAGCGGGGCATGTCAATAGACCCCGCTTGCTGGTCAGGCAAAAATCTGTTTGGCCGCAGCGCGCATTTCGGCGAAGTCATCCGACAACAGCGAATTAACGTCTTCTACGACACCACGTTGAATAGCCAGATTGAGCACCGCATCTTTTTTATTGTCTATTTGCCCGGCTAACGCCGCACCAACCCGAACAAAGTCGATGTACCCCAGCTTCTCCGGAATATAGGCTAAATCGTGCCAGCGCTCAGCCACTACCACAAACTCTTCACCAAACTCCCAGCTACGCATAATGCTGCCGCCCACTTTCGGGGCCAGTTTGTCGATGGCGTCATCGAGGAAGCTCGGACTGGCGAACACTTCGGTATGGCGTTCAGCCTCGGTAAGGATAGGCAGTACCCCAATGCTGTGAATTAACGACATTAATGTCATGGTATCAAGACTGAGTTCGCGCTTTTTAGTGCGAGTGATATACATTTGCAGAGCCGCCATGGCATTGGCTACCACGTTTACCGTATTGGCCCACTCTTTTTTCATGTACTCACCAACCAGTTCGTTTTTCGATACGAACAGTTGTTCCATTGCCAGCGCTGTAGCAATGTTTTTAATCTGACGCAGGCCTATTCGGGTCACCGCCTGAGAGATAGAAGTTACTTTTACCGCCCGCCCCATGTAAGCACTGTTGGATATTTTAATCATCCTCGCACTCAGCGAGGGATCCTGGCCAATGACCTCGCCCATATCCTGCAAATTAATATCCGGGTCGTCTGCGGCTTTTCGCACTTTTAAGGCCACGGCGGGTAAGGTTGGGAGCACCAGGGTATCGTTTTTAATCTTTTCAACCAGAATGGTGAGTAGCGCATTTTGTGTAGACATATTCCTACCTTTGTCGATGGTCAGTGTGTTATCGCATCCGTTGCGGTTAACAGTAACGGAGCGCGCTGCCTTTTATATTGTTGAAAATCAATGTTTGTTGCTGTTGTATAACCATAACATAGTTCAAATTCCTGTCATGCGACCAGTATTGATAAAGAAAAAACTAACGCACGGGAAATATTTATGCAATCGTCAAAAGGAATTTTGATGCTCATCTGAGTATAGCATCTGCTTTGCGGCTTGGTTATGCTAGAGAGAGATTCTGTCATTTTTCGCCGAATTGCCTGCAATAAGGATTATTAAGCACCGAAAATGGCGGCAAATAGCAGCTTCATGAATTACGAATGCTAAACAATAACAACAACTTTCAATAAATGACGGACGAATTAATATGCGCAAAGCACTGCACAATACTTTTGCCTTTACCGCCCTTGCCAGCTCACTCTTTTTCGCAGGTTGCTCTGAACCTCAGTCACCACAATCCACTGTTCAGGATAGCGCGCCAGAATTGCTGGTCGATGACAGTCGTCTGGGGATCTACCACCAGGTGCCATTAACAGCAGATCTATCCCACTTGAGTGATAACCAAAAGCAAATGCTCAGTAAGCTGATAGACGCCTCTAAAATTATGGACGATCTGTTCTGGAAGCAGGCTTTTTTTGGCAATAAAGACGAATTCCTCCAGGGATTAAGTGATCAAAAACTAAGCGCTTTTGCAGCCATCAACTATGGCCCGTGGGATCGTTTAAATGGCGACGCGCCTTACCTCAGCGGCTATGGCGAAAAAGCAGCCGGTGCAGAGTTCTATCCTCACGATATGACCAAAGCAGAGTTCGCAGCGGCCGAATTTGCCGATAAAGATGGCCTCTACTCGGTGGTCGAACGCACCGAAAGCGGCGATTTAACTGCCACGCCGTATTCTGAGAAGTATCAGACAGAACTCACTAAAGCCGCTGCGTTACTGAAAGAAGCCTCTCTGCTGGCTGATAATGAGACCTTCGCAGACTACCTGAAACTGCGAGCTGAAGCGCTTCTTAGCGACGATTATTACGCTTCGGACATGGCCTGGATGGATATGAAAACCAATCCTATTGAACTGGTAATTGGCCCCATCGAAACGTATGAAGACCAGCTCTATGGCTACCGTGCGGCATTTGAGTCTTATGTGCTTATTAAAGACATGGCCTGGAGTGATCGACTGGCAAAATATGCCCAGTTCCTACCTGAGTTACAGTTGGGTTTACCCGTAGATGAAGCCTACAAACAGGAAACGCCCGGATCGGATGCCGACTTAAATGCCTACGATGTCATTTATTATGCCGGTCACTCGAATGCCGGCAGCAAGACCATCGCTATCAACCTGCCGAATGATGAACGGGTTCAACTGGCGAAAGGTACCCGCCGACTGCAGCTCAAAAATGCCATGCAGGCTAAGTTTGATCACATTCTTAAGCCTATTTCAGAAGTACTCATTGCCCCTGATCAGCGCGATCACATCACCTTTAATGCGTTTTTTGCCAACACCATGTTCCACGAAGTAGCCCATGGTCTGGGGATTAAAAATACCATTACCGATAAAGGCACCGTTCGGGCTGCACTTAAAGAGCACGCCTCGGCGCTGGAAGAGGGTAAAGCCGATATCCTTGGTCTTTACATGGTACAAAGCTTGCTGGAAAAAGGTGAAATAACCGAGGGTACTCTCGAGGATTACTACGTTACTTTTATGGCTGGCATCTTCCGTTCAGTGCGCTTTGGTGCATCCAGTGCACACGGTAAGGCCAATATGATCCGGTTTAACTATTTTGCCACCATGGGCGCTTTTGATCGCAGTGAAGACGGCCTGTACAGCGTGAATATGGAAAAAATGTCAGAAGCGGTTTCTTCCTTATCTGAACTCATTCTCACTCTGCAAGGTGATGGCGATTATGATGGCGTAGCTGAGCTCGTTGCAGATAAAGGCATTATTAAACCTCAACTGAAAGCCGATTTGGCCCGTTTAAAAGCGGCCAGTATCCCGGTTGATATTGTATTTGATCAGGGAAAAACACAGCTCGGTTTATAAGCTAAGCGCCAGACACTGGTGTTCACCCTGGTAGCGATGAAACTGCCGGGGTGAGATACCGGCTCACATTCAGGCAGACAAGGAACACAGTCTGCTATTTACGCTATGGCTTGATTATTCAGGCCGATTTCATCTGACAAGGAGTCCTGTATGCAACAAATCGCTGCGCTATTTCTACTCGCAATATCATTTTATTATATCTATTTAGGCTGGCGGGTGCTTTACACCAAACGGCCTTTTATTGTCTCAATCGGCCTGCTGGTGAGCTTTGTCCTGTTAATCAATTTAGTACTAATCGTCCGGGAGGCTGTTCGGGTTTGGCAAACCGGTAGCCTGGAAGGCATAGAAATTATTATGCTGGCAGCAACGATTTTTTTTGGTGTCAGATGCTGGCAACTAAGGCGGTCCTACCAACTTATAGGTCTGGCTGATGACTTTACGCCGGCCCTTAAAAATGCATTGACTCATAATCAGTTGAATTACTGCGAACAACCCGGAATTATCGAAGTTCCAACCCTGCCCGGAGCCATTGGATATCAATTCAAAAGTTCCAAAAAAGAATTATTCTTTAATTTTAAGGGCAACTTTTCAGCCACGACAATCATTAACGTTCTTCAACAGCTCGAACAGTACTTCGCCACACATCCTTTAGTCATTAATAAAAAAGCAGCATATGAAATGTGCGGATTAGGCATGATATCACTGGCTCTTTCACTTGCCCTGCTGTTCTACGAACTGTAAACCGGTTTCCAACATCATCCTGGAATTTTCGCAGGTGATGCTAGCCCAAGTCCAGTTTGAGGGGGTATCGCCTAGACACCACCAGAAGCCAGAAACCACAGCGCTTAAAACACTACCGTCATCCCGGAATTTCCGCAGGAAATATCCGGGATCTCCTGAACAGTATTCCTT
>NZ_CAJXQY010000149.1 GCF_913058315.1 uncultured Alteromonas sp. | reverse complement strand
CCCGCGACCCCCGGCGTGACAGGCCGGTATTCTAACCAACTGAACTACCGCTCCACATTTTCAATCATTTCAGCAAGTTACTTGGGTAAGTGCTTTACCCTGTCCCTCACTGCGGCGCAGATGATACGTATTACCCTGAAAGGAGTCAACGGTTTTTTTCACGAAAGTGTCATTCTTTGGATCGTTTGCCTGTTAATTCGCCACGTTGACTGAAAAGCCAGCAAAACCGGTACCTACAGGTTATTCTTTAGGCTTTTTAAACTTGCCTAGCAGCCCGCCTAAGAATCCCGGTTTCGCCGCCTCGGCAGGTTTAGCGGCGGCTTTTGCATCTGCCTTGGCTTTGGCCGGCTGAGCACTGCCCTTACGTTTACGGCGCTTCAGTAAAATAACCACCACTGCACCCAAGAGTCCCACACCCACAATACTGCCGTTAACGATGATCAACCACATCATCAGGTCGTCATCATCCATCCCCTCTTCTTCTGCCATCACAGGTGGTTCAGGTATCACTTCATCCACATTATTTTCAGCCGCCGACTCAGCCACCTCGGGTTCCGGTAATTCCGGCTCAGCCACCAAAAAAGTAAACTCCGGTACATCGAGGATAAAATCGCGGCCATTAACCGTTTTGCCGTAAGCGGTCATCTTGACCCTGAAAATGCCATAATCGTACGCAATAATAAGATACTCACGAACATCTCCACCCAGTTCAGTCAGCGAAAAGTTGCGCACGTCTGCATTGGGATAACGCACCTTGCCATCAACCAGTAGTGTATTGATATCCACCAGCTCTCGGTCTACGTCAATCAACAGCTTGTGGTAATCATTTCCCCCGCCGTCCAGCTCAACGTCAATTTTAACCGGGTTGGGATAAAGCCTGAGCGGCGGGTCGACCTGTTCACGGGTGAACATCGGCGTTGAAACCCGAAAGATCGGCTGCCATTCACCAGCCGGTACATTCAGATTAAACTGGCCGGTAAAAACACCATCAAGGGGGGCCTCATCCATGCCTCTACCATTGTCTTCAAACGTAGCAATTTGCTGGTCGTCAGCGCCAAAGTTATCGTAATTGGGGTTATTGGTGCTCACCAGATCGATAGTCAGTTCCACCACATCCCGAAACTGGCTGTAATCAATGGGTTTGTCACCATTGGTAAGATAAGCAGTTTGCTTGAGAATTTCGCCGGAAAATAAGATAGGAGGTAATGGCTCAGCATGTAAGGCGATATCCGAAAGCACCATTACCCGGCTGCCCTCAACAATTTGCCCCACTGCCTGCCAGGGGCCAGGCACCGGATTTTTAATGCTGATCATGTCGTAGGTATCAGAATCAAACCAGAAGATATCTTCCCCTTCTACCTGAGACTGAAATATCTTCGAGCCATCCGGGCGTACCAGCACAACCGGCGCAGAGCCATACTCGCGGAAGAACACCATGGTGACTTCCTTAACATTGTGATCAATGCGAAACCGGTTTTGCAGGAGTTTAATCCCGTTTTCATAATCGCTGCCAATGAGCGCAATGGGCGACTCACTCTCAGTTGGTCCGGCCGACGCCTCAGACGAAGGTTCCGCGTCCTGTGGCTCTGGCTGTTGGGCACTCACCGAAAAGGCCAGTGCCACGCCTAAGATTGTCAGTAATGCTCTGCTCACCCAATTAGCCCTGTGTTGGCAAAATTCACCGGTTTACTGGCGCCAGATAGGATTTTGTACCAGGTCCAGACGCGCCTCGTGTTGTGTTAATTCATCGGCAGTAGCTTGAATAACCTTTAATTTATTTCCATTACGGGGAATTCTGCGGATCACTTCAGCGCCACGATTATTGGCCTGATTATTCCCTGATAAGTTAAGGTCGGTCTGGCCGCCGGTCATCATCAGATACACATCGGCGAGGATTTCAGCATCCAGCAATGCACCGTGCAGTTCACGGTGGCTGTTGTCGATACCATAACGCTTACATAAAGCATCAAGGTTATTCTTCTGACCCGGGTGCATATCACGGGCCAGCACCAGGGTATCTAAAACGCCACAAATCTCTTTGGTTTTTACGCTCGCTGTAGGGCCATGCATGGCGAACTCATGATCCATAAAGCCCACATCGAAGGGCGCATTATGAATCACTAACTGGCCGCCGCGAATAAACTCAATAAATTCGCTGGCTACATCGGCAAATACCGGCTTATCGGCCAGGAATTCATTGGTGATACCGTGAACCTCGATGGCTTCCTGTTCAATTTCCCGTTTCGGGTTAATATAAACATGAAAGTGATTCCCGGTCAGCCGACGGTTAATAACCTCGACGCAACCTATTTCGATGATCCGGTGGCCTTCTCTGGGGTTAATACCTGTTGTTTCTGTATCCAGTACAATTTGACGCATAAACCACTCTTATCTTATTGCTGTTTGCGGTAGTATACCAAGCCACTGCCAAGTGACCACGCTTGAGGTTAAAAAAAGGAGAATTCGTGGCCCAACAATCTGTGCATATCTATACTGACGGCTCTTGTTTAGGCAACCCTGGCCCTGGCGGCTATGGTGCCATCCTGATTTACGGTAAGCACCGTAAAGAGATCAGTGAGGGGTTTACGCTTACCACCAACAACCGCATGGAACTGCTGGCCACCATTGAAGCGCTCAAATTGCTGACCAAGCCTTGTCAGGTTGAATTAACCACCGACAGTCAGTACGTGAAGAACGGTATAAACCAATGGATCCATAACTGGCGGCGCAACGGTTGGCGCACCAAAGACAAAAAGCCGGTAAAAAATGCCGACCTGTGGCAAGCGCTTGATGAAGCGATCAAGCCACACGAGGTTAACTGGCATTGGGTGAAAGGCCACAGTGGTCACCCGGAAAACGAACGCTGTGACGATTTAGCCCGTAACGCCGCCGAATCACCTACCAAAGAAGATACCGGTTATAACCCATGATTCACGAAAGCGCCCGCTGTCGGGCGCTTTACCTTAAACATCTCAGTCCGGCTTATTAGCCAGCACTTTATCAATATCGCCAGCCTCATGGCGCTCACGAAGCTGCTCCCACTCCTCACCAAAGGTACGGTTAACAATGCGGCCTCGCTGCACCGCTTCACGAGCCTCAACCTGCCCGGCCCAGCGCCTTACATGAGTATAAGTGTGAACCTGCAGAAACTCAGCGGCGTTATACAGATAACCCAGAGCCAAACAGCCATACCACGGCCAGATCGCGATATCGGCGATGGTGTATTCATCGCCCGCCATATAGGTATTCTGCGCCAGATGCTTATCCAGCACGTCCAACTGGCGTTTTGCTTCCATGGCAAAGCGATTAATCGGGTACTCCTGTTTTTCGTCGGCATAGGCGTAAAAATGGCCGAAGCCGCCGCCTAGAAACGGGGCCGACCCCTGTGCCCAGAACAGCCAGTTTAAGGTTTGGGTTCTGGCCAGGCCTTCAATTGGCAGGAACTTACCAAACTTCTCTGCCAGATAAACCAAAATCGACGCCGATTCAAATACGTTAATCTCTTTTTCGCCGGAATTATCTACCAACGCAGGAATTTTCGAATTCGGATTCACGGCTACAAAACCCGATGAGAATTGATCGGACTCACCAATATTAATCAGAAATGCATCATACTCTGCCGCAGTAACCCCGGCCGCCAATAACTCTTCCAGCATGATTGTTACTTTCTGCCCGTTTGGAGTACCCAGCGAATAAAGTTGTAGCGGATGCTCGCCTACCGGTAGCTCACGCTCAAAACGAGCGCCGGATTCCGGACTGTTAATGCTGGCCCACTTATTTGCGCCGGCCGTATCGTTTACCCATACCTTCGGTGGGGCATATTGTTCACTCATCACATCTCCTGAGAATTGCGTTAATTTGGAAGCAGCCAAAATAGCAACAGGCCATCCAGCGGTGCATTACCAGCTAATGATCACCTTACCGCTGGTGTTATTGCTCAGCACCTGCTGATGCGCCTGCTCTGCTTCATTCACTGAATAGACCGTATCAACCGGTACTTTTAATTCACCGCGGCTAAATGCCGGCAAGCAATCCCGGCTAAATGCCTCTACCAGGCGCGCTTTATAGTCGTTGTCACGGCTTCGTAAGGTGGTGCCTCGCACACTGGCCCGCTTGCCTAACAGCAATGCCATGTCCAGTTTGTCAGCAAAGCGCCCGGCCATCATGGCCAGGTACACCACCGCCCCGTCTGTCGCTAACACTTTAAGGTTGCGATTCAGATAATCACCAGCCACCATATCGAGCACCATATTAACGCCCTCAGGCCAGTGTGCTTTGAGTTTGGGCACAAAGTCATCCTGCTTGTAATTCACCAGCAATTCAGCGCCCGCTGCGGCACAGGTGGCCAGTTTTTGTGCCGATGACGCGGTGGTGGCAGTACTGATATCCCACAACTTACACAATTGCAGAGCGGCCAGTCCCACGCCACTGGCACCGGCGTGGATCAGTGCCTTCTGACCGTTTTCAATCCCTCCGACCCAACGCAGCGCCTGATACGCAGTTAAAAAGACCTCACTCAGGCCCGCCCCTTCTGCATCCGATATTGCTGCCGGCACGGCCATCAGGTGCCGGGCTTCAATAACCACATATTCGGCGTAACCGCCACCAGCCACAATGGCACACACTCGCTGTCCGGGCTGCCAGTCTGACACCTCAGAGCCCACCGATTCAATCTTACCGCAGACCTCCAGGCCCAGAATCGGGCTTTCTCCCGGCGGGGGTGGATAATGCCCTGCGCGCTGTAGCAAATCGGCACGATTAACGGCAAAAGCAGACACTTTAACCCGTACCTGAGTGGCGGTAGGAATGGGTAAGTCACAGCTTTGCAGCGACAAACCCGACGCCATATCACCTTCGGTATGTTGAATAAATTGCATGAAAACACTCATTGTTGATAAATATCCGGCTGCCAGATTTGCATTAACGGACTGGCATCTTCCAGCGGTGAAAAACCGTATTTTGTGTATAAACCATGGGCGTCCTGGGTGGCCAGCATAAATCGTCTGAGCCCTTGTAAATCCGGATGGGTAACTACTGCATCGAGTATTTCACGGCTCACACCGCACCCACGACATTCTGGCAACACAAACACATCAGACAGATAACCATATGTGGCTTTGTCCGTGACAACGCGGGCAAACGCTACCGTGTTTTGCTGCGAATCGAGCGCCGCAAAACACAACGAATTTTCCAGTGCTTTATGTAATGTTGCCACGGGGATATTTTTCGCCCAGTAACTGTTACGAATAAACTCATGAATGGTTTGAAAATCCATTTCATGCAAATGATTGGTGATAATAACGGCAGAAGCAGACATAGCCAGTCCCGTGGCAAATAATCCGGGCCGTGCAGTGAACGGCAATAACCAGTATACTGCGCGCCGGATAAACAAAGAAGAATGTTAGAGTATGCCTGCTACCGTTATATTACAAGAAGGTCGCGAGAAATCGCTTAAACGTCATCACCCCTGGGTCTTTGATGGCGCTGTCGCTAGTGTAACAGGTCGCTGCCGCATGGGTGATACAGTAGATGTAGTGGCCGCTGACGGCTCATGGCTGGGACGTGGCGCATACTCTCCTGAGTCCCAGATTCGGGTACGCATCTGGACTTTTGACCAGCAGGAAGTCATTGATAACGCGTTTTTTCTGCGTCGTGTTGAACAAGCCTGGCAACTGCGCCAGCGGTTGATGCAACAGGCCAACACCAATGCCTGCAGGCTGATTGCGGCCGAATCGGACGGCTTGCCGGGTGTTACCGTTGATCTGTACAACAACCTGGCGGTACTGCAACTACTCAGTGCCGGTGCCGACAAACATCGCAGTAAAATTGTCTGGGCTCTGCAAAAACTGTTACCCGAGGTAGCCATTCTTGAACGCAGTGATGTGGATGTCAGAAATAAAGAAGGCCTTGAACCTCTGATCCAGCCGTTACACGGTGACATTCCCGATGAAGTGGAGATTGTCGAACACGGCGTAAAAATTGTGGTTAATCCGAATACGGGTCACAAAACCGGTTTTTATCTCGACCAGCGAGAAAACCGGCTGGCTGCCAGCCGTTATGCGAACCAGGCCAGCGTGCTTAACTGTTTCAGTTACACCGGCACCTTTGCCTGCTATGCGTTGAATGGCGGGGCATCACATGTCACCAATGTTGACGTTTCGCAACCGGCGCTGGACATGGCCAGCCGCCATATTGCACTCAATGGCTTTGCGCCAGAGCAATGTACGCAGGTAAAAGGCGATGTGTTTGAAGTACTGCGCAGTTACCATAATCAACAACAGCAGTTCGATATGGTGATCCTCGACCCGCCCAAGTTTGTCGATAGCAAAGCTTCGCTTAAACGGGCCTGTCGCGGCTATAAAGATATCAATATGTATGGAATTCACGCGGTCAAACCCGGTGGTATCTTGCTGACATTCAGCTGCTCGGGCTTAATGGAACAGTCGTTGTTCCAGAAAATTGTTGCAGACGCAGCACTGGATGCCGGCCGTCGGGTGCAAATTCTCGAGCATTTGTCCCAGGCGCCGGATCATCCGGTAGGCCTGAACTACCCGGAAGGCTATTACCTGAAAGGACTGGTTTGCGTCGTTCTGTAGGGAATTAAGCCATTCATAGAACGAACGAATCCTAGCGCTGCCCGCCAGAGGTAGCGCTTAGTCTGACTAAACGTTAACTATTTCATTTCAGAAATTTCAACACCCACAATACAACTGCTATCAGACTCAGGTAAGCAACGCACCACTTTTGCTACTGCCGATAACGATGGAATTTGTGAACTGGTTGAATCGATGCTAACGCTCACCTGCGTGCCGACTTCAATTGATGGCTCATCAACTTCCAACGACATACCGGTTGCGCTGATATCCTTACACACCGCCTGAAGCGTCCGGCTCGACTCATCATCGATTATTTGTAACTGACACGGAGAGTTAACCATCATCCTGAAAAAGTTGCGTTTATCATCGTATCCTAACATCTACTTACTTCTCCTCTCACCTCAACTGCAAATGGAAGGGCAAAACTGCCCTACTACTAACAAGTTTATAGGGTGACATCCGTGAGTTGTCAATGTAATTTCAGACCAGCCTGAGGGTTATGTTTAAAATAACGTTATTTGTTGGTTTATAAATCCTCAGACCAGCCACTTAAAAGGCTTCCAGAGCGCTTAATACCCGTTTAGCAGAGATCGGATAAGCGGTGCCAAGTTGCTGAGCAAACAGGGAAACTCTGAGTTCTTCAATCATCCAGCGGACCTCAGCCAGCGCTTCAGGCACTTTATCAGCATGATATTTATTGAGGACCCCGGCATAAGCCTGCTCTACTTTGTCCAGCGTGATCTGTTGTAACCGGTCACGATTAGGATCCACTGGCAGTTTCTCCAGACGGCGAGCCAGCGCTTTAATATAACGGTTCCAGTCTGCCAACCGGGCAAAACCGACCTCGGCCACAAATCCCGGGTAAACCAGCGTGCCAAGATGCTGTTTGATGTGGTTAAGGCCAGCCACCATATCCAGCGATACTTTGCCTTTCATCTTTTTCTGGCACTGATGAGCCAGGGTCAGGCCGGTTTCCACCTGTTGAGCGATAGCCAGCACCGACTCATTGATGTTCGCCCGTACATGGTCCAGGCAACGATCAAAGCTCGCTTTATCACGAATAATCAGGCCATGCTGCGCCTGGAACTCGTGGCTGAGAGCGTCTATCCCCGCCAGAATACAGTCGTCAATAAGGGCTTTAATCTGCCCAAACGGGTTAAAGTACAAGCCCAGCTTGGCTTTGTTTGGTAACTTTTGTTCCAGGTAATTCACCGGCGATGGCATTCCCAGCATCAATAAGCGATTAAGCCCCTGCTGATGCAAAGCATTCGCTTTTTCCTGTTCGGCCACCAACTCAATGTCCACCCGACCGTTATGATTAACCAGCGCGGGATAAGCCTGTACCTCAAAGCCGCCGTGTTTTTGCGTAAAACTGGCAGGCAGGCTGTCGAAATCCCAGGCCGTAATGTCCTTACGTTCCAGTTCAGGGGTAGCAGCCTGTTCAAAGGTTTCCTTTACCCTGCCCTGCAAACGGTCTTTCAGTGCTTCCAGATCGTCCCCACGCCCCAATACTTTGTGGTCAGCGTCTACTACCGCAAAATGCATGATTAAATGCTTATCCAGCTGATCCAGCTGCCAGTCCTCCGGCTCCACCCTGACACCGGTCATTCGTAACAGCTTGGTAGCCAGCGCATCCAGCAGTTTTATCGGCTTACCGGACTTGTCTTCCTGCATGCGCATATCTGCCAGTGCGGCCTGCGCGTAATTAGGTGCAGGCACAAAATTACGCCGCAGCCGTTTCGGTAGGCTTTTGATCAGTTGAATAACCCTTTCTTCACGCAGTCCCGGCACCTGCCAGTCAAAGCCGTCATCCACCACCTGATTCAGCAACGGCAACGGGATAGTCACTGTCACGCCATCATCTTCAGCATTGGGCTCAAAATGGTAACTCAATGGCAATTTGATATTGCCCTGCTGCCACACATCGGGAAAAGCATTGGCCGCCGACGTAGCCGGTTGTTCGCGAAACACATCCTGCTCGGTAAGACGCAAAAACCCGGTTGAAGGCTGCTGCTTTAACCACTTTTTAAATGCCGCGTCATTATTTACCTCAACCGGCAGTTTCCCGGCATAAAAATCAACCAGTATTTGCTCATCCACCATCAGATCACGGCGGCGGGTTTTCTGCTCCCAGTCGTCGGCGAGTTCCAGCAATGCCTGATTATCGTCCAGGAAATCATAGCGCATGCGGGTTTCGCCGTTGACCAGCGCTTCGCGAATAAACAGTTGGTGACAGGTAGCCGGATCAATCTGGCTGTACGTCACGTAACGCTGCGCCACTATTGGCAGCCCGAACAGGGTAACCCGCTCGCTGGCTGTCACCGCACCGCGTTTTTTCGACCAGTGGGGCTCGGCGTAATTGCGCTTCACCAAATGCTTGCCCAGCGCCTCCAGCCATTGCGGCTCAATTTTAGCCACCATGCGGCCAAACAGCTTGGAGGTTTCCACCAGCTCAGCTGCCACAATCCACTTAGGATTCGCTTTAGCCAGGCCAGAGCCGGGGAAAATCATAAACTTAGTATTGCGCGCACCAAGGTATTCGCGGTCTTTATCTTTCATTCCAACGTGAGATAACAAGCCGCTGCACAGTGCCTGGTGAATTGCCTGATAATCCGCCGCCTGACTGGTAATACGCAAGTCAATTTCGGCAACCGATTTACGTAACTGACTAACAATATCCTGCCACTCCCGCATGCGCAGGTAATTAATAAAGTGGCCGTGGCACCATTTACGTAACTGACTGTTAGACAGTGCTTTTTGTTGTTCGCGAAACGCCACCCATAAATTCCACAGGGCAATAAAATCAGAGTCTTTATCGGCAAATTCACTGTGCGCTTCATCTGCCTGGGCCCGTTTATCCTGAGGCCGCTCGCGGGGATCCTGGATAGACAACCCGGCGGCGATCACCATGACTTCCATCAGGGCATTAAACTCGCCCGCGGAGACCACCATACGCGCGTAACGCGGATCGACCGGCAAGCGGGATATTTGCCGGCCCAACTTAGTTAAGGCAATCCGGCCTTTGTGACGGCTGATAGCTTCAATTTCTTCCAACAGTCTGAAACCATCGTTAATTTGCCGGCTATCGGGCGGTTGAACAAAGTCGAACTGATTAATATCACCCAGACCGAGGCTGGCCATTTGCAGGATTACCGAGGCCAGGTTAGTTCGCAGGATCTCCGGATCGGTAAATGCTGGCCGCGACTCGTAATCCTGCTCTGCGTACAAGCGAATACAGATCCCTTCTGACACCCGACCACAGCGACCGGCCCGTTGGTTGGCCGACGCCTGCGAGATGGGCTCAATGGGTAAGCGCTGTACTTTACTGCGCGCGCTGTAACGGGAAATTCGCGCCGTTCCGGGGTCAATCACATACTTAATGCCGGGCACGGTTAACGACGTTTCGGCCACATTGGTCGACAGCACAATACGCCGGCCGTTGTGAGACTGGAAGATACGCTGCTGTTCAGACGCCGACAACCGGGCATAAAGCGGAATAATTTCGGTATGCCGGTACTGGCGGCGACTCAGCGCATCCTGGGTATCGCGAATTTCACGCTCACCACTTAAAAACACCAGAATATCGCCGGGGGGCTCGCGCATCAGCTCATCCACCGCGTGAATAATTCGCTCGACCTGATCGGCATCGTCTTCGGCTTCTTCCGGATCGTGATAGCGTATTTCAACCGGGAATGTCCTACCGCTCACTTCGATAATCGGCGCATCATTAAAATAACGCGAGAAACGCTCCGGATCGATGGTTGCCGAGGTAATAATGACTTTCAGTTCGGGGCGTTTTGCCAGCAGTTGTTTAAGATAACCAATTAGAAAATCAATATTGAGGCTGCGTTCGTGGGCTTCATCAATAATGATGGTGTCATATTGGTTAAGGAAACGGTCCTGCTGCATTTCTGCCAGCAGCATACCGTCGGTCATCAGTTTAACCAGGCTGTTCTCACTCACCTGATCTGAAAAACGAATTTTAAACCCGACTAAATCCCCCAGAGTGGTGTTGAGCTCATCGGCAATCCGGTTTGCCACACTCCGGGCAGCCAGTCGCCGAGGCTGTGTATGAGCAATGGTGCCGGCCACGCCACGGCCTAACTCAAGACAAATTTTGGGGATTTGGGTCGTTTTACCCGAACCGGTCTCACCGGCGATGATCACTACCTGATTATCGGCAATCGCCTGTTTAATATCGTCTTTTCTATCACTGACAGGCAGCGGCGGGTAGTCGATGTCCGGAATCGAAGCTTTACGCGTCGAACACCTGTCCACCGAGGTATTAATACGCTCGATGATTCTTTCCAGTTGCTGCTGATTATTTTCAACGGTTAAGTCGGCCTTGCCCAGTTTTTGTAACTGGCGGCGTATAGGAAACCGGTCCTTGATGAGGCATTGCGGCAATTGGCTCAGTAGCGCACTGATCGGCGAAGGCTTTGACATAAAAGCAGATAATATCCGGAAACTAAAAAACGCTGCGATCCTAGAAGAACCGCGACCATTTTTCCAGTCTCAATATCCCGAAAGCAAGCGAGCTGGTCTTTTATCAGCCCGCCATACCGGCTCAATCGCTGTCATCCGCTACCAGTTACTGCGATTTACTGCTAAAACATCAGGCGGTTTTGGGATATTCCGCATGTAAGTGTTTATCAATAGCAAACAGGATTTGACTGCGTGTAATACAGCCTACCAGCTTATTATCACTGTTAACTACCGGGTACACTTTGGGTTTTTCCACCAATAGCTTTTCTGCCACGGCCAGAATCGACATGTCATCGCGAACCGTCAGTACGGGCGTTTTCATAATTTCTCCCACCCGACACACTTGTTCCCGGTAATAAGTCGACTCTACCATCGCTTTAATACAATCCTGCTCTGATAAAAACCCACACAGCTCACCGGCTTTGTCTA
>NZ_CAJXQY010000148.1 GCF_913058315.1 uncultured Alteromonas sp. | reverse complement strand
TTTGCCATTTATCATTATTGCCTTTGTCTTTACCTTCGTCGTCATAACCCAGCACTGTGCCAATGGGGTTAAGCTCGTGGAAAACTTCCGGCACGATAACCACAAAACCATGGCTTGCCATGATGGCGGCAGAGCGGCCGATAGGCGCAGTATGCTGAAATATCTCAGAGTAAAAAACGATGGCCGGGTAGCGTTGTTCACTGGCCGGGCGGTAAATGTAGCAACGCATGGTGCCGGTGGCCGTGGCCAAATCTTCGCTGTGCTGAATGATCTGCATGGTAATTTCCGGTTAGTTTTTGTTTGGGGTTAAATAAGTTGTTAAGCCACAAACCACAATAATTCTTTCAGGCTGTGCAGGTGTACGCCGGGTAAAACACTAACGTCCTCCTGACGTAAATCCATTGGCCGGTTTACGGCTATCCAGGCGGTTTGTAAACCCGCCCGGTGAGCACCGAGGACGTCTTTTTCGAGGTTATCGCCAACGTGGAGGATCTCATGCGGTGCCAGACCCAGAGCTTGTGCTGCTTCATCGAACATATGGCGATGCGGTTTGCTGGGGCGCTTCAGACTAGCGTGGTAGGTAGCCGTGAAGTACTGATCAATGCCAATTTGCGCCGTATCCACATTGCCATTGGTAATGGCAATTAAAGGGACTTTTGCAGCGAGTGCGGCCAGTACCTGTTTGACTTCTTCGGTTACGGTGAAATCGCTGCGGGCGTGATAAAAATAATCAAATAATGACTGCGCGGCCTGGTGCCGCTCGCTATCGCTGAGCTTCTCCACCGCCAGCCCCTGATAAAGGGTTTCATAGCGCAATTGCCCCGTATCTGAAGCTAACCCCTGATTGCCCTTTATCAGTTCGCGCTTAATGGCGGCCCACTGCGCGGCCGGTATTGCTGCTGCGGCCGGATAGCGCTCGGCAATCCGTTGGTTGAGGGCCTCAGTTGCGTCGGCAATAATGGGTTCGTTATCGTACAGGGTATCGTCTAAATCAAAGGTCATAGCTTTAACCGGCGAGACCGGGCGGTAACATTGCATCAAAAATTCCTGACTGGCTAATTAATCTTTCTTCTTACGGGCGCGAGGGTGAGCCGTATCATACACTTTGGCTAAATGTTGAAAATCCAGATGCGTATACACCTGAGTCGTCGACAAGTTTGCATGCCCTAACAGTTCCTGAACGGCTCTTAAATCACTACTTGATTCCAGCACATGGGTGGCAAAAGAGTGGCGCAGTTTGTGCGGGTTTATCCGTTGATTAAGCGTTTGACGCCTGGCCATTTCAGTGAGTCGGTTACCCACCTGACGGTTGGATATACGGCGCTTCTGGCGGCTGATAAACAACGCCTCGTCGAGGCCCGCGCCCCAGTGACTGCGAATGGCCAGCCAGCGCTGTAATGCCTCCCACGCTTTGCGGCCAATGGGCAGCATACGTTGCTTATTGCCTTTACCGGTTACCCGTAACTGACGGTCGCTGGTAATGTGCTTCAGCTCGAGGCCGGTAAGTTCACTCAAACGTAAACCACAGCCGTACATTAGCTCAAACATGGCCTGGTCGCGGATGACGATTTCTTCATCGTCTGACTCATTCAGCAAAGCCGACATATCGTCAGCCGACATTTGCTTGGGCAGCGGCTTTTCCGCTTTCGGGGCTGAAATGCCCTCTACCGGGTCGACGTTGATGACTTCGTGGCGCAGCAGATACTTACAAAATGTGCGCAGTGCCGATAAGCGCAGGGCAGTGCTACGAACACCGAGATTCTGTTTGCGGGCAATGGCCACCGCTTTTTTTACCGCTGCCTGATTCAGTTGCTGCCAGCTTGTAAGCGCCAGACTGAGCGCAATTTGTTCCAGTTGACGGGCATAATTTTTGATGGTGTGATCAGACAAACCGCGTTCATAGCGCAGGTAATTAATAAATTTACTCAGCCAGTATTCGCAGTCCGGCGCCAGCGTAACGGGGGTGTCGGCCGCCGATGCATTCATCAGTAGCGCAGTTTCTCGGGCAAAACTACATTGAGGACTTCGCGCAACTGATTTAACAGCAGGGTATCCATATCGGGGGTAAAGTGGTCGGCATTGCGGCTGCCAACGGCTAACACACCTAAATTGCGGTTTTCACCAAGCAGAATAAGCGCCACAGATTCAGCCACGCCGTGACCAAACATCAGCTGCTTTTCGTGCTGACTGAGGCGGCCAAAAAAGTACGGCCCCTGCTTAAAACGTTTTTCCATGAACAAGCGCTGTTGTAATTCCGGCAGCGCATTGGCGCCTTTAAATAACTTGAGCTCGACGCTGGCGAGCCCCAGTTCTTCCTGCAGGGTTTCCTGCAGTTTAAGCAACATTTCAGCGACATCTTTGCAGGTTAACAAACGCAGGTTTAAATCGGCGTAGGCGCGGTAAATTTTCTCGTTTTGCTTGGCGATGCCAATCAGCTGGCTGAGTTTATAGTTGAGCAGGCGCACTTTTTTGCGCAGCTGTTCACTTTGTAATTCAACCAGAGAAACACTGCCTTTTTGCAGGTGAGGGATTTGCAGCGTTTCTAAAATGCTGGGGTGCTGGATAAAAAAATCAGGGTTCTCGACCAGATACTGACTCACTTGTTCGGCGGTTAACTCGCCTACCTCCGGAAAGTCGGTATCAAACTGCAGTGTTGTATTGGCCTGACCTGATAGTTCATTCATATATTTATTGTTCCGTCGTATACATGCTCAGCCGGTCCGGTCATTTTTAATGGGCTTCCTGGCCCTTGCCAGCGGATACGTAAGCGTCCGCCGGGTAAATCCACCCGAACGTCTTTCCCTAATTTACCTTGTATTTGTCCTATTGCAACTGCTGCGCACGCACCGCTGCCACATGCCAGGGTTTCGCCGGCACCACGTTCAAATACTCTGAGGCGAATGTGTTCCGCCGACAGCACTTGCATAAACCCTACATTAACCCCTTCAGGGAAGCGTTCGTGGCGTTCCAGTTGTGGTCCAATGGTTTCTACATCAGCGCTTTCGGTGTCGTCGACTTCCAGCACACAATGGGGGTTGCCCATGGAAACCGCGCCGCAAAAATGGGTGCTCTCGTCAGCACGAATAATATAGGTTTTTTCTTCTTTATTGGCTTTTAGCGGGATATCTGCCGGGGTGAAATTCGGCACGCCCATGTTGACCGTGACCTGGCCATCTTTTTCCAGGTACAGGATCATTTTACCGGCTTTGGTGCTGACCAGAATCTTGTTGCGGTTGATTAAGCCTTTGAGCTTTACAAAGCGGGCAAAGCAGCGAGCACCATTACCGCACTGCGAGACTTCTGAGCCGTCAGCGTTAAAAATACGGTAGTGGAAATCCTGATCCGGATCGTAGGGCGGCTCAACCATCAGAAGCTGGTCGAAACCGATACCAAAATTGCGGTCGGCAAGCTGCTGGATCTTTTCCGGCGAGAAAAAAACATTTTGGGTCACGTTGTCAATAACCATAAAGTCATTGCCAAGACCGTGCATTTTAGAAAAGTTAACCAGCATCCAGGGCCTGTTTATTTATTTGTTGCAGACTATGTTATCAGGCACCCGGTGTTGTTATGGCAAACAGGGTGATGGTGTATTCATCACCGTAACCCAAGTAACAACAACGGGTTTTAGCGCAACAGGACTTATAAGATTAGCTCTAGTTTACGTAACTTTATGCTCACCTTTCCAGAGATCTTTTAGATTTTCTCTTTCTCTGACTACATGAACGTCGTTTTTATCAACCAGTAACTCTGCCGGACGGCAACGTGTATTGTAGTTAGAAGCCATCACAAACCCGTAAGCACCGGCACTACGCACGGCCAGCAAGTCGCCCGGGGCGATAGCGAGTTCGCGGTCTTTACCGATAAAATCACCGGTTTCGCAGATGGGACCCACTACGTCATACACATGAGGTTTGTGCGCCGGGTTTTCATCAACCGGTATAATCGACATCCAGGCCGAATACAAAGAAGGGCGAATGAGGTCGTTCATGGCGGCATCCACAATGGCGAAGCTCTTTTCCTCACCCTCTTTCACAAATTCTACTTTGGTGAGCATGATACCGGCGTTAGCCGCAATAGCGCGCCCCGGCTCCATGATCAGCGTTAAGTGTTCGCGGCCGGCCATTTTCGCGGCAATGGCCCTGGCGTACTCTTTCGGGTGCGGCGGTGTTTCATCTTTATAGGTCACACCCAGGCCACCGCCTACATCGAGATGACGGATTTCAATGCCTTTGGCCGACAGCTCATCAACCAGTTCCAGCAGGCGGTCAAGCGCATCCACAAAGGGACCGGTCTCGGTTAGCTGGGAGCCAATGTGACAATCCATGCCCACTACATTAAGGTGTTCCAGGCTGGCGGCAAGGGTATATACTTCTACCGCTCGCTCGCGGGCGATACCAAATTTATTGGCTTTTAAGCCGGTAGAAATATACGGGTGTGTTTTGGCATCCACGTCGGGATTGATGCGTAGCGAAATAGGCGCTTTTTTACCTAACTTTCCTGCTACAGCGTTAATGCGTTCAAGCTCCGGCTCAGACTCCACATTAAAACAGTGAATGCCTTGTTGCAGGGCAAATTCAATTTCTTCCGGGGTTTTGCCTACGCCTGAGAAAACCACTTTGCTCATATCACCGCCGGCCTCAATAACACGGGCCAGCTCACCGCCGGAAACGATATCAAAACCTGAACCCAGTTTGGCCAGTACGCTCAGCACGCCAATGTTTGAATTGGCTTTTACGGCGTAGCAAATTAAATGCGGATGATCGCCCAGAGCATCGTTAAAGGCATGCCAATGGCGCTCCAGGGTGGCACGAGAATAAACATACAATGGGGTGCCGTATTGAGCGGCCAGCGCTTTTACGTCAATGTCTTCAGCGTGCAGCGATTGGTTTTTGTAACTGAAGTGGTCCACTAGCGAGAATCTCCGGAAGCATCAGGAGTCGAGTCGTCGGCAGGTTCACTATCGCTGGCAGGAGGCTGCTCCGGTAAATATAAGGCGCCGCGGTACCCACAGGCCGAAATACTCAGTAACAACACCAGTAATAATGCAACACGTTTTGCCACGCGCTCACTCCCCAAATAAAAAGTGCCGATATCATCGCAGAGGGAGATTAAAATGCAAGTGACATCAAACGTTCACGGGTCTTTGGACCAAAATTTACCTGTTTCCACAACGCTTCGCACAGTGGTTTGGTGTTGTGCCAGTCGCCGGCCACAATCCAGTCGAGCATGGGGGTGGGATCGTCAGGGAACTCTAACCCTTCACTGGCCGGTTCCATCAGCCATTCTTCCACAGTATCGGTATCGAGTTGATAAAGTGGCTGACACAGGCCCAGCGACATCAGCGTTTTGAGATTGGAGAGTTGTTCAAACTGGCCGTTCAGTGGCTTTACCAGCAGTTTCTTTTTCAGTTGCAGGGATTCACTGGCCAGTTCAAAGCCGCCATTGCTAATGACCCCTGAACAGTGCTGCAGCGCGTGGCGAAAGCCAGGCTTGGAAGGCGGGAGCCACTCAATATGTCCCTGTTTGTGTTGTTGCCTCACCTTAGGGTGAAAACACACAAAGTGCTGTTCGGTGAGCGGCTCCAGAAGTAACTGGATATCGTCGAGCTCTTCAAAGGGCAGATAAACCAGCGTGTGACTGTTAGCCGGATGCGATGCCGGTTTGTCGGTGATAAAGGGCGGGACAATGGGTTTTTCAAAGTGAAACCAGTGAACACCAAGCTGAATGTCGGTGGGGGCAAATCCGCGCATGATCAACTTATCGGAGAAGTGCTCGCTGGCGCGGGGAATATCGTGACTGAAAGCGGCCTGGTGACTAACCGAAATAGAGGTGAGGCCCTGTCGCCGTGCGGCCCAGGCAGTGACGGGTTCAAAGTCATTGAGCAGCAAGTCGTAAGCGGAAACGTCGAGTCGACAAACATCCCGATAGAGCTGAAAGGGTCTGGCGCTTTTCACCGTTTCCCACTGGCTGACTTTGCCTTTGCGGGTAACAAAAGTCAGTCCGTTGTAGGTACGGTAATTGCCAAAGCATTCCATGTCGAAATACTCATCCGGCGCTCTGCCGGAAAAAATAAAATCCACTTCAATGTCATCACGCTCAGCCATGGCAGCAGCCATAATGCGGGCACGGGCAATGTGGCCGTTGCCGGTCCCTTGTACGCCATAGAGTATTTTCATGTTAAACCAGAATAGTCAGACTCAGTTGGGCAATGGTGAGGCCCAGTAAGGCACCTGCAATGACATCCGTAGGGTAGTGGACGCCCAGCAGAATGCGGGATAAACCAATCAGACTGGCCCAGGTGTAGGCCAGCAATGCAAAGGGCGGGTAGTAAAATGCAATAATTGTTGCCATTAAACAGGCCGCAGCGGTGTGGCCGGATGGCAAGCTGAATTTATCTGATGGCGTCACGTGAGCGGTCAGGTTAACCAGAAAATCGCACGGACGGGGGCGTTTAAACGCCTTTTTCAATACCACATAAATCGGCAGTTCCAGACCATAGGCCATTAATGCGGTGTACAAAAAAATCTCGCCATGCTCAGGTTCAAAACACATCAGCAGCAGGCCGATAACAAAATACAGATAGCCGTCACCGGTCCGAGACAGCCAGACAATGGCCCGGCAATCGCGGTGCTTGGTCAGATCGTACAACCAGTGAAAGATTGCAGTATCGTATTTGGTTATATTTTTCAGGCCCATCTCACGCGGCTCCTATTCTTCAACGCTATCAGGTTAAAAAGTGTTCATGAAACACAAGTGACAGTTTTGCTAAAGGTTTATGACAGCCGCGGGCAATTGACGGAAGGTAGAGCGAAATCAAATTTTTTGTGAGTAAAATCAATTTCGGTGCTAGGCGTTATCACTGATAGGGTGCTATGCTAAAACGCGAAAACCTAGCTTACCAACAGGGTATAAACATGGACTATAACACTTCTGAGTTATGTGATTTATTCGCCGATAACGTGGACGTGGTCGATCCCATTTTCACCAGTTATGGCGGTCGTTATTCATTTGGTGGTGAAATTACCACGGTGAAGTGTTTTGAGGACAGGGAATTAGTCGACCGGGTACTCACTGAGCCTGGCGATGGTAAAGTATTATTGATTGATGGCGGTGGCTCTCTTCGTCGCGCGCTGTTTGATGCTGAATCTGCCCAACTGGCGGTTGAAAATAACTGGGAAGGCGTGGTGTGTTATGGCTGTGTTCGGGAAGTGGACAGCCTGTCTGATTTCGACCTTGGCATCCTGGCGGTTAATTCCATTCCAGTGAATGCCGATAGCCAGGGCACCGGTGATATTGACGTACCGGTCAATTTTGGCGGCGTTACCTTTTTGCCGGAAGACCACCTGTACGCCGACAGTACCGGCGTTATCCTGTCTCCTGAGCCACTCGATATCGATTAAGCGAGTGGCTTTGCCACCGCTTTGCTGCTGACATTTCGTTTTTCTGCTGTTTGATGCCTGACGCGCGATATGGCTACGTCAGGTCGTGCCTTTAATTTGTGTCCCCCACTGTCTTTCTCTGCATCGCTGCCATATTCAGGCAACCATCTTCATCTTTAGCTGTGCTTTACTGCAGGATATCGGTTTGCAGTCGCCAGAAGCCTTGTCTATTTTGCATGGCGAGGATGGTAAGCTCGATGAGTTTCGGGTGCTCGATGAGCCTACCCGTAAACAATTACTCAAGATTAACTTCACACAAACTCTGGAGTATCTGAAAAATGCCTTGGGGATACCGCGTTATATTGGTAACGACAAAACCGAGCGGGACCGTTTTGTCCAGCGCCATACAGCCCTGAACGGCTTTATGCTCACCCTTCTGAAAGACACCTATTTGTCGAAAGTTGGCGTGGGTGAACTGGTTAAAATACCGCAGATATATACCTCCATAGTGCTCTCCACCAAGCCGGATTTCTCAAAGAAAAGCCTGCCCAAAGGGTATGTGTTTATTGAGCAGCTGGCTAAGAAAGGGGCGCTTAATACTGAGTTAGCTAAAGCGTTTGTGCAGATTGTGGGTTATTTCCCCCTGGGATTTGGCGTGACTTACATTCCGCGCACTGAAAAGGGAATAGACCGTGAGCAGTATGAATGCGCTATTGTAACCCGCTTAAACCCAGCGCATCCTGCTGAGCCGGTGGGGCGGCCGGTCACCAGAAACCTGTCTTATATTAGCTCGGGTAGCGACGAAGTGATCAAAAAGTCGAGTAATCTGTTTTTTCCGGCCAATCGCAAGAAATTAATGCGGATTGGGCGCGAGCGCCTGATGGAAATTATGAGTCAGTTATCGGGGAACTTTTCGCCGGAAGCCGTCGACGATCTGATCCCGGCCTTCTGGGAACCGGCGGATTACTTTTCATTTAAGAAAAATCAAAACCTTTGGAATAAAGTACGCTAGGTAAACCTGCCTGCGAACGCTTTGCTTGATTGCCCCGGGGGTCTGTCCCGAGGGGCTGTCTCTACGTCATTCCCCCGAACTTCGAGGCGCTTAAGGCTGGCCCAAACATGCTGCCGGACGTCAATATTTATTGATCTACATCAAAGTTCGATCTAAACTTTCAGAAATTACTGAAACCTTAGAAGTTAAAAATGAACATGTCATCACTGGTTACTTCTGCTGTTATGCATTTTGGGGAAATGGGCAATCGTTGGGGATTTAACCGCACGGTTGGTCAAATTCTCGCGCTCATCGTATTACATGAAGAGCCATTGTCGGCGCAGGAAATTGCTGACGCGTTAAGTATCTCAAGAGGTAACACCAGTATGGGCCTTAAAGAGCTGCAATCATGGCAGCTTATTAAGCAACATCATGTACCGGGTGAACGGAAGGAGTTTTTCGTTCCGGCGGGCACTATCTGGGTGCTGGCTAACCGGGTGTTCGAGGAGCGTCGTAAACGGGAGATCGACCCCACCATGTCGCTGCTGCGCGATTTGATGATGGACACACCAAATGGTGAAAAAGACATAGCCGTGCAGGCCCGCTTAAATGAAATACACGATCTACTCGAGTCGGTGACCGCCTGGTCTCAGGAGTTACAGAACCTGGGCCCGGAAAAACTCGACACCTTAATGAAACTCGGTGCCGGGGTTGGCCGCATTCTGGAGCTTAAAGACAAGCTCCTGCCAGCCAAATCTAACTAAACAGGAGCGCATCGTGGATGCATTGATACTATCCAGGCTACAGTTTGCTCTGAATATCAGTTTTCATATTCTCTTTCCTACCATCACTATCGCACTGGGATGGTTCTTATTTTATTTCAAACTTCGCTCTAATCTGAGTGGGCATCCGGTATGGATGCGGATTTACCGTTTCTGGGTACGGGTATTTGCCCTGACCTTTGCCTTAGGGGTTGTCTCGGGCGTTACCATGTCTTTTCAATTCGGCACCAACTGGCCCGGTTTTATGGAAAAAGCCGGTAATATTGCCGGCCCGCTGCTGGGCTATGAAGTCCTCACCGCGTTTTTCCTGGAAGCCACCTTTTTGGGCATCATGCTGTTTGGTATGCGTCGGGTGCCTAACTGGTTACACACGCTGGCCACTTTTGTCGTGGCCGCGGGTACCACGTTATCGGCGTTCTGGATCCTGTCACTCAACAGCTGGTTGCACACCCCCCAGGGGCACGAAGTAATAGATGGGGTAATCTATGCGAAAGACTGGTCGGCGATTATTTTTAATCCCTCTTTTCCTTATCGTTTCAGCCACATGTTGCTGGCTTCCGGACTCACTGCCAGCTTTTTAATTGCGGGATTATCGGCCTATCGTCTGCTCATTGGCGATAACAAAATTGCTCCTAAACTCGCCCTTAAAACGGCCACGTATACAGCGGCGGTGCTCATTCCGTTACAAATACTGGCGGGCGACATGCACGGTTTAAATACCCTTGAACATCAGCCACAAAAAGTGGCGGCTATGGAAGGGGTTTGGGAAACTGAGCAAGGCGCGCCGTTGCTGTTATTTGCCATTCCGGACGAGCAGGAGCGAACTAACCATGCCGAGCTTGCCATTCCGAATCTGGCCAGTTTTATTCTTACCCATGAGTTGGATGGGGAAATTAAAGGTTTAAATGAGTTTCGTGGCGAGCATCCGCCTGTCGCGCCGGTGTTTTATTCCTTCAGGGTGATGGTTGGTATGGGTGTACTTATGCTGTTAGCCGCCTGGGCGGGCGCTTATTATCTGTTCCGCCGGGGGGAATTGCCCGACTGGTTAGGCAAGCTGTTTATCGCTATGAGCTTTAGTGGCTGGGTGGCAACCCTGGCCGGCTGGTATGTTACTGAAGTCGGCCGTCAGCCTTACCTCGTCAGTGGCGTTTTGCGCACCGCTGATGCTGTTACTGGTTTGCCGCCTCAGAATATTGGCTTATCGTTCACGCTATACGCGGTGATCTATGCCGTGCTGATGGTGGCTTATATCCGCACGCTGACGTTGATGTGCCGGAAGTCTGTAGGTATCGAAGAAATTAGCAAGGGAGACGCTGACGAAAAACATACCAATAAACTCGATATTGCCAGCAGCAACGCATAGGAGCTAAGCATGCCATTTGAATCACTTTCTGTTACCGCGCTGGGCAATATATACCTTGGTCTGTTGGCACTCGCGGTATTGTTATACGCCATACTCGACGGCTACGATCTGGGTGTAGGGGTGTTGTTTCCGCCTCGTAACGAGCAGTTTAAAGACGATATGATAGCCTCCATTGGTCCTTATTGGGATGCCAATGAAACCTGGCTGGTGCTGGCGGTGGGTATTTTACTGATTGCTTTTCCCGAGGCTCATAGCCAGATACTGCAAACATTGTATTTGCCGGCCACCTTTATGTTGCTGGGGCTTATTCTGCGTGGCGTATCTTTTGATTTTCGCGCTAAAGTGCCTCATAACAAAAAGCCCAAGTGGGATACGTGCTTTAAATACGGCTCATTACTCACCACGCTGTCGCAAGGATATATGCTGGGGATTTGGGTTACCGGATTACGCACCGATATCTACGCTCAGGGGTTTGCCTTACTTGCCGCTTTTGGGGTAACCGCTGCTTATGCGTTTATCGGTGCCTGCTGGCTGATCCTGAAGTCCGAAGGCGAGTTACAGGCCAAGGCCTTTTACTGGGCTAAACGCTGCCTGCTGGTGCTGGCCAGCGGCATACTGGCTGTGAGTGTGCTTAATCTTACCCTGCATGAAGAGGTTCGGGTGTTATGGCTGGAAAGCCCGGTGGGCTGGGTATTAATGACAATCCCGTTTACCTGTTTCGCTTTGTTGCTGTTATGCAGTGTAGTACTGAAGAAATTACCTGAAGCAGGCGGCAAAGGAGAATGGTTACCCTTTGCCATTGCATTGCTCATTTTCGGCTTATGCTTCGCCGCTTTCGGTATCAGTTATTACCCTTATGTGGTGCCGGGTAAACTGGCCTTCATGGATGTGCTCAGTGATGGCAATTCGTTGCGATTCCTGCTGGTGGGCGCGGTGGTGGTAGTGCCCTGCATTCTGGCTTATACCGTGCTGGTGTATCGCATTTTTGCCGGTAAGTCGGAAAAGCTTTCC